>NZ_CP090066.1:0-300000 GCF_021391535.1 Aurantimonas sp. HBX-1
CCCCGGCCGGGGCTGTGCCGGATTGTCATGCGATCGAGGCCGACGAGGATACGCGCTCGGGCGGGGAAACCGCGCCGGTCCGCCCCCTCATGCCGCGAGCCTCTCCGCGCGAGGCGTCACCTCGCCGGCGACGAGGCCCTTGTGCAGGGCGCGTATCGTCGCCTCGAAGTCGGCTTCCTCGACGATCACCTGCAGGTCGACCTTGCGGATCAGGTCGTGAACCCCGAGCGGCACGATGCCCGCCTCGCCGAGCACGGCTATCGCCCTGCCCAGCGTGCTGATGCCGCCGAGGTCCCTGCCGATCGCGGACACCAAGGCGAGCTTGCGCAGGTTGATGCCGGCATTCGGAAACGCCTTGGAAAGATCGGCCTCGACGCGCTTGATCGCCTGCATCGAGCCCTTGAGGAAATGCGTGATCGTGTTGGCGTTCGACGTCTTGGCGATGATCCAGACCTTGTGCCGGCGCAGCGCCTCCAGGATCTCGCTGTCGTAGCCCTTGACCCCGACCATGTCCTGGTCGTGGAACTCGAAGGCGAAGACGCCCTTGAGGCCGGTCACGATCTCGACCGCCGGTCGCGTCGCCGGCAGATCCGACCGGATCACCGTCCCGGGATGGCCGGGCTCGAAGGCGTTCTTGACGCGCAGCGGAATGCCGGCCTGCCGCAGGCTCTTGGCCGCCCGGGGGTGGATCGCCTCCATGCCCATGTTGGAGAGCTGGTCGGCGACGTCGTAATTGGTCTCGCCGATGACGCGCACTTCATCCTCGCCGACGATGCGGGGATCGGCCGACGACAGGTGGAATTCCTTGTGGATGATCGCTTCGCCAGCCTTCGTCATGACCGCCACGCGGGAGAGCGTCACTTCGGAATAGCCGCGATCGTAGGTCTCCATCAGCGTTTCGGTGCATTGGGCATAGCCCGTGACCACCGGCAGTTCCCGGCTGATGTCGATGTCGGCGAAGGCCCGCGTGATGGCTTCGTCGAGCGGCAGCTGCCCGCCCTCGCACCAGCCGGTCAGGTCGACGAAACGGGCGTTGACGCCGCGGCTCTCCAGCAGGAGCGCCGTGTTGTGGGCTGACTGGGCTTCCCCGAGGGAGGAGAGCATCTCGCGCACCGTCATCAGATGCTGCTCGAGCTGGAAATGACCGAACGAGCAGAGCCGCGCCAGATCGATCAGGCAGGAGCGCACACCGTCGATCCGCTCCGTGACAAAGCGGTCGGCGGTGTCCCGCCGGCTGCCTTCGGGGAATATCTCGGCGTTCTTGTCGAGCATGCACCGGGCCACCCGGGTGAGGGCGTCGCCCCAGCTCCCGCCGCTCTCGGCGCCGGCGAAGAGCTTGTAGACGCCCGGCTTGCCGGATTTCTTGTGCTCCAGCAGCGCGTCGGTCATGCCGCCATAGGCGGAGACCACGAAGATACGGTTGTAGAGGGCGTCTCCGGTACGCGGCCCGATCAGGACGGTATCGAGCAATTCGGCGGTCCGCGACATCGACGTGCCGCCGATCTTCTCAACGCTGTGACGCGCTTTGGTCATGAGGACTCCAGTACCGGTTTCCGGCGGGCGGAAACGGCGAGTTTCTTCGGACAGTCGTCGGCGGATGAGGGCGGACGCCGGCTCAGGCCAGTCGGCCCGCGGCGATCTCGACCGGGCCGGCGGGGTCGCGCGAGGACAGGAATGCCGGGCGGGGCGAGGCGGCGGCGAACGGATCGACCACCCTGTTGCTCCAGGCATTGTAGACGAAGAAGGCGTTCGAGCGCGGGAACGGCGTGATGTTGCCGTTCGAGCCGTGCAGCGTGTTGCAGTCGAAGAGCACGACCGTTCCGGCGACGCCCGCGGCGTAGTCGATGCCGTGGCGGTGCGCCATTTCGGTGAGGCTGTCGTGGCTCGGAACCCCGACCTCCTGCTTCTTCAGCGACGTCTTGTGATTGTCTTCCGGGGTCTTCCCGGCGCAGGCGACGAACGAACGGTGCGAACCCGGCATCAGCATCAGCGGCCCGTTCAGCGCGTCGTTGTCGGTCAGCAGGATCGAGGCCGAGATCGCCCGCATCCGCGGCATGCCGTCCTCGGCGTGCCAGGTCTCGAAATCGGAGTGCCAGTAGAATTCCTTGCCGGTGAAGCCCGGCTTGTAGTTCAGGCGGCTCTGGTGGAGATAGACATCATCGTCGAGCAGATAGCTGACCCGGCCGGCAATGCGCTCGTCGCGCGCCAGGCGGGCGAACAGGGCGTTCTGCTCGTCGAGCCGGAACACCGTGCGAACCTCGTTCGAGCCGGGTTCGGTGATGACGTCTTCGGCGGAGAGCTTTGCCTCGCCGCTGCGCATTCGGCGCGACTCTTCCTGCAGCGCCGTCACCTCGGACGCCGAGAAGACGTTCTCGAGGACGAGGTAGCCGTTCGCGTCGAAGCTCCCTGTCTGCTCGCGCGTCAGCGGCGCCTGCGGCGTCCATCTGCCCCAGAAGGTGGGGTCCTTGCGGTCCAGCCACTGCTCGGTTTCGAGCCGGGTGGGATAGGGGTCGGCGTGGCTGTTCCATTGCATGGCGGTACTCATCGGAGTTCCTTCCTGCGTGTTTGTTCAGAAGATCAGGCGGTTTCGGCGGCCGGCGCGTAGGAGCCGTCGGCGCGGTGCACCTCGCTGCCGCTGACCGGCGGGTTGAAGCAGCACGCCATCACCATCTCCGATCGCGCGCTCAGCCGGTGACGGTCGTGCTGGTCGAGCCCGTACATCACGCCGGGTCGGATATGGTGGACCTCGCCCGTCACCAGATCCTCGATCGTTCCCTCGCCCGAGATGCAGTAGACGCTCTCGAAATGGTGCTTGTAGTGGAACTCGTGGCTGGTGTTCTCGTGGATGCGGGTGATGTGGAAGGAAAATCCCATCGCATCGCCGGCCAGCAGCAGCCGGGTCGAATCCCAGCCCTCGGCGGTCACCAGGCGGTCGGTCTGCCGCGCGGCGGCAAGGTCTCTCACGATCATGGTCGCTACCTTTATTCTGCGGCGGCGCGGTGGCCGCCCAGTACTTCGTCGAACGCCATCTCGAGGACGTCGAGGCCGGCAGCCCACTGGCGCTGGTCGATGGTGAGGGGCGCGAGCACCTTGACGACCTCGTCATGGGCGCCCGAGGTCTCGATGATCAGCCCCTGGCGGAAGCAGGCCCGGCAGACCGCTACGGCGACGTCGCCGGTCCCGGTGTCGATGCCGCGCATCATGCCGCGTCCGCGCAGGCTGAACCCGTACGTCCCGGCGATCGCGCCGAGGCGATCCTCCAGATACTTCGCCTTCTCCGCGACCTCACCCTCGAAGGCGCCGTCCGACCAGAATTTCTCGATCGCGGCCGTGGCGGTGACGAAGGCGTGGTTGTTGCCGCGGAAGGTGCCGTTGTGCTCGGCCGGCTCCCAGATGTCGTGAGCCGGCTTGAACAGCGTCAGCGCCATCGGCAGGCCCATGCCCGAGAGCGACTTGGCCATGGTGATGATGTCGGGGTCGAGCCCCATCTTCTCGAATGAGAAGAAGCTACCCGTCCGCCCGCACCCGGCCTGGATGTCGTCGATGATGAACAGCGCGCCGTGGCGCCGGGCGATGGCCTCGATCTTCTTGAGCCACTCGGGGGACGCAGCGTTGAGCCCGCCTTCGCCCTGGACCGTCTCGACGATGATCGCCGCCGGCGCATCGAACCCGCTCGAGGGGTCGGACAGCTGCTGGTCGAGCATGTCGGCGGTGTCGATCTCCGGTCCGAAATAGCCGTCGAACGCAGCGCGCGAGACGCCCGGCAGCGCCGTGCCGGCACCGTGGCGGTGCCCGGAATTGCCGGTTGCCGCGAGGGCGCCGAGCGTGACGCCATGGAAGCCGTTGGTGAAGGCGACGATCTCGGTGCGCTTCGTCACCTTGCGGGCAAGCTTGATCGCTGCTTCCACCGCGTTGGCGCCGGTCGGGCCGGTGAACTGCAGCTTGTAGTCCATGCCGCGCGGCTTCAGCACGACGCGCTCGAAGGTCTCCAGGAACGCCTGCTTGGCATCGGTGAACATGTCGAGCCCGTGGGCGATGCCGTCAGCGGTGATGTAGTCGATCAGCGCCGCCTTCAGGTCCGGGTCGTTATGCCCGTAGTTGAGCGTCGAGCAGCCGGCGAGGAAATCGGTATAGGCCGGGCCCGACTGGTCGTAGAGCGTCGCGCCCTGCGCCTTGCCGAAGGTCTTGGGGAAGCTGCGCGAATAGGAGCGCACCTGGCTTTCGACACGGTCGAAGACGGGGGAAAAGGCGGAAATGGTTGCGGTCATGAACACGTCTTTCTCGGGACGGTAGGTTAAGGGGAGGCCGGCCTCGTCTCAGGCGGCGTCGCGCAGGAAAAGCGCCGCGCGCTCGAACGGTCCGATCGACACGAGATATTCGGTCTCGTGCCGGCCATCGAAATGGTCGTCGCGCTCGAAGTGTTTCTGGCGCTCGAGGTCGGCATCGAGCGACTCCGCGATCGAGTTGAACAATGCCCACGACGCCTCGTTGTCACGGGTGATGGTCGAATGGACGAAGCGCACGTCGGAGCAGACGTCGCGAGCCAGTACCGAGGCGATCAGCCGCCGCGCCAGGCCCTGGCCCCGCGCCCGTTCGCTGACGCAGACCTGCCAGACGAAGAGCACGTCGGGCGTCTCGGGCGGGATGTAGCCCGACACCCAGCCCACCGGCACGCCGTCGATCTCGGCGATCGCGCAGGTCGCGGCGAAATGCGTGCACTGGAGCAGGTTGCAGTACATCGAGTTGTCGTCGAGCCCCGCGGTCTCCTGCACCAGGGCCCATACGCCAGCCCCGTCCTCGCGCCGCGGTGCCCGGATGCGGGCCGGGCGGCTGGCTGGCTGGGCTTGGCTGAAGGCTGTCAATGGCATGCGGGGCTCCGTGAATGACATGCCAATAGGTTAGTACGATCTAACTAATTGTCAATCGTCGATGGGCATTGCGGCCGCCATCCATGCTGGGGACCTGCGAATGTGCTGGAATAATAAGCTTCTAGGGCAGAAATTCGCCTGTCGGACGGCCCTGCGGCTGATGCGGGCTGGTCAAAAATAATTCGTATCTCACAACAATGTCGGCTAGATGACGCGGGCGAACCCGCTTGGGTTCAGGGATTTCACCAGCTAAGGTAAGGCCTCATGCCGATTGATGGATCGCGCTATTTGGAAAACCGGACCAAGCGTGCCCTGACTGCGATGCGCAAGATCCTGCGCACCACCGAGCTCAACGCCAAGGCCTTGCTGGCCGAGACCGGGCTTACCTCCTCGCAGCTGATTTTCCTGCAGATGCTCGAGGAGGGCGAGGAACAGACCGCCGGCCATCTTGCCGCCCGCATGGGCATCACCCAGGCGACGGCGACGGTGCTGATCCACAAGCTGGAAGCCCAGGGCATGCTGCAGCGGCGCAAGGGCGAGGCCGACCGTCGGCAGGTCTGGCTATCCCTGACGCCGCGGGCGCAGGCCATCCTGGCGATCGCCCCCGATGGGGTGCATGCCCGCTTCAACGAGCAGTTTCTGGCGCTTCAGGACTGGGAGCAATCGATGCTGATCGCCTCGCTCGAGCGCGTGGCCGCCATGCTCGCGCCCGCTACCGGCGAGGCGGCGCCCCTCCTCGAAGCCGAACAGAACCTGTTACCCGACGCCCTCTAGCATCATCCCCGGATCGCCGGACGACCATCGTCCGTCCCGGTGCAGCGAAACCGCCGGATATGCCGGGGCGGAGGCGGCATGGAATTGCCTATGGCGCCGGCGCCAGGATCGCCACCAGCCGGGCGCATGCCTCGCCCGGGTCGCCATCGTTCATGATGCGGTGAAACGCCGCCGCGCCGGCCGGGACCTCGAGCTCGACCTGTCGGGCGATCCGCGCCGCCACCTCGTCCGGCGTCTCGCGTCCGCGCGCCGCGACGCGGGCGACCAGGACGTCCCTCGGCGCGGTGATCTCGACGATGGCGAGGCGCGGAAACCGCGCGGCGGCATCGGCCAGCGTGCGGCGGGAGATGTTGGCGACGACCGTCCGGCCCGACGCCAGCGCGGCATCAAGGCTGGCGGGCAGGCCATAGGCGAGGCCGTGCGCGTGCCAGGACAGGCAGAACGCGCCGGCGGCCTCGGCGTCGGCGAACTCCCCCCGGCTCATCACGTCGTGGTCCTCGAGTTCGGCCACGGCGTCGCGGGTGACGATCCGGCGGGCGAAGACCACCGAGGGGTCGCCGGCGAGGATCTCGGCGGCCATGGCGAGCAGCGTATCCTTGCCGGCGCCGCTCGGGCCGACCACGGCGACGAAGGTGCCGCATGGCGCCGACGTCGGGGCCGCGTCGGCGACGGCGGTCTCGGAGTCGGTGTCAGGCGACACGGTTGCCCTCGCGCCAGACCGAGCGGACCACCGGCGGCTCGCCGTCATGGGTGCGCACGCGTACGAGATCGGCGCGGCGGCCCCCTTCGATGGCGCCGCGGTCGGTGAGGCCGACGGCGTCCGCCGGGTTCAGCGTCACCAGCCGGATGGCCTCCGGCAGGCTCGCCGCGCCGCTGTCGACGAGATGGAACACCGCCTGCAGCATGGAGAAGGGCACGTAGTCCGAGGACAATATGTCGAGGATGCCGAGGCGCAGCAGCTCGATCGCCGAGACATTGCCGGAATGCGAGCCGCCGCGCACGATGTTGGGCGCCCCCATCAAGACGTGCAGGCCGGCCGCGCGGGAGGCGGCGGCGGCTTCGACCGTGGTCGGGAACTCGGCGACGCTGGTGCCCAGCGCCAGCGCCTCGTCGACATGGGCCAGGGTCGCGTCGTCGTGCGAGGCGAGAGCGATGCCGCGCTCGCGGCAGGCATCGGCGATATCGCGCCGGTGGCTCTCGGCAAATTCGGCGGACTCGGCCATCCGCCTGGTGCTGAACGTCTCGAACGCTGCGTCCGAGAGGCCGAGCTTCTTCTGGTAATAGGTCTTGTACGCCCCGAGATCGGCGAACTGCCGCTGTCCCGGCGCATGGTCCATCAGCGAGACCAGCCGCAGCCGGGGATTGACGGCCAGCTTGTGGAAGCCCGCCAGCACGTCCCCGGCGGAGACCTCGCAGCGCAGATGGATGTAGTGGTCGGCCCGCACCCGCTGCTCGGCCACCGCCCGGCCGATCATCTCGCCCATCTCGGCCATGTCGTCGGCGGTGAGCGTCGCGTTCTCGTCGGTGCCGACCCGCAGCGCGTCGAACACCGTGGTGATGCCGGAGCCGGCGATCTGGTTGTCATGCGCCTGGATCGCCGCCAGCTTGTTCCACAGCACCTTCGGCCGGGGCATGAAGTGGCCCTCGATATGGTCGGTGTGCAGCTCGATCAGGCCGGGGATCAGCGTGTCGCCATCCATGTCGTCGCCGGTGGCCGACATACCTTCGCCGATTTCGGCGATCAGGCCGTCGCGCAGCACCACGTGCCCGTCGATCACCGCATCGGGCGTGACGATGCGGGCATTGGTCAGGATCATCTCGTCGGACATGGCAGGCGAACTTCTGGGGCTGGGGAATCGAAAGGCGAGGGGCGGCGACCGCTTCGTTGCGAGGCGGGCAGCGCCTACCGTCATGTAACGAAGCGCCGCAGCCGCTGCGAGAGGAGATCGGTCAGGACCACCGACAGAACAATGATGATCAGGATGGCCGCCGACTGCGGATAGTAGAAGCCGCGCACCGATTCGAACAGCACCTGGCCGATGCCGCCGGCGCCGATGACCCCCAGCACGGTCGCGGCGCGGACGTTGGATTCGAAGCGGTAGAGCGAATAGGAGATCCACAGCGGCAGCACCTGCGGGATGACGCCGAACACCACTTCCTGCAGTTTCGAGGCGCCGGTAGCGCGGATGCCCTCCACCGGCCGCGGGTCGATCGCCTCGACGGCTTCGGAGAACAGCTTGGCGAGGATGCCGGTGGTGTGGATGAACAGCGCCATCACGCCGGCGAAGGGACCAAGGCCGACGGCGACGACGAACAGCACCGCCCAGACGATCTCGTGGATGGCGCGGAAGAAGTCCATCAGCCGGCGCGCCGGCTGCAGGATGTACCAGGGCACCATGTTGTGGGCCGACAGGATGCCGAACGGGATCGCCAGCAGCACCGACAGGACGGTGCCCCACAGCGCGATCTGCACCGTCACCACCATTTCCGTCGCGTAATAGCGCCAGTCGGTGAAGTCGGGATGGGCGAAGCCGCTGGCATATTGCGCCATGTTGTCGGCGTCGGTGAACAGATAGGTCCAGCGGCCCATTTCCGCCGGCGCCCAGCTCCAGATCAGGCCGAGGGCGAGGCCGCCCCAGATCACCGCGTTCCAGACGCTGCGGGACCAGTCGCGGCCGGCATTGAGGTCGGGCACGGCGGGGCGGGAAACGGAAAGCGCGTCGTTCGTCATGGCGGCATCCTGCGGGTCGAAACGGACCGGCCGGGCCCCGTGGGGGCGCCGGCCGGATGGACGAGAACCGGTCGGCGGCGGGCAGGGCGCCCGCCGCCTGGTCGGGGTCAGCTCTGCTCGGCGCTCTTGATCTTCGCCTCGTAGCCGGCCTTCTCGGCCTCGAGCTTCTCGATCTCGGCCTTCTTCTCTTCGTCGCTCTTGCTGGTGTCGGCTTCGATCTGCGCGATCGACTTCGACAGTTCCATCACCCGGATCGGCAGCAGCTGGTCGTTGGTGCTTTCGCGGAACGGCGCCCATTCGAGGCCGGCGAGGACCGCCTTCTCGGCCGCCACGTCACCGTCCGACTGGTCGGTGCCGTAGGTCAGGAAGAAGGTCTTGATCTTGTCCTTGGTCTCCTGCGGCAGCTTGCTCGACCAGACCATCGGATCCGACGGGATCAGCGGCGACTTCCAGATCACCTTGATCTTGGCGAAGGCCTCCGGGTTGTTCTTCTCGATCAGCGCGAGGTTCTCGGTGTTGTTCGCCGCCGCATCGACCTGGCCGTTGGCGACGGCCATGGCGTTGGTCTCGTGGTTGGCGTTGGTGACGTTCTTGAAGCATTCCTTCGGGTCGACGCCGTTGGCGGCGAAGACGAAGGTCATCGGCACGAGATAGCCCGAGGTCGAGTTCGGGTCACCGAGGCCGAAATCCAGCGACTGGTCGCAGGTGAGCAGGTCCTCGACGCTGGTGAGCTTGGAGTCGGCCGGCGCGAGGATCAGCGACCAGTAGCCGGGGCTGCCGTCGAGGGCGACGGTCTGGGCGAAGATCTCGCCGTTCGCCCGGTCCACGGCTTCCATGGCCGACTTGTTGCCGTACCAGGCGAGCTGCACCTTGTCGAAGCGCATGCCCTCGATGACGCCGGCATAATCGGAGGCAAAGAACGGCTTCACGGTGAGGCCGGTCTTCTCTTCCATGTCGGCCAGGAAGGGCTCCCATTTCGGGCGGAGGTTCTGCTGGCTCTCGGTGGAGATGATGCCGAAAGCGATTTCGGTCGGCGCGGCGTCCTGGGCGAGGGCGGCGGACGACAGGCCTGCCGCCAGCGCGGCAGCTGCAAGGCTCTTGAGGATCGTCTTCATGGTGATGGTTCCCTGTTGGTAGTGGCGGAAAGCTCGGTCAGGCGATGGCGAGTTCGGGCGACCTGACGGATGGTCTCTGCGACGCCCCGGCACGCGGGGCGTCGACCGGCAGCGCATCCGGCAGCACGAGCTCTTCGGAATCCGCCCCGTAGAGCTCGGTGAGGAAGGCATTGGTGAGGGCGCTGGACGGGCCGTCATAGACAACCTCGCCGGCCCGGAGCGCGATGGTCCGCGGGCAATAGCGGCGGGCGTATTCGACCTGGTGCAGCGACACGACCGCGGTGATCTTCTCGGTCCGGTTGATGTCGGCGAGCGCATCCATCACCCGCCGCGCCGAAGCCGGGTCGAGCGACGCGATCGGCTCGTCTGCGAGCAGCACACGGGATTTCTGGACGAGGCAGCGGGCGATCGCGGCGCGCTGCTGCTGGCCGCCCGAAAGCGTCGAAGCGCGCTGCCAGGCGACCTCCGGAATACCCACCCGGGCGAGCGCGGCGCGGGCCGCCTGCCGCTCGTTCCGGGTGAACAGGCCGAGCGTGCCGCGCCAGCGCGGGATGCGGCCGAGATTGCCGAGCAGCACGTTGGTGATCACCGGCAGCCGGGCGACGAGGTTGAACTGCTGGAAGATCACGCCGATCTCGCGCCGCATGACGCGGGCCCCCTGGCCGATCCGGCCGCGGGTCTGGATCGTCGCGCCGAACAGCTGGATGCCCGAGTGGCTGTCCTGGTCGGCGCGCTCGAGCCCGGCGATGTGCCGGATGAGCGTCGATTTGCCGGAGCCGGAGGCCCCGATCAGCGCGACCATCTCGCCCTCTTCGATCGTCAGGCTGACCTTGTTCAGGGCCTGCTTGCGGCCGAAGCGCTTGGAGAGGTCTCGGATCACGATGGCAGTCATTCTGTATCCCGTCGGCTCGTTGACGGGGTCTTCCTAGGCCTTGCGCATGTGAGTGCGATGACGTGCCGGTGACGGTTCGGTGACACCGCAACCGCCTGCCCGCGCGGCCCCTTCGACCTAGCCGCCGTGCCTGTCCAGGAAGGCTTCGGCGTCGAGTTGGCGGAAATCGTCGAGGGCGGTCCGCAGCGTCTCGTGCGGCCAGTCCCACCACGCGAGCGCGTCCATGCGGGCACCGATCCCCTCGGCGAATCGCGGCCGGATCGGACGGGCCGGCACGCCCCCGACGATGGTGTAGGGAGCGACGTCCTTCGAGACCACGGCGCCTGCCCCGATGACCGCGCCATTGCCGACGGTGACGCCCGGCAGGATAGTCGCGCCGTGGCCGATCCACACGTCATGGCCGATGGTCACGGCCTGGCTGCGGCGCCAGTCGAAGAACGACGCCTCGTTCGCCTCGCCGTCGAAATAGTCGCCGGCCCGGTAGGTGAAATGGTGCAGCGTCGCCCGCCAGGTCGGGTGGTTGGTGGCGTTGATGCGCACCGAAGCGGCGATGTTGACGAACTTGCCGATCGTCGCGCACCAGATCCCGCAATCCTGCATGGCATAGGAATAGTCGCCGAGCACCGTCTCGGAGATCCGGCAGCGTTCGGCGATCTCGGTGTAGCGGCCGAGCGCGCAATCCTCGACCTCGGCGCTCGGATGGACGAGGGGCGTCGGCGACAGCTTCGCCATCACGCGGCCGCCCGGGCGGAGAATGCCGACACGTCGACGATCCGCGTCGCGATCCGGTCGCGCACCTCCGCGTCGTGGAAGATGCCGAGGATGGCGGTGCCGGCCGCCTTCTTGGCCTCGATCATGGCGCAGACGACGTCGCGGTTCTCGGCATCCAGCGAGGCGGTCGGCTCGTCGAGCAGCAGCAGCGGATGGTCGGTGATGAAGCCGCGGGCGATGTTGACCCGCTGCTTCTCGCCGCCGGAGAAGGTCGCCGGCGGCAGCTCGAACAGCGCCTCGGGCAGGTTGAGGCGCGCGAGCAGTTCCTTCGCCCGGGCCCGCGCCGCCTCGACCGGGGCACCGCGCGAGACCAGCGGCTCGGCCACCACGTCGATCGCCGGCACGCGCGGGATCGCCCGCAGGAACTGGCTGACATAGCCGATGGCATCGCGGCGGAGCGCGATGATCTCGCGCGGATCGCCGGAGGCGAGGTCCGCCTCGTGGCCGCTCTTCGGATCGCGGATCAGGATCTGTCCGCCGTCGACGGCATAGTTGCCGTAGACCATGCGCAGGATCGACGACTTGCCGACGCCGGACGGCCCGCCAAGCACGACGCATTCGCCGGCCGCGACCGTGAAGGCGGCACCGGCGACCACCGGCAGGCGCAGCCCGCCGCGCAGATGCATGGTGAAGGTCTTGGCGACGTCCTGCACCGTCAGGATCGGGTGGGATTGATCGGACATGGCTCAGCTTTCCGGGATCGAGGCGACGAGGAGCTGGGTGTAGGCGTGGTGCGGGTCGTCGAGGACCCGGTCGGTCAGGCCGTGCTCGATGATCCGCCCCGCCTTCATCACGATCATCCGCTGCGACAGGAGCCGCGCGACCGCGAGGTCGTGGGTGACGATCACCACCGACAGGCCCATTTCCGACACCAGCGTCCGGATCAGGTCGAGCAGCCGCGCCTGCACCGAGACGTCGAGGCCGCCGGTCGGCTCGTCCATGAAGACGAGGCGCGGCCGGGTGACGAGGTTGCGGGCGATCTGCAGGCGCTGGCGCATGCCGCCGGAAAACGCCACCGGCTGGTCGTCGATGCGGTCGGCGGCGATCTCGACGCGGCCGAGCCAGTCGGTCGCGGTCGCGCGGATCTCGCCGTAGTGGCGGTCGCCCACCGCCATCAGCCGCTCGCCGACATTCGCCCCGGCCGAGACCCGCATCCGCAGGCCGTCGCTCGCATGCTGGTGGACGAAGCCCCAGTCGGTGCGCATCAACAGCCGCCGCTCGGCCTCGCCGAGGCTGGCAAGATCGCGCATCGTGCCGTCGCGCATGGCGTAGGAGATCGTGCCCGACGTCGGCGCGAGGCGCGTCGAGATGCAGTTCAGCAGCGTCGTCTTGCCGGACCCGGACTCGCCGACGATGGCGACGACCTCGCCGGGCCACACGTCGAACGACACGTCCTCGCACCCGACCCGCGCGCCGTAGGTCTTGGTGATGTCCCGGACGGAAAGGAGGGGGGATGTCATCGGACCTGTCTCCTCGGATATGCGGACGAAGGTTGGTCGGTGTCCCGAGCGCAGGTCTTCAGCGCGAACACCCCCCTCTGGGCTGCCGCCCATCTCCCCCACAAGGGGGGAGATCGAAGCGGCGAGGGGGGCGCTTCCTGGAGAAACGCCGCGCGGCCGATCGTCGAGCGCCCAGCCGGACAAGTCGGTCGATCTCCCCCCTTGTGGGGGAGATGCCGGCAGGCAGAGGGGGGTGCAATGATGCCGCCGCCGCTGGCAGAATGATCTCCGTCGATGGAGGCAGACCCATGTCTTCGCACGCCGATATCCCGCCGCGGCATCGCGCCATCGCCCGGACGATGCGCAAGGCGATGACCGAGGCCGAGCTGAGGTTCTGGAACGCGGTGCGGGCGCACCGCCTGATGGGCCTCGGCTTCCGCCGTCAGGTGCCGATCGCCGGCTGCATCGCCGACTTCGCCTGTCCGACGCATCGGCTGATCGTCGAGATCGACGGATCGCGACATGCGGACCACGCGGCACTGGCGCGGGATGCCGCCCGGACTGCGCGACTGGAAGCCGACGGCTGGACGGTCGTGCGATTCTGGAACCACGAGGTTATCGAGGACATCGACGGTGTCTGTGCGCATGTGCTCGCGGTGATCGAGGAGCGGCAACCTGGCTGTTTCAGCGATGGCGCTGGCGAAAGCGGCGCCGGCGGTGGCGGATAGGCCGCCGACCCCCCTCTGTCCTGCCGGACATCTCCCCCACAAGGGGGGAGATCCGCCAATGAGGAACGTGGCGCTCGATAACCGGCGTCGCGGCATCTGCGAGGACCCACCAGCCGGGCAGCCTCGATCTCCCCCCTTGTGGGGGAGATGCCGGAAGGCAGAGGGGGGTAGGATCCGTGTCCCCTCATCAAAATGTGAAGAGAGCGTAGCATCAGTCCTCATTCCGCCGCCTCCTTCCGCCCGTCCGGTCCGCCATCCCCGACATGCCCCGCCTCGCGGCGGGTCTCGCACCAGTCGGTGTCGGAGCAGACGAACATCCGGCCGCCGCGGTCGTCGGTGACGACCTCGTCGAGATAGACGTTCTCCGCCCCGCACAGCGCGCAGGGTCTGTCGAAGGTCTGGACCGCGAAGGGATGGTCCTCGAAGTCGAGGCTGACCACGTCGGTGAAGGGCGGCAGCGCGTAGATCCGCTTCTCGCGGCCGGCGCCGAAGAGCTGCAAGGCCGGCGAGCGGTGCAGCTTCGGATTGTCGAATTTCGGGATCGGCGAAGGATCCATGACGTAGCGGCCCTCGACCTTGACCGGATAGGCGTAGGTCGTGGCGATGTGGCCGTGCCGGGCGATGTCCTCGTAGAGCTTGACGTGCATCAGCCCGTATTCCTCCAGCGCGTGCATCACCCGCGTCTCGGTCTCGCGCGGCTCGAGGAAGCGCAGCGGCTCGGGGATCGGCACCTGGAAGACCAGCGTCTGGCCGGCGGTCAGCGGCGTTTCCGGCATGCGGTGCCTTGTCTGGATGATCGTCGCTTCGGCGGTCTTGGTGGTCGTCGCCACCCTCGCGGTCTTCTCGAAGAAGGCGCGGATCGAGACGGCATTGGTGGTGTCGTCGGCGCCCTGGTCGATGACCTTGAGCACGTCGTTGGGCCCGATGATCGAAGCGGTCACCTGCACGCCACCGGTGCCCCAGCCATAGGGCATCGGCATCTCCCGCGAGGCGAACGGCACCTGGTAGCCGGGGATCGCGATCGCCTTCAGGATGGTGCGGCGGATCATCCGCTTGGTCTGCTCGTCGAGATAGGCGAAGTTGTAGGTCGGAAGCGCCGCCGTCATCGTGCCGGGCCTTCTGCTGGAATGAAACGAGCGGGAACCCGCGAAGGAGAGAGCCGATGGGAGCCGGCTGGCTGGCGCTCGGCGAACTGGCTGCGATCCTCGGCGGCCTGGTTCTCGCCTGGTATCTGCTGGGCAGAAGGGACCGTTAGTTTCGCGCCTCGCCGTACCGGTTGGAGTTGCCAATCGCTCGTATCCGGACAATAATGTCCGAAATCTGAAGCCTTCCCGGAAAGGCGGCGATGACACGCGAAGCCTTGCTGCGGGAACTGCGTGCCTATGCTCGGGCGCAAAAGCTGAAGCTCGAAATCGACACGAAGCTCGGCAAGGGCAGCCACTACCGCGTGACGCTCGGCGACAGGCGTACGATCATCCAGTCCGGCGAACTCGGTCCGCTGCACGTGCGGACGATCAAGCGCCAGCTCGGGGTTGAGTGAGAAGGAAATGCCATGCGCCTGATCTATCCGGCTCGACTGGAAGCCGATCCCGATGGCGGCTTCGTCGTGACCTTTCCGGACTTGCCGGAAGCGATCAGCGGGGGCGCGACGCGGGAGGCGGCGATCGGCGCGGCGAGCGAAGCGCTGGGCGTTGCTCTTCGATGGGCCCTGCGGGACGGCAGGGATCTGCCGGCCGCTTCCGAGACAGGCGGCGACCTGGCCATTCCCGTGGGGGCGAGCGATGCGATGAAGCTCGCCGTCTGCGAGGCCTTCCGCCAGAGCGGCATCAGCCAGGCGGAGCTGGCCCGACGGCTCGGCAAGGACGAGAAGCTGGTGCGCAGAATCCTCGACCCGGACCATCCGACCAAGCTGGCGATGCTGGAGGCGACGCTGGCCGTGCTCGGCCGCCGCGTGGTGATCGAGACGATCGCCGCCTGAGCTGTGTCGCCCTTGCATTCGCTGCGGGGCGCTCATTCTGCCGCGTCCTTCAGTTCCTCGGCTTCGGGCGTCGCACCGGCGGCCGCATGCTCGCGGCGCATGCGGCGGACGAGGTCGAGCTCGGCCTGGAAGTCGACGTAATGCGGCAGCTTCAGATGCTCGACGAAGCCGGTCGCCTGGACGTTGTCGGAATGGGCGATGACGAATTCCTCGTCCTGGGCCGGGGCATTGCGCTCCTCGCCGAACTCGTCTGCCCTGAGGGCCCGGTCGACGAGGCTCATCGCCATCGCCTTGCGCTCCGACTGGCCGAAGACCAGGCCGTAGCCGCGGGTGAACTGCGGCGGCTCCTCGGCGGAGCCCTTGAACTGGTTGACCATCTGGCACTCGGTGAGCCGCACCCGGCCGATGGTGACGGGGAAACCCACTTCCGGCATCTCGACCTCGATATCGACGAGGCCGATGCGGATCTCGCCGACGAAGGGATGCGACCGGCCGAAGCCGCGCTGGGTGGAATAGGCGAGCGACAGCAGGAACCCCTCGTCGCCGCGCGACAGCGCCTGCAGCCGGAGATCCCGACCGGCCGGATATTCCAGCGGCTCGCGGGTGAGATCGCCCGGCTCGCCGGTCTCGTCCGCGATGTCCGGCTCGATCAGCCCGTCCTCGCCGAGAATGTCGGTGACCCGCGCGCAGCGCTCGCCCGGCCAGTCGCGCCGGGCGCCGGGCTCGACCGGCTCGTCGCCGGCCATCGACGGGTCGATCAGCCGGTGCGTGTAATCGAAGGTGGGCCCCAGCAACTGGCCGCCTGGCAGGTCCTTGTAGGTCGCCGAGACGCGGCGCTCGATGCGCATCGCGCCGGTGTCGACCGGCACCGAATAGCCGAAGCGCGGCAGCGTCGTGCGATAGGCGCGGATCAGGAAGATCGCCTCGATCAGATCGCCGCGCGCCTGGCGCACCGCCATCGCCGCGAGTTCGGGGTCGTAGAGCGAGCCCTCGGCCATCGCCCGGTCGACGGCGAGCGCCAGCTGGCCGGCGATCTGCTCCAGCGTCAGCGCCGGGACATTGCGGTCGCCGCGGCGGCGATCGGCGAGCAGGCGGTGGGCGGCGCCGATGGCGGCCTCGCCTCCCTTGACGGCGACATACATCTCAGCGCTCCGCGATCTCTGTGGTGCGCGGCAGGCCGAATGCCTCGCCGCCGGCGACGAGCAGCACATCGATGCCGCAGGGATAGAGCGCGCGATTGCCGGCCCAGTCGGCCAGGAAGCTCTCCGGCAGCCCCTGCGGGCCGGCGAAGGCCTCCGTCTCGATGCCGGGACCGGTGAGCCGCAGTGTCCCGCCGCCCCGCAGGTCCGGCAGGCAGACGACCAGCGTCGCCGATCGATCGGGAAAGTCGGCCGTGCCGACGGCAAAACGTGACAGCGCCGGCAGCGCCGACGGGTCGCAGGCGAGCGCGAAGGAGGCCGCGGCGGGATCGGCGACGATCGCCGCGCCGGTGTGGAAGATCAGCCAATCGGCGATGCCGGTCGCCTCGGCGGCTTCGTCGAGCCAGACCGGCGTGTCGTAGTCGGCCAGCGCGGCCAGGAAGGCGCCTGCCGCCGGCGGGACCGGTGCCGGGGGCTGGGCAAGGCCTGAGAGGTCGGCGATCGTGCCGGGCCGGGCGAAGGCGCCCATGATCGCGGAGAACGCCGCCTGGGCGTCGAAGACCGGATCGGCGAAGCCGCCTTCCAGCGGGGCGGAAGCCATCGTGTCGGCCATCAGTCGTCTCCCCGGACCATGGTGAAGAAGTCGACGCGCGTCGCTTCCGTCTCCTCGGCGGAGCGCCGGTCGGCCTCCGCCTGCTTCGCCAGCGCCGGCGCGACGACCCGCGCCTCGATCGCGGCGCGCCAGTCGTCGCGCTGCCAGGCGGCGTCGAACTGCGCGGCAAGCCGCGCATGGTCGGTGTCACGCCCCAGCACCATCGCGTGGCCGACTTCGCCCGAGGCGAGGCGCACGCTGGCGCGCGTGACGCTGGCCTCGCCGAGATTGAACGGCGCGCCGCCACCGCCGATCCGGCCGCGCAGCATCACCAGCCCGGCCTCCGGCCCGCGCAGGCTGATGGCCGCCGTCCCGCCGGCAATGGCGTCCCACGCCGCGGCAAGCGTCGGCGCGTCGCTGGCGGCAAAGGCACCCATGGCGCGGCGGCGGGCGGTTTGGTCGGACGAATGGCCGGGAGCGGCTGACATGAAGGCTGGGTTCCTATTAGTCTATTGGGGTAGACAACTAGATCTGCTAGACGACGGATACACCCGCGACGATGACGTGACAATGACAATCCGGCGGGAAGCGGCAGGAGCGGGACCATGGAAGACACCGCCGACGGCATCGCGCGCTGGCGCAAGGTCGCCGACGAGATCCGCGCGATGATCGGCGCGCCCGGTCCGGGCGCGCCCGAGAAGCTGCCGGTCGAGACCGAGCTGGCCGCCCGCTTCGGCGTCAACCGCCACACGGTGCGCCGGGCGATCGCGGCGCTGGCGGCTGAGGGGTTGCTCCGCCCCGAGCGGGGCCGCGGCACCTTCGTCGAGCGCCGGCCCGAGCGGATCGTCTACCCGGTCGGCGCCCGGACGCGATTCACCGAGAACGTCTCGCAGAACGCCCGCCAGGCGGCCGGCCGGCTCATCGGCTCTGGCCGGGAGAACGCCGACCGGCGCCTCGCCGGCGAGTTGCAGCTGGCGCCGGGCGCGCCGCTGGTGCGGCTGGAAAGCCTCAACGTCGCCGACGGCGTGCCGCTGTCGGCCGCCACCAGCTGGTTTCCGGCCGAGCGCTTCCCGCGCATCGTCGCCGCCTATGCCGAGACCGGCTCGATCACCAAGGCGCTCGCCGCCCACGGCGTCGCGGACTATCGCCGCCGCAGCACGCGGATCACCGCCGAGCGCGTTTCGCAGGGCGATGCCGAGCATCTCGGCTGCGCGGCGGACGCGATCGTCATCGTGTCGGAATCGGTCAATTTCGACGCCGATGGCGTGCCGATCCAGTTCTCCCGCAGCCGCTTTCTCGCGGACCGGGTGGAACTCGTCTTCGACAGCTGAGCCCGGCATCGTGGGCGCCGGCCCATGATGGCGCCGCGTGTCGATGACCATTCGAACCGCCGCCCTACTGGAACCGGGCGCGCAGCCGGTCGGTGAAATATTCCATCACCAAGACGATCACGAAGATGGCGAGGATGATCGCCGAGGCGTTGCGGTACTGGAAGAGATCGAAGGCGACCTTCAGCTCCTGGCCGATGCCGCCAGCGCCGACGAGGCCCAGCACCACCGAGGAGCGGACGCCCTTTTCGAAGGCGAAGAGGGAGCTGTTGATCAGCGTCGGCATGATGCTCGGCAGCGTCGCGCCGAACAGCACGCTGACCTGCGAGGCGCCGATCGCCCTGAGCGCCTCCTGCGGCTTCTTGTCGGCCTCCTCCATCGCTTCGGCGAAGAACCGGCCGCAGAAGCCCACCGTGTCGACGACGATGGTCATCGTGCCGGCGACGGCGCCGAGCCCGACGGTCGAGACGAAGATCAGCGCCCAGACCAGGTCCGGCACGGTACGGAACAGCGAGACGAGCGCGCGCGGCAACTGCCGGAAGGCGCCGAGCGGCGAGATGCCGCGCGCCGCCAGCCAGCCCATCGGCAGGCTGATGACGACGCCGATCACCGTGCCGACCAGCGCGATCTGCAGCGTCTCGAGAATGCGCCAGCCCATGCGCTGCAGGAACGCCGGCTCGACGTTCGGCGGCAGCATCCGGCCGATGAGATCCATCATCCGCGGCGCCCCGGCGGCAAGCCGCTCGGGCGACGGGCCGACCTCGCCGAGCGAGACCAGGAACACCGCCGCGAAAGCGACGAGCAGGGTGAAGGTGACCGGCGAGACGGGCGGCAGCCGCGAGGGCGCGCGTGGCGGGACGGAGGCCTCAGCCATGGAAGACGTCTTCCATCTGCTGCCGACCGACCATCGCGGTGGGCAGGTCGAAATGCACCCGGCCGGCCTTCAGCGCGATGATCCGGTCCGAGTAGTTCAGCGCATGCTCCATGTCGTGCGTCGTGTAGACCAGCGTGATGCCGTGCTCGGAAGCGAGGTCGGAGAAGATCGTCATGATCTCCCGCCCGACCGCCGGGTCGAGGCTCGCCGCGGGTTCGTCGGCGATCAGCAGTCTCGGCTTGCGGATCAGCGCCCGCGCGATGGCGATGCGCTGCGCCTGGCCGCCGGAAAGCTGGTCGGCGCGGGCCGAGGCCTTGTCGGCGAGGCGCACTTCGGCGAGCACCGCCATCGCCTCCTCGCGCCAGGCTTCGCGGGCCAGCGAATGGTGCCAGGCGCGCCAGCCGCCGGGCAGGCCGAGCTTGCCCTGGATGACGTTGGTGAGCACCGTCTGCCGTCCCACCAGGCCGTGGTGCTGGAAGACGAAGCCGATCTGCCGCCGCAGCCGCTGCAGCTGCGCCGCGCTCGGCGCCGCCCGGAAGGTCTCGCCCAGCGTCATGATCTCGCCGTCGCTGAGCGGCAGCAGGCCGACCAGGCATTTCAGCAGCGTCGACTTGCCGGCGCCGTTCGACCCGATCAGCGCAACCCGCTGATCGGCCTTGATGTCGATCTTCAGCCCGGCGAAGACAGGCTGGCCGTTCGCGTAGGACTTGCCGAGGCCGCTCGTGCTGATGACGGTCGAGGCGGGGATCCCGTCCTTCGCCTCCAGCACTTCCGCGGGCGGCAGCGCGACGGCCGGCCGAAACCGGCCGTCCGTCGTGGTCTCGTCAAGCGCGGCGCTCATTCGACGAAGGCGGTGAAGGTGTCGACGCCGATCGTGCGGTACATCGAGCGCACGTAGTCGTACTCGCTGTCCTGGATGTCGGTGAGGAAGGTGCCGCCCTTGAACTTCTGGTTGTCCTCGCCCTGCAACACGGCGCCCATCAGCGCGTTGCCGTTCTCGAGGAACGCGTCGCGGATCGTCTCGAAGGTCTCTTCCGGGATGTCCTTGCGGGCAACGAGAATGTCGTTCGGCAGGTCGCGGCCGCGGGCGACGACGGCGAAGGCCTGGTCCGGGAAGGCCTCGCGGATCGCGTTCAGGTGCCCGAAATTCAGCCCCATCGCCGCGATGTCGCCGCGGATCAGCGCCTCGGCCGCGACGTTGCGCGAGATGATCACCGGCTCGTAGTCCTCGCCGTAGACGATGCCCTGGTCGGCGAGCGCCTGGGCGGGTCCGAGATGCTGCGAAGTCGAGCCGACCGAGCCGAAGGCGATCTTCTTGCCCTTCAGGTCCTCGATCGTGCGGATCGGGCCGTTCGCCAGCACGGCGACCTGCGCGAAATAGTCCGGCCGCTGCCAGGCGACGACGATGCGCGGATCGCTCAGCTCCTTCATCACCACGTATTCGGCGGGTCCCGTGAGCACCAGTTCGACCTGGCCGGCGTTCAGCGCCTCGACGGCCGCGGTGCGCGAGCTGACGGCGATGAGCTCGATGTCGAGTCCGGTCTCGGCTTCGAGGGCTTCCTGGAAACCGCCGAATTCCTGCTGGAGGGCTTCCAGACCCTCGATGTCGGTGACGGCGAAACGGACCGGATCGGCATGGGCCGATACCGTGGCTGCCACGGTGGCGGCGAGTGCAAAAACCAGCGAGCGAAGCATTTTGGCGGTCCTTCTGTCTAGACAGGAGAGTGGGTTCGGGGATACCTGTATAGACAGCAGATGACGCGTCGATGACACGCGAGGACGAGGCGGCGGCACATGAGCTGGGTGATCGAGAACGGGCTGACGCTGGTCGGCGACGACTGGAGCGAGCGGAACCTGCATGTCTCCGGCGGGCATGTCGCCGACCGGACGGCGGAGCGGCCGCGCCGGCTCGACGCGGCAGGCCTGCTGGTGCTGCCCGGGATCATCGACATTCACGGTGACGCTTTCGAGCGGCAGATCATGCCGCGCCCGGGCGTGCGCTTCGATGTCGGCCTGGCGCTGCGCGACACCGACCGCCAGCTGGTCGCCAACGGCATCACCACGACGTTCCACGGCGTGACGATCTCCTGGGAGCCGGGGCTGCGCTCGCTGGAGGCGGCCCGCGGCTTCATCGCTTCGCTCTACGCGCTGCGCCCGCGTCTCAGCTGCGACACGCGGCTGCATCTGCGCTGGGAGACCTTCGCGCTGGACGCGGTGGCGGAAGTCGCCGGGTGGCTGGCGCTGGAGCCGTCGCCGATCCTCGCCTTCAACGACCACACGACCGGCTCGGTGCTGAAGGGCACGATCGCTCGCAAGATCGGCCAGATGGCCGAGCGCTCGGGTCTTTCCCGCGACGACTACATGGCGCTGCTCGAAGCAGTCTGGTCGCGGCGAGAAGACGTGCCCCACGCCATCGCGGAACTGGCAGCGGCGGCGCGGGCGGGCGGCAACGTGTTGCTCGCCCACGACGAGGCCTCACCCGAGGAGCGCGCCCGCTTCCGGGTGCTCGGCGCACGCTCCTGCGAGTTTCCGCTGAACGTCGAGACGGCAGCCGCGGCCCGCGCGGCCGGCGAGGACGTCATCCTCGGCGCGCCGAATGTCGTGCGCGGCGGCAGCCACAACGGCGCGATGGACGCGCGCACCGCGATCGAAGCCGGCCACTGCTCGGTGCTCACCAGCGACTATCACTATCCCTCGCCGCTGCACGCGGCCTTCGCCTTGGCGGATGGCGACCTTGCCGCCCTGGCGCGCCATTGGCGTCTCGTTTCGACCAACGCGGCGCGGGCCGCCGGCCTGCCGGACCGCGGCAGCCTGACCCAAGGCAAGCGGGCGGACCTGATCCTGGTGGACATGACGGACAGGCACCATCCCGAAGTCGTCGCGACGATGGTTGCGGGGCGCATCGTCCACGCCCGGCGGCCGCTCGGCGAACTGGCGGTTGCCACGCCGGCGAGCGCCGTGCCGGAAATGGCGGGATGAGCCGATGAGCAGCAATGTCTCACGCCGCGTCGCCGATACGCCGGACTTCGGCGAGTTGGTGTTCCGGCCGCGCAGCGACGCGCCAATCTGGCAGCAGATCCACGACCACGTGCTGGCGCTGATCGAGGACGGAAGGCTGCAACCGGGCAGCCAGCTGCCGGGCGAGGTGCATCTGGCCGAGATGTTCGGGGTCACGCGGATCACGCTGCGCCAGGCGCTGCTGCAATTGCAGCAGGAGGGGCACCTCACCTCGCGCAAGGGCGTCGGCGTGTTCGTGCGCAGCCCGCCCTCGGCCCTGTCGGTGCGCGACGGCAGCCGCTTCTTCGACAGCCTGCGCGCCGACGGCAAGCTGGTCGAGACCCGGACGCTGGTGCTGGCGGAGGAAGCGGCGGACGCGGCGGCGGCCGCGCAGCTGCACCTGCCGGTCGGCGCGCCGGTCATCCGGCTGCGCCGGGTGCGCGCCGCCGACGGCCAGCCGATCCACGCCAGCACCAAGATCCTGCCGGCGAAACTCCTTCCGGACTTCGCCGCCGTCTATGCGCGGCGGCAGTCGGTCACCGACGTCTTCGTCGCGCACGGCATCGGCAAGTACCGCCGCCTCGAGACCCGGATCAGCGGCGGCTTCGCGACGGCCGAAGAGGCGAGCCAGCTGGAGCTGAACCCCGGCACGCCGGTGTTCCGCACCAGCGCCGTCAACGCCGACGCGGCCGGCAACCGCATCGAATGGGGCACCGGCTGCTGGCTGCTGACCTCGGTCGACTTCGTCTTCTGACGGGCGGCCGTTCCGGCCTTTCGCCGGGCGTCCCATGCGGGATGCCCAGCATGCCCTGAGGTTCGTTACTAGGTGGGATACGCGCTGGCGCCGCCATGCGCGGCGGACCATTCCATTGGATTGTTGAGGAAGGCTTCCACTTCGCCGAGCGTCCGGTCGTCGAAATAGCCCTGGTCCTTGGCGACCTTCAGCACGTCCCACCACGTCGCGAGCGAATGCATCTGCAGCCCGAAATCGCCGAGCACCTTCTTGGTGTCGGGGAAGATGTCGTAGTGGAAGATGACGAAGGTGTGCTCCACCGTCATGCCGGCGGCGCGCATCGCCTCGCAGAAGTTGATCTTGGAGCGTCCGTCGGTCGAGAGGTCCTCGACGAGGACGACGCGGGCGCCTTCGCGGAAATCCCCCTCGATCTGCGCGTCGCGGCCGAAGCCCTTGGGCTTCTTGCGGACATACTGCATGGGCAGGGAAAGCCGGTCGGCGATCCAGGCCGCGAAGGGGATGCCGGCCGTCTCGCCGCCGGCGATGGCGTCGACCGACTCGAAGCCGATGTCGCGCAGGATGACCGAGGCGGCGAAGTCCATCAGCGTGGTGCGCACGCGCGGATAGGAGATCAGCTTGCGGCAGTCGATATAGACCGGGCTCGCCCAGCCGGAGGTGAAACGGTAAGGCTCGTCGGCCCTGAAGTGAACCGCCTTCACCTCCAGAAGCATTTTCGCGGTGAGTTCGGCGATCAGCGTCTTGTCGGTGAAGCTCGTCACAGGTCCGTCCTTTTCTGGATACCGTCCGCCCGGCCGCCATCGGCGCCGATCGACCGACGGCGCCTCGTTCTCCGGACGCCGTACCCTTAATCGCTCTTTTCCCGCGCCCACAACACCCCCGGCGGGGTTTCCTCCGGCAAATGACGGGATCGCGCCATGTCCGGCTCTCCTTCAACTGCTGCACCGCGCTGGATGGAGCCGTCTTCGGGCCCCGGCGCCCGCCATGCCTCCGCGCCGCCGCGACCGCCCGGGCGCTTGCGATCGCACACGATAGGCGCAGTTGGCGCTGCCGCAGGTGCAGCGCCGTCCGATCCGTGCTCCAAGCATCCCGGTTGCCAATTCACGAGGACGCCTGATGCAGATCGAGATCCATGCCGACAGCGGCGCCCTGGCCAAGGCGGCCGCGGCGCAGGGAGCCGAGGCCATCCGCGCTGCCGTGGCCGCCAAGGGCAGCGCCGTCGTCGTGCTGGCGACGGGCGCCAGCCAGATCGCCATGCTGGCTGAACTGACGCGCGCCGACCTCGACTGGACCAAGGTCACGGTCTTCCATCTCGACGAATATGTCGGCCTCGGCATCGACCATCCGGCGAGCTTCCGCCGCTATCTGCAGGAGCGCTTCGTCGATCAGGTGGCGGGGCTGAAGGCCTTCGTCGCGGTGGACGGCGACGCCGACGACATCGCGGCCGAAGTCGCCCGGCTCAACCGGCTTCTCGCCGGCGCAACCGTCGACGTCTGCTTCGCCGGCATCGGCGAGAACTGCCATCTCGCCTTCAACGATCCGCCGGCGGATTTCGCGGCGGAGGATCCCTACATCGTAGTCGAGCTGGACGAGGCGTGCCGGCGCCAGCAGCTTGGCGAGGGCTGGTTCCCGACGCTCGAGGACGTGCCGCGCCGGGCGGTGTCGATGAGCGTTTGCCAGATCATGAAGGCGCAGACGATCGTCCTGTCGGTGCCGGACGAGCGGAAGGCCGAGGCCGTGGCGCAAGCCGTCGAGACCGAGGTCTCGCCCGCTTTTCCCGCCTCGATCCTGCAGCGCCATCCCGCCACCACGCTGCATCTCGACCCGGCCTCCGCCAGCCGGCTGAAGCCCGGCGCCGCCTGAGGGCGCCGGCAGGGCTGCAAGGCGGCCGGCCCGCCAGGCTAGGCCTGCGCCGCCCCCGTGCCGGGCGCGGCATCCGCAGCCGGCGAAGCCAGCGCGCGGATCTCGCGCTCGGCCCGCTGCAGGATCTCGTAGGCGCGGCGCTTGCGGGCATGGAAGGCGGCAAGCGCCGGGTTGGGCGCGATCTCCTCGCCCACCCGGCACATCTGCGCGGCGGCGTGGGCAATGTCGGGAAAGGCCCCGGCGGCGACCGCGCCGATGATCGCGCCGCCGAGCAGGACCGGCTCGGGCGTCCGGGGCAGGGCGACGGTCAGCCCGGTCGCGTCGGCAAGGATTCGACGCAGCAGCGGCGAACGGGCCGCCCCGCCCGAGGCGACGATCGTGCCGAGGCCGACTCCCTTGTCGCGCATCGCCTCGACGATCTGGCCGGTGCCGTAGGACAGGCCGCAAAGCCCGGCGACGAAGAGGCGGACGAGGCTCGCCTCGCTGGTCTCGAGGCCGAGGCCGGCGATCACCGCAGTGGCGTCGGGGTCGGCCTCCGGCGAACGGTTGCCGAGGAATTCCGGGACGATGTGCAGCCCCCCGGCGAGCGTCGCCGCCGCCTCGACCGAGCCGGCGGTCTCGATCGCCCGGCGCTCCAGATGGTCGAGCACCGAACGGCCTTCGGCGGCCGCCGTCGCCTTGGCCGCCGCGAAGGCCGGATGCAGCGCGACGAGATAGTCGAGCGCCGCCCCATAGGCCGACTGGCCGCCCTCCAGCAGCCAGTAGCCGGGCAGCAGCGAGTCCTTGTACGGGCCCCAGACGCCGTCGACGAAGGCGACGTCGCGCGTCACCGCCATGGCGCAGGACGAGGTGCCCATGATCAGCGCCAGTTCGGCCGAGGGCTCGGCGGCGCTGCCGTCGGCGCGGCGCCCACCCAGCGTGCCGATGCCGCCGGAATGCGCGTCGATGACCGGGGCGCCGACCGGCGTGCCGGCGGGCAGGCCGAAATCGGCGGCGGCGGCTTCGCCGAGGCCGTTGCCGAGCGGCGTCGCGATGTCGACCACCTCGGCGCCGATGCGCACGAAATCCTCCGCGGCGAATTCCTCCAGCCCGACGGTGCGGAAATAGTCGGGGTCCCAGCGGCCCTCATGCGCGAGATAGGTCCATTTGCAGGTGAGGGTGCAGACCGAGCGGGCAAGGCTGCCGGTGGCCCGCCAGGAGAGATAGTCGGCAAGGTCGAAGAAATGCGCGGCGCGGGCGAAGATTTCGGGCCGATTCTCCTTCAGCCACAGCAGCTTGGGCGTCTCCATCTCCGGCGAGATGACGCCGCCGACATAGCGCAGCACCGGATGCTTCGTCGCGTTGATGCGGCGCGTCTGGTCGAGGGCGCGGTGGTCCATCCAGACGATGATGTCGCGCTGGGGATCCTCAGAAGGGCCGACCGGCAGCCCCTTGCCGTCGGCGCCAACGACGACCAGCGAACAGGTCGCGTCGAAGCCGAGGCCCTTGACCGCGGCGGGCTCGATCCCGGCCTTCTCGACCGCCTCGCGCACCGAGGCGACGACGGCGGCCCAGATGTCGGCGGAGGACTGCTCGACGAGGCCGTGGTCCTCGCGCCACAGGCGGATGTCGCGCCGGGCGGTGCCGAGCAGCCGCCCCTCGCGGTCGAAGACCCCGGCGCGCGCGCTGCCCGTGCCGACGTCGACGCCGATGAAAGCCTCGCCCATACCCAACCTCCCCACGAAAATCCCCCGCGCCTTTCGGGCGCGAGGGACGGGGTAGCACAGCTCGGGAGGAGCGGCGAAGGGCCGGCAGGATCAAATCACCAGCAGGTGTAGCCACCATCGGCGAGGACGATCGAACCGGTCATCAGGCTGGAGGCGTCGCTGGCCAGGAAGTGGACGACCGAGGCGATCTCGTCGGGCTGGCCGACGCGGCCCATCGGCGTCATCTCCAGCCAGACCTTGTACATGTCCGGGTCTTCCTCGATCCCGAACTTGGTCAGCGGCGTCTCGATATAGGTCGGCGCCACGGCATTGACGCGCACGCCGCGCCGGCCCCATTCGGCGGCGAGCGACTTGGTGAGATGGTGCACCGCCGCCTTGGAAGCGTTGTAGAAGCTCTGCGGCTGCGGCTTGTTGACGATGAAGCCGGACATCGAGCCGATATTGACGATCGAGCCGGAGCCCGCCTCCAGCATCTTCCGGCCGAACTCGCGGCAGCACCAGAACAGCCCGTCGAGATTGACGTCCATGTGGAAGCGCCAGTGCTCGTCGCTGGTGTCCTCGGCCCGCACGTCGGACTTGGCGACGCCGGCATTGTTGACGAGGATGTCGACGCGGCCGTGATCGGCGACCACCTTGTCGGCCAGCGCTGCGACGTCGGCCGACCTGGTCACGTCGACCGTCGCGCCGTGCGCCGCATGGCCTTTTTCCTTGAGGCGCGCCACGCAGGCCTCGACCCGCGACGGGTCCATGTCGGCGACGACCACCGTCGCGCCGGCCTCGGCCAATGCCGTGGCGCAGGCCTCGCCGATGCCCTGTCCGGCGCCGGTGACGACGGCGACCCGGCCGGTCAGATCGAATTTTTCGAGATACATTTCCTGCGATCCTGTTGCAGTTCAACTCATCCAGTTGCCGCCGTCGACATTGTAGGTCTGCGACACGACATACCGGCTCTCATCGGAGGCGAGGAAGATCGCCATGCCGGTCAGATCCTCTGCGGTTCCCATGCGGCCGAACGGCACTTCGGCGGCGACCTGCCGCTTCTTCTCGCCCGGCTGCAGGTTCTCGTATTTCGCGAACAGCGCGTCGACGCCGTCCCAGTGCTCGCCGTCCACCACGCCGGGGGCGATGGCGTTGACGTTGATGCCGTGTTTGATCAGCGCGAGGCCCGCCGACTGGGTCAGCGAGATCACCGCCGCCTTGGTGGCGCAGTAGACCGTCACCAGCGCCTCGCCGCGCCGGCCCGCCTGGCTCGCCATGTTGATGATCTTGCCGCCGCGCCCGGCCGCGATCATCGCCCGCGAGACGGCGCGCATCATGAACAGCGGGCCCTTCACGTTGACTGCGAACAGCCTCTCGTAGGACGCTTCGGTCACCTCGTTGACCGGCGCCATGTCGAACAGGGCGGCGTTGTTGACGAGGATGTCGATCGGCGCCTCGGCGGCAAGACTTTCGACCAGCGCGTCGACGGCATCGACGTTGGTCACGTCGAGCTGGCGCCACTGCGTGCCCTGGCCGATCTCCTCGGCGGCGCGGGCCGCGGCATCGGCGTCGATGTCGAGCAGCACGACGCCGGCGCCTTCGCGCACATAGGCCTCGGCGAACGCCTTGCCGATGCCGCGCCCGGCGCCGGTGATCAGCGCGCGCCTGCCTTCGAGACGTCTCATCGAATGCCCAGCCCCTGGTCGTCGAAGCGGTGGATGTGGGCCTCCTCGGGCGTCAGCCAGACCGGGTCGCCGTGGCGGACCCGGTAGTCGCCGGGCGAGCGGGCGGTCACCTGCTCGCCGCTGTCGAGCTTGACGTGGACGAAGGTGTCGGAGCCGAGATGTTCCGATACGCCGGCCGTGCCCTTGAGCAGCCCGCTGGTGCTGGAGATCGCCAGGTGCTCGGGCCGGATACCGACGGTCGGCGCGCCGAACTGGCTGGCATAGGTGCCGGTGAGGAAGTTCATCCGCGGCGAGCCGATGAAGCCGGCGACGAAGCGGTTGGCGGGCCGGGCGTAGAGCTCCAGCGGCGAGCCCACCTGCTCGACCCGGCCGCGGTTGAGCACGACGATCTTGTCGGCCATGGTCATCGCCTCGACCTGATCGTGGGTGACGTAGATCATCGTCGTCTGCAGCTGCTGGTGCAGTTCGGAGAGCTCCAGCCGCATGTTGACGCGCAGCGCCGCGTCGAGATTCGACAGCGGCTCGTCGAACAGGAAGCCTTTCGGCTGGCGCACGATCGCCCGGCCGATGGCGACGCGCTGGCGCTGGCCGCCGGAGAGGTCGCGCGGGCGGCGTTCGAGATAGTCGGTGAGGTTCAGCGTCGCCGCCGCTTCCTCGACCCGCTTGGCGATATCGGCCTTGGACTGGCCGGCCATCTTCAGCGGAAAGCCGATATTGGCGCGCACGCTCATGTGCGGATAGAGCGCGTAGGACTGGAACACCATCGCCAGCTGGCGCTTGGCTGGCGATACCGACGTGACGTCCTGGCCGTCGATGCGGATCTCACCGCCGGAGACGTCCTCGAGCCCGGCGATCAGGCGCAGCAGGGTCGACTTGCCGCAGCCGGACGGGCCGACGAAGACAACGAACTCGCCGTCCGCGATGTCGAGGTCGAGCCCCGGGATGATGACGACGTCGCCGAAGCTCTTGCTGACGTTGCGAAGGGTGATGGCGCTCATGGCGGGCTCCTACTTGACGGCGCCGAAGGTCAGGCCGCGCACGAGCTGGCGCTGCGAGAACCATCCGATGATGAGGATCGGCGCGATGGCCATGGTCGAGGCCGCCGACAGCTTGGCGTAGAAATTGCCCTGCGGGCTGGAGAACGAGGCGATGAACGCGGTCAGCGGCGCCGCATCGGTCGTCGTCAGGTTCAGCGTCCAGAACGCCTCGTTCCAGGCGAGGATCACCGACAACAGGACGGTGGAGGCGATGCCGGGGACGGCCATCGGCGCCAGCACCTGGGTGATCTCCTTCATCAGCGTCGCGCCGTCCATGCGCGCCGCCTCGAGGATCTCGACCGGGATTTCGCGGAAATAGGTGTAGAGCATCCAGACCATGATCGGCAGGTTGATCAGGAACAGGACGACGATCAGGCCGGTCCGCGTGTCGAGCAGGCCCATGTCGCGGAAGATCAGGTAGATCGGCACCAGCACGCCGACGGCCGGCAGCATCTTGGTCGAGAGCATCCACAACAGGATGTTCTTGGTCGACTTGGTCGGCGAGAACGCCATCGCCCAGGCCGCCGGGACGGCGAAGATCAGCCCGACCAGGGTCGAGCCGAGCGCCAGGTAGACCGAGTTCATCATGAAGCGGAAATAGTTCGAGCGCTCCTGCACCTCGACGTAGTTCTCCAGCGTCCAGTCGAAGAACACCCATTGCGGCGGGATCGAGATCGCTGCGAGCTCGGTCTTGAACGAGGTGATCACGGTCCAGAGCACCGGAAAGAAGATCAGCAGGCCGACCGTCCAGCCGAGGACGGTGAAGCCGATCTTGCGGCGGGTGGAGACTGCGCGGGCCATGATCCTGTCTCCCTTACGCGTCGAGGTTCTTGCCGATGAGGCGGACGAGGAAGAAGGCGACGATGTTGGCCAGCACCACGGCGACGATGCCGCCCGCCGAGGCGCCGCCGACGTCGAACTGCAGCAGCGCCTGGCTGTAGACGAGATACGGGATGTTGGTGGTCTGCAGGCCCGGCCCGCCGCTCGTCGTCACGTAGATCTCGGCGAAGATCGACAGCAGGAAGATGGTCTGGATCAGGATCACCACGGTGATCGCGCGGGCCATGTGCGGCAGGGTGATGTACCAGAAGATCGATAGCGCCTTGGCGCCGTCCATCTCGGCGGCTTCCTTCTGGTCCTCCGACAGCGACTGCAGGGCGGTCAGCAGGATCAGCGTCGAGAAGGGCAGCCACTGCCAGGCGACGATGATGATCACGGCGGTCAGCGGCGCGTTGGAAAACCAGTCGATCGCGCCGATCCCGACGAACTCGAGGGCCTGGCCGATCACCCCGTAGACCGGGTTCATCATCATGTTCTTCCAGACCAGCGCGGCGACGGTCGGCATGACGAAGAACGGCGCGATGACCAGCAGCCGGACGATCGAGACGCCGTAGAAGACCTGGTCGAGGAGGAGGGCGAGCAGGATGCCCCCGCCGACGGTGATGATCAGAACGCCGACGACCAGCGTCAGGGTGTTCTGCAGGGCGGTCAGGAAGGCGGGGTCGGAGAGGAAGAAGCGGTAGTTCATCAGGCCGATGAACGGCGTCTCGGCGGGGTTGAACAGATTGTAGTTCAGGGTCGAGAAATACAGCGTCAGCGACAGCGGCACGATCATCCAGATCAGCAGCGCGATCACGGAGGGCGCCATCATCAGGCGCGCGGCCGACTTCGTCTGGAGTGTCGCCATCGGCGTGTTCCCTGTCTGGAACCGGCGGTCGGGATGCGTCCCGTCGTTAACCCGCGCAAAGGAGCGGCGGGAGGACGGGCGCGGCTGTCTAGGGCGTCGAAAGCGTTGGCGCGGCCCTGCGGCTGCGGGGTGAGGCGCCCCCTCGCAAGGGGACGCCTCTCGGTAATTGCTCGGGAGGCAATTACTTGATGTAGCCGGCGCGGGTCATCTCGCGGGTGGCCGCCTGCTGTGCCGCCGACAGCGCCTGCTCGACGCTCATGCTGCCGGATACTGCGGCCGCCATCTGCTGGCCGACGGCCGTGCCGAGGCCCTGGAACTCCGGGATCGCGGCGAACTGCAGCCCGACATAGGGCTTGTCGTCCTTGATCGAGGGGTCGGCATTGTTGATGGCGTTGAGCGTCGCCTCGGCGAACGGCGCCTTGCTGGTATAGGCCTCGTTCTCGTAGAGCGAGGTGCGGGTGCCGGGGGGCACGTTGGCCCAGCCTTCCTTCTCGGCGACCAGCTCGAGATAGTCCTTCGACGTCGCCCAGCCGATGAAGGTCTCGGCGGCCTCGGCCTTCTGCGAACCCGCCGGGATCGCCAGCGACCATGCCCACAGCCAGTTCGCGCCCTTGTTAGGGCAGTTCTCGATGCCGCACGGGAACGGCGCGAAGCCGACATTCTCGGCCACCTGGCTTTCCTTCGGGTTGGTCACGAAGGAGGCCGCCACGGTCGCGTCCATCCACATGGCGCAGCGGCCCTGATTGAACAGCGACAGGTTCTCGTTGAAGCCGTTCGAGGCGGCGCCCGGAGGCCCGTACTCGGTCATCATCCGCACATACTGGTCGACCGCGGTCTTCCAGCCTTCGCTCTCGAACTGCGGCTGCCAGGATGCATCGAAATAGTTGGCGCCGTAGGAGCGGGCCATCGCGCCGAGGAAGGCCATGTTCTCGCCCCAGCCCGGCTTGCCGCGCAGGCAGATGCCGTAGACGTCGTCATTGGTTTCCGAGATCTTCTTGGCGGCCTGCTCGATGAAATCCCAGGTCGGCGCCGCCGGCATTTCCAGTCCGGCCGCCTCGAACAGGTCCTTGCGGTAGAGCGTCATCGCGCTCTCGGCGTAGAACGGCGCGGCATAGAGCTTGCCGTTGGCCGACAGGGCCTCGCGGATCGGCGGCAGGATGTCGTCGACGTCATAGTCGTCGCCGAGGTTTTCCAGCGGCACCAGCCAGTCGTTCGCGGCCCAGATCGGAACCTCGTAGGTGCCGATCGTCATCACGTCGAACTGGCCGCCCGAGGTGGCGATGTCGGTGGTGACGCGCTGGCGCAGCACGTTCTCCTCGAGCGTCACCCAGTTGAGGGCGATGTCGGGATGCTTCTCGGTGAAATCCTGCGTCAGACCCTGCATGCGGATCATGTCGCCGTTGTTGACCGTGGCGATGGTCAGCGTCGTCTGCGCCCCGGCCGCGCCGACGAACGCGAAAAGGGAAATGGCACCTGTGGCTAAAGCACGGCGGAACATCATAAAGCCTCCCAGCTCCACGTGAGCAATTCTTCATTACCGGAGCAAATTCCCACCGAGCCCGCGCGCTGTCAAACGATTTGCATGCGGCAGCGCACCATCAGCGGCGCGGCAGCGCGCTGACGGAGGGGTGCAAAGCAGCCGGATCGGATCAGAGGTCGAGTAGCGCCGTCGCGGTGTCCTGGTCGGTGACGATGCCGTTGACGAGACGGCCGGCCAGCGCGGCGCGCATCGGCGGGGTCTTCACCGGCCCCATGCCGAGCATGATCACTTCGCCCTTGCTGGTGGGCGGCAGCGGCGCGCTGGCGACGCGATCGTTGAACGAGCAGTCGAGCAGCCGGCCCTGGCGGTCGAAGACCCAGCCGACGATCTCGCCGATGCCGCCGTCGCGCACCAGCGACGCGCATTCGTCGGCCGTGACGAACCCGTCCTTGACCAGCGGCGCGTCCGGTCCGACGTCGCCGACGCCGACGAAGGTGACGTTGGCCTCGGCGGCCAGCGCCAGGGTCGAGCGCACCACCTTCTGCTCGTGCAGCAGCATGCGCTCCTGCTTGGAGGACGCCACGGCGGGCGTCGGCATCGGGTAATGCGCCGCGCGGATCCGGTCGGCCATCGAGAAGATGACGTTGTAGACCGAGGCCGAGCCGTCGAGCGTGATGTTCGCCGTCAGCGAGACGATGCGGTGCTGCGGACATTCCATGCGGGGCAGATGCTCCACCACGGATTTCAGCGTGCGCCCGGTTCCCATGGCGATGACCAGCGGCTCGCTCTGCCGCAGGCGCCGCTCCATCTCGGCGGCGCCCGCCAGCGCGATGCCGAGCGTCGTCGACGTCGAGGCGGGGTCGGAGGGAACCACCTCGGCAAAGCCGATGCCGAAGCGTTCGCGCAGCCGTGCCGCCAGGTCGAGGCAGGCGGCGATCGGATGGTCGATGCGCACCTTGACCAGCCCGGCGGTCACCGAAAGCGACACGAGGCGCTGGGCGCTCTGGCGCGAGATGCTCAGCGTCCGCGCGATCTCGTCTTGGGTCTTGCCGGCGACGTAGTATAGCCAGCCCGCGCGGGCCGCGTCGTCGAGCCGGCTGTCGTCATCGGCCCGCCGCGCCATCGTCAGTCTGTTTCCCGCCATGCCATGCGCCGGATACATAATCCGTTCGCGCCGCGAGCGCTACGGACGGCGATCCCCACCCCGCATCGGCCGTGTCAGCCCTGCGCGGCCCAGACATAGGCGCCGTAGCCCGCCAGCATCGCCACGCCGACGCCGCGTCCGATCAGCTTGCGGGTGAGCAGCAGGCCGGTCAGCACCAGCGACAGCGCGATCATGATCGGCAGGTCGAAGGTGAGGAAGCGCGGCGCCACCGGGATCGGCGCGATCATCGCCGTCGCGCCGAGAATGCCGAGGATGTTGAAGATGTTCGAGCCGACGATATTGCCGATGGCGATCTCCGACTGCCGGCGGAAGGCGGCGATCAGCGACGTCGCCAGCTCCGGCAGCGAGGTGCCGACGGCGACGATGGTCAGGCCGATGAAGGCTTCCGAGATACCGTAGTCGCGGGCGATGGAGACGGCGCCGTCGACCAGGAAGCGCGCCCCCGCCATCAGCGCCACGAGCCCGCCGATCACCCAGAGCACCGAAATCAGCATGGAGGAAGGCGGCTTGATGCCCTCGGCCTCCACGACGACCTCGCCGGGCTGCAGATAGGCCCAGACGAGATAGGCGACGAGCCCGGCAAACAGGATGAAGCCCGACAGGCGGCCCATCTCGCCGAGGGCGAAGACCGGCAGCAGCGCCAGCGCCGCAAGCGTCATGACGGCGGTGTCGCGCTTCAGCGTCGCGCCCATGACCTTGATCGGCCAGACCAGGGCCGACAGGCCGATGATCAGCAGGATGTTGGCGATGTTCGAGCCGACGATGTTGCCGAGGGCGATGTCGGGCGAGCCGCGCCAGGCCGCGTCGACCGACACCAGCAGTTCCGGCGTCGAGGTGCCGAAGCCGACGACCGTCAGGCCGATCAGCAGCGGCGGGATCGCCATGCGCCGCGCGATGCCGACGCTGCCGCGCACCAGCGCTTCGCCGCCAAGAAACAGGCCGACCAGTCCGGCCAGCAGGAGAAGATAATCCACGTCGACGCCCCCGAGGCCGGTTGGTCCGGCCGCGCGCCAGATGTGCATGGGCGCAAGGGCCCGCAAGATCGGAGCGCCTGAACTGAATGTGAAGTCGGCCGCCGGGGGCTCGCCGTCCCGGTGGCGAATGCCCCTGCGGTTGCGGGCAATGAGCACCCTGGCACGCGGTTTTCGCGCAAACCCCGCAGCCGCTGCGCTCGCCGGGACCGGCGCGACCTGCGCCGCTCCTGGGCCACCTGTTGCAGATCGGGCACAGGTCGACGGGCGGAAGCCGGCGTCCGGAGCCGGGGCTTTCCCCTTCCGAATAAGTGGACTAATCCACTCATATTAACTTCGTGCAGGCGGATTTCTCATGGCGCTCGGCTCCCGGATCAACGGCAATCTCGTTCGACGCCTCGGCGGCGTGATGCTTTCCTCGACGGTCCTGTTGGGCGCGGCGTCGCTGCAACCGGCGCTCGCCCAGGACGTCATCCAGCTGGACACGGTGACCGTCACGCTGGACGAGAACGGCAACCCGATCGGACAGGGCACGGGTCCGGGCGAGGCGAACGAGCAGGAAGGCTTCGTCGCCACGCGCAGTGCCGGCGCGACCAAGACCAACACGCCGATCATCGAGACGCCGCAGTCGATCTCGGTCGTCACCAGCGACCAGATCGAGCGCCAGGATGCCCGCACCATTCGCGCCGCCACCCGCTACACGGCCGGCGTCACCCCCGAGATCACCGGCGGCGCCGATACGCGCTGCGGCGGCTTCAACATCCGCGGCTTCGATTCCACCGCCAACGCGACCTTCTTCGACGGGCTGCGGCTGCCCTCGTCGTCGATCATCAACTTCCTCTGCCTCGATCCCTACGGCGCCGAGCGCATCGAGATCCTCAAGGGCCCGTCCTCGGTGCTCTACGGCCAGAACGGCCCGGGTGGCCTGATCAACTACGTCAGCAAGAAGCCGACCGACGCGCCGCTGCGCGAGGTGGAGATTTCCGGCGGCAGCTTCGGCCTGCTCGAAGGGCGCTTCGACCTTTCGGGACCTGCCGGCGTGGACAGCCCGTTCGGCTTCCGCCTAACCGGCGTTGCCCGCAATTCCGAAAACCAGGTCGACACGGTCGACGACGACCGCTTCTTCATCGCGCCGGCGATGTCGTGGGAGCCGGATGCGCAGACCAGTCTGACCGTCTCCGGCAACTACCAGCGGGACCGCGCCGGCTGGGGCCTGCAGTTCATGCCGGCTTCGGGCACGCTCACCGACAATGACGGGCGGCGGATCCCGAACAGCCGCTTCCTCGGCGAGCCCGACTTCGACCATTACGACACCGACATGGGCTCGATCGGCTACCAGTTCAGCCACGAATTCAACGACACCTTCACCTTCCGCCAGAACGCGCGTTATGCCGGCCTCAGCCACGACGAGGCGAGCATCTACGGCGGCGGCTATATCGACGAGGCTGCCGGCCTGCTCGCCCGCTCGGGCGGCACCGGCGATGTCGGCCTCGACACGTTCTCGATCGACAACCAGGTCCAGGCGGAGTTCGACACCGGGATCCTCGGCCACACGCTGCTCGGCGGCCTCGACTACCGCAAGACCCGCTACACCGACACCGTCGACCTCTATGGCGCCGACCCGATCAACGTCTTCGATCCGGTCTATGGCAGCCCGGTCACCCGCTTCGGCAACTACTACGACAACACGGTCGACCAGACCCAGACCGGCCTCTATCTGCAGGACCAGATCAAGCTCGACCGGCTCTCGCTCGTCCTCAGCGGCCGCTACGACTGGGCGACGACGGCGCTGGAGCGACCCGACAGCGACTTCCTGAGCGCCGTCGACGCGGAGAGGGACGCCGACGCCTTCACTGGCCGCGTCGGGCTGATCTACAATTTCGACAACGGCATCGCGCCCTACGTCACCTATTCGGAATCTTTCCTGCCGCCGCTCGACGTCAGCGCCACGGGCGGCCTCTTCGAACCCGAGGAAGCGCGCCAGTACGAGGCCGGTATCAAGTACGAGCCGGCCGGCTGGAACACCCTGCTGACCGCCTCGGTCTTCGACATCGTGCGCGACAACGCCATCCGCTTCGATGCCGTCGGCGGCACGTTCCAGGCGCGCCAGACCGGCCAGATCACCTCCCGCGGCTTCGAGCTCGAGGGCGTCGCCAGCCTCACCGACAGCCTCAACCTGCGGCTTGCCTACACCTATCTCGACGCCGAGATCACCGAGGATCCGGATGGCGGCCTCGAAGGCATGACGCCGACGACGATCCCCCGCCACACGGTCTCCGGCTGGGCCGACTACACGATCCGCAACGGCTCGATGTTCGATGGTCTCGGGGCCGGACTCGGCGTGCGCTATGTCGGCTCGAGCTACGGCGACGACGCCAACAGCTTCAAGGTGCCGAGCGCCACGGTGGTCGACGCGGTGCTGAGCTACGAGCGCGACAATTACGAAGTGTCGGTCAACGCCAGCAACCTGTTCGACAAGGAATACGTCGCCTCCTGCGGCAATGCCGACTTCTACTGCTTCTACGGCGAGGGGCGCCGCATCACCGGCAAGGCGACGATCCGCTGGTGAACGAGGCCGCATCGGAGGGCCGGCGCTTCCCCGCGTCGGCCGCGCCGAAGCCGTCCTGCGCGCCCGCTACCCTGCCGAAATCTCTTCACGGGACACCGCTCTTGTCCGATCACCAGGCCCCTTCCAAGGTCTCCCAGGCCGGCCGCGGCGTGATGACCCCCAGCCGTCGCATGGTGCTGGGCGGGCTCCTCGCGGCGCCCTTCGTGCTGCGTTCGCGGGCGGCCTTCGCCGGCCCGCTGCGGGTCGCCTCGCTGGATTTTGCCCTGGCCGAGCAGATGATCGTGCTCGGCGTGCCGCCGATCGCGCTCGCCGACGCGAACGAATGGCTGAAATGGGTCGGCGCGCCGCCGCTTCCGGCCGGCACCGTCGACATCGGTACGGGGCTCGCCCCCAATCTCGAGCTGCTGGCGGCGCTCCGGCCGGACCTGATCGTCACCACCGAATTCACCGCGATGACCGAGCCGCAGGTGAGCCGCATCGCCCCGGTCGAGCGCTTCGCGATCTACTCGCCGGGCGGCTCGCCGCTGCCCAAGGCGATCGCCGCCATGCGCCGGCTCGGAACCCTGCTCGGGCGCGAGGCGGAGGCGGCGGCCTATCTCGCCGACACCGAGGCCTTCTTCGCGGCCTGCGCCGAACGGGCAAGGCCGTTCCGCGACAAGCCGATCGTCATGCTGTCCTTCATGGATCCGCGGCACGTGCGCGTCTATGCGCGGCCGGGCATGCAGCAGGACGTCATGGACCGGCTCGGGCTGCACAACGCCTGGCAGGGCGAGGGGATCTTCTGGGGCTTTGCCACGGTCGGCGTCGAGCGCCTCGCCGAGATCGGCGAGGCGACGGCGGTCGCCGACTACATGCCGGACGACGTGCGGCGGGTCCTCGAAGACAGCCCGCTGTGGCGCTCGCTGCCGCTGCGGGAAGACGGCGGCCCGGTGCCGATCCTGCCGACCGTCGCCGCCTTCGGCGGCGTCCCTACCGCCCGGCGCCTCGCCACGCTGCTGCTCGACGAACTGGAAAGGCAGGCGGCGTGACGTCGCTCGCCGCAACCGCAGGGATCGGCCGGATCGGGGGCGCCGAGCGGCTGGTCCTCGTCATGGCGCTGCTGGCGCTGGGGCTCGGGGCGGTCTTTCTCGGCCCCAGCCTGCCGGTCCTCTGGCGCGGCAAGCTGGCCGGCTACGACGCCGAACGGATGGTGCTCGTCTATGCCACCCTGCCGCGCCTTGCGATGGCGGTCCTGTGCGGCGCGGCGCTCGGCGCCTCCGGCGCGCTGTTGCAGCAGGCGCTGCGCAACCCGCTCGCCTCGCCGACGACGCTCGGCATCGATGCCGGCGCGCGGCTGGCGCTGGTGATCGTGACGCTGTTCTTCCCGGCGCTCTTCGGCTGGGGCCGCGACGTCGTGGCGCTGGCAGGATCCGGCCTTGCCGCTGCCCTGGTCTTCGCGCTCAGCCGGCGGCAGGACTATTCGCCGGTCTCGCTGATCCTCTCCGGCCTGCTGGTCAGCCTCTATTGCGGGGCGCTGGCGGCGAGCCTGACCCTCGTCGAAAGCCGCTATCTCGCCAGCCTCTTCGTCTGGGGCGCCGGCTCGCTCAGCCAGCAAAGCTGGGACCCGGCGACCGACCTCGCGCTGCGCCTCGCCATCGTTGCGCCCTTTGCGCTGCTGATCGTGCGGCCGCTGGCGGTGCTCGATCTCGGCGAAGCGGCGGCGCGCGGCCTCGGCCTCGACGTCTCGACGCTGCGCCTCGCCGCCGTCGGGCTCGCCGTGCTGCTGGCGGCGTTCGTGACCAGCGCGGTCGGATCGATCGGCTTCATCGGTCTCGTCGCGCCGATCCTGGTGCGGCTCGCCGGGGCGCGCAGCTTCGCCAGCCGGTTTGCCGGCGCCACCGCCGTCGGCGCGCTGCTGCTGCTGGTCACCGACCTTGTCGTGCAGCTTCTCGCGGGCGCTGCCGCCGACTTCCTTCCGACCGGTGCCGTGACGGCGCTGCTCGGCTCGCCGATCCTGCTCTGGCTGCTGCCGCGGGTCACCGCGCGGATGCGGCGCGTCGAGGCGATGGCTTCGCCGCGAGCCCGCCGGTCCATAGCCGGCTCGGTCTATGTGGCGCCGCTCGTCCTCGCCGCGTCCCTCCTGGCGCTGGTACTGGTCGCGCTGTTCGTCGGGCGCACGCCGAGCGGCGGCTGGGAGATCCTCTCCTCTACAGCCATGGCCGACATATTGCCGTTCCGGTGGCCGCGGGTGCTTGCCATGGCGACGGCGGGGCTGCTTCTCGGTACCGCCGGCTTCCTCCTGCAGCGGCTATCCGGCAACGAGATGGCCAGCCCCGAGATCCTCGGCGTCAGCGCCGGCGCGACCTTCGCCATGGCCATCGCGCTGTTTGCCGGGCTGGCGCAGACGGCGCTGGGCGCCACCGTCGCGGCGACCATCGGCGCCGGGCTCGTGCTGACCCTGATCCTGCTGCTGGCGCGCCGCAGCGGCTTCCAGCCGGAGCGCATGCTGCTCGCCGGCATCGCGCTCGCGGCGCTGCTCGATGCCGTCATCGGCGTCCTCTCCGCCGCCGGCGACCCGCGCGCCTTCCAGCTTCTGTCCTGGATGACCGGCGCGGCGCAGACCGTCGCGCCGGCCTCGGCGATCGCCTCCTTCGCGTTGGCGGGTCTCGGCCTCGTGACGGGCCTTGGCTTCATGCGCTGGCTGGCGGTCCTGCCGCTCGGCCCGGCCGCGGCGCTGGGGCTCGGCGTACCCTTGGCGACGGCCCGGGCGCTGCTGCTGGTGCTCGCGGCCGTCACCACCGCGGTCGCGACGCCGCTCGCCGGCCCGCTGACCTTCGTCGGCCTGATCGCGCCGCATCTGGTGCGGTTCCTCGGCGTGCGGCCGGCGGGCAGCGGACTGGTGCTCTCGGCGCTCGCCGGCGCGGCCATTCTCGTTGTCGCCGACTGGCTGGCGCGCAGCATCGCCTTCCCGTTCCAGCTGCCGACCGGCCTCGTCGCCTCGCTCGTCGGCGCGCCGATCCTTCTTTGGCTTCTGCAGAGACGCAACGCATGACGACGAACCACCCCGAAGCGCGCGTGTCGCCGGCGGACAGCGGTTTTGCGCTGACCGACGTGCGCTACGACATTGCGGGCACGACCATCCTGCATCCGCTCTCGGCGCGAATCGCCGGCGGCCAGGTTCTCGGCCTCGTCGGGCCGAACGGCTCCGGCAAGTCCACCCTGCTCAGGCTGCTCGCCCGCCAGGCCGCCCCCAGCGCCGGGAAGCTCACCTTCGATGGCCGCCCGCTGGCCAACTGGCCGGCGCGCGAGTTCGCCCGGCGCATTGCCTATCTGCCGCAATATCCGCAGGCCGGCACCGGCCTGACCAGCCGGGAGGTGGTGGCGCTCGGCCGCTATCCCTGGCACGGGCCGTTCGGCCGTTTCACCAAGGCGGACGCGGCGGCGACCGAGGAGGCGATGGCGCTGACCGGCACCAGCGCTTTCGCCGACCGCGACCTCGACACGCTGTCGGGCGGCGAGCGCCAGCGCGTCTGGCTGGCGATGCTGGTGGCGCAGGACGCCGGTTGCCTGCTGCTCGACGAGCCGACCTCGGCGCTCGACGTCAGCCACCAGATCGAGGTCCTGTCGCTGATCCGCCGGCTGGCGCACGAGGGCGGGCGCTGCGTCGTCGTCGTGCTGCACGACGTCAACATGGCCTCGCGCTTCTGCGACCACGTGCTGGCGCTGCGCGATGGCCGTCTCGTCGCCAGCGAGACCGTGCACCGCTTCATGACGCCGGAATGCCTGCACCGCGTCTACCGGCTCGACATGCAGATCCTGGCGCATCCCCGCCATCCCGCGGGGGTGGCCGTTGCCAACTGACCGTCTGAAGCGCCCACCCGAACCGATGAGGCCAGCATGCTGACCGCCACCTGCGACCTGTCCGCCCCGGAGCCGGAAAAGCTGCTCGAATTGTTCTGCGAGCATTATGTCGAGCACGGCGCCGTGCAGCGCCGCGGCGCCGCCGGACGCATCGTCATCCCCTATGGGCGCTTCGCGATCCTCGCCTCGCCGACGGGGCTGTCGGTACGCGCCCGCGCCGAAGACGAGACCAACCTGATCTACGTCAAGTGGGGCATCGTCAGCCATCTGCAGGAATTCCTCGGCGAGCGGGCGCCGCCGGTGCGCTGGACCGGCGACGGCGCCTCCGAGGGCACGCCCGCCTTCTGGCGCGAAATGCGGGTGGTTTCGACCGCCGACGTCACCCCGTGCATGCGCCGCGTCGTGCTCGAGGGCAGCGATCTGGCGCGCTTCGAGGCGGGCGGTCTGCACGTGCGGCTGTTCTTCCCGCCGGCGGGTCGGCCGCTCCGCGGGCCGGTGCTGGCGGAGGACGGTTGCCCGGTCTGGCCGCAGGGCGAGGACATGCTGACGCCGCGGGTCTACACCGTCCGGGCGATCGACCCGGCGAGCGGGCACGTGTCGATCGACATTTTGCGCCACGACGGCGACGCGACGCCGGGCTCGTCCTTCGCCGTCAATGCCGCGCCCGGCGACATCGTCGGCATGGCGGGTCCGCTCGGCGACGCGGGCGTGCCACCGGGCAACCGGCTGTTCTTCTTCGGGGACGAGACGGCGATCCCGGCCATCGACCGCCTGCTGCGGCGCCTGCCGGCATCGGTCACGGCGAAAGTGGTGATCGAGGTCGCCGGCGCGGCGGAGGAGCAGGCGCTGACCAGCGCCGCCGCCTTCGACGTAACATGGCTGCATCGCGGTGCCGGCGCTCGCCTCGCCGATTCAGCGCGGGAGCTGACTGCCGATACGCTCGGTCCGGACGGCTTCGTCTGGGCGGGCTGCGAACATCGCGACTTCGTCGCCATCCGCCGGCATTGCCGGGCGGTGCTCGGCCTGCCGCGCGAGCGCCACCGCGTCGCCGCCTACTGGCGCAAGGGCACGAAAGGCGGATAGACGCGGTCTTATCAGCCTCGGCGGCCGAAAAGGTACGCCGGCTAAGCAGGTATGATTATTGCGCAGTTTATGGGGAGGACTTCATGCGCCGCACCGCGGCCGGAACGACCGCCGCGGACGCGGCGCAGCCGATTCCTACTCGCCCTTGAAACCCTTGTTCCAGGCGCGGTGGTCGGCGGTACCGGAGGCGTAGGGGTTGTCTTTCTTGGTCAGGCGCTTGCGGGCCGCTTCGCGGCCTTCGCGCCAGACGGTCTGGTCGCGCGTGAGCATGGACGGCTTCGTGCTGGACATGGTGATCTCGATGCATGGAGGATTGTGCGCTGCATTAGCGCATAATTGCCGGCAAAAGAAGGCGGAAGGCCGCTGGAGACCGGATATCGGCGCGCGATGGCCGGATATCGGGCGCCGTCCGCCCTATTCCTTGCCGCAGGGCCAGCGTTCTGGCGCCACCAGGCCGGCGGGAAGGATGGTCGCGTCGTTCCCGCAGGCAAGCTCGATCTGCATCTGCGTCAGGCCGCGGGCGGCGGAGAGGTCGCTGCCCTCGATGCGGGTCAGGAACATGTAGGCGCCGGTGAAATCCAGCTCGCCGGCAATCCGTGCGCCGGCGAAACTGGCGCGGGCGAGGTTGGCGAAGCCGAACATGTTGCCGGCCAGCTCGGCATCCGCGAAATTCGCGCGACCAAGCTCGGCCTTCTCGAAATTGCTGCCGGACAGGACGGCGCCGGAAAAATTCGCCCGCTGCAGTTCGGCGCTCCGGAACGAGGCTTCCCGGGCCGAGATTCCGGAGAAATTCGTGCGATAGGCCTCGACCTTGGTGAAGTTCGCGCCGTCGGCAATCGCCCCGGCGAGCGAAGTCCGCACGAGTTCGGCTTCCTCCAGATTGGCGGCGTCGAGCCGGGCGTTGCGCAGGTTGGTCAGGCCGAAATCGGCGTCCCGCAGGTCCGCGCCGTCGAGACTGGCGCCTTCGAGGCTGAGGTTCTTCCGGTTGCATCCGCTCCAGTCGATGCCCGGCCGCGCCGCGGCGGCGCAGTCGGCCGCGGCGGCCGGCAGGGTGCTGCCCGCAAGCAGGGCGAAAGCCAGGGCCGGGAGCGCCGAGCGGCGGGCAGTGTCGGAGGGGACGGCGTTCGGGCGCATGGCAGGATCCTCGGCTCAGGCACGCGGCGTCTTGTGGCTCGCTCCGCGTCAGCATCTGCACAATGCATGAGATAGTCGTTGGTCCCCTAGGTGCGCCATGCCGTCGCGGCGGAGTTTTTTCTGTGTCCCGGCGGCGCTGCTGTCCGAAGCACGAAGGCCGGGTGGGTGACGTAGCGGCCGAAGAGCAACACCGACAGATTTACGCAAGGATTGCCGCTTTTTTGCACATTTCCTCGACCAGGCTGATAGCACGATGTCGGAGGGGGAGCTTGTCCATGGCTCGACGACATATCATCGCTATCGCGAGCTGCGGCATGCTCGCCGGCTGCAGCCTCGGCTCGCCGATGTCGAACTTCGCGTTTCCCAGCCTGCCGCGCGCCACGATACCGGACATCCAGCTGATGGGCGTGCCGCTCTACGGGGAAAAGCCCGGCGTGAAGCTCACGCCGACGACGCCGTACGAGCTGTCGCCGACCGAGGCGGACGTGGTGCGGCTCGCGGTCATCCGCAGCTTCCCCGACGCGGCCGGGGTCAGCTTCTATCCGCTGCGATCGGGTCTCACCACGCAGGGCACCGTCGCGGTGTGCGGCATGGTGTCTGCCAGAAGCGGCGAGGGCGCCGCGGACGACCGATTGTTCCGGGGAGAGTTGAGCCGGCAGGTTCAGCCCGGCAGCCCGACATTCGCCGTCAAGCAGATCGGCGGCGCCAACGCCGCGACGCTCGACGTCTATGGCGACTGCCAGAAACAGGGCCTGGCCTAGGGTTCCACGATCGGCGGACGGTTTCCGCCGGGTAGCTGCTGCGCCTGCCCGCTTGGCGCGTGCCGCCCGCCGCCCATGGCCGGCCGTCCCGCCGCCGCAGCTAAATAAAACTTACGTTGCATCGCAACATTTCTCAGTTTCGCTGATGCCGCTGCGTGTGCATAAAGCGGGCTCCCGGCAACGCCGGCTCTCCGCGTGAACGAGCACGCGGGCAGCACCCAATGGAGAAGACCATGAACAGGCTCCTCGGAGCCGCGGCGATCCTCATCGCCGCGACAGCAGCCGCCACGGCAGGCGATTTCAAGCCCCTCGAAGGGCGCAGCATCGAGCTCGGCGGCCTCAACGGCGTCGCCTACTACACCGTCGCCGACGGCGGCTACGACGTCGTGGCGACCCTGGTCGGAGCCGAGGGTTCGCCCGTGCGCGTCTCGACCCGCCTCGCGGACGGCCAGTCGCTGACGCTGATGGTGCCGGAATCGGTCGGCAGCGCGCCGCAGGCCGTCGACATCCGCCGCGACGGCACGACCGTCCTGATCGCGCCCAGCACCGTCGCCATGAACTGAACGGACGGCCGGGGCCGGCGCGTGGCGCCGCGCCCCGGCAATGTCGTCGACCCGGATGCCGCGGCGCCGGGTCGAGAGGCTGGCCCGCCCGGCGGGCCCGCCTGATCCCTCGCCGCGGGCAAGGCTCGCGGCCTGCCGCCTCACCAGGTCATGTGCGCCTTCAGCAGCACGTCGCGTCCCTCGCCATAGCCGCAGGACGCGCTGGTCTGGCAGCCCGAGACATATTCCTTGTCGAAGACGTTGTTGACGTTCAGCGAGACGCCCCAGTCGTCGCGGTCGTAGCGGATCGCCGCGTCGAAGACGGTGGCGTCCGGCACCTTCAGCGTGTTCTCGTTGTCGGCGTAGCTGTCGCCGATGTAGCGGATGCCGCCGCCGAGGCCGAGCCCCTTCAGCGTGCCGTGCTGGACGGTGTAGTCGAGCCAGGCCGAGGCCAGCACTTCCGGCACGAGATAGGGGCGGTTGCCGACGATGTCGGGGTTGGCGTCCTTCTCGATCGTCAGATCGTAGGCGGTGAAGGCGCCGGTCACCCGCCAGCTCTCGTCGAGATTGACCTTGGCTTCCAGCTCGACGCCGCGCGAATTGATCTCGCCGATCGTCTGCGGGATGTAGAGCGGCGCGATCGACTGCAGCGTGTTGCGGCGGGTCAGGTCGAACAGCGAGGCGGTGAAGACGCCGTCGAGGAAGCTCGGCTCGTACTTCACGCCGACCTCGTACTGCTCGCCTTCCTCCGGCACGACGCCTTCGCCGTTGGCGTCCGTGCCGATCTGCGGGTTGAAGAAGCGCGAGACGCTGACATAGGGCACGAGGCCGTTGGCGAATTCGTAGCCGAGGCCGGCGCGGCCGCTGAACGAGCCTTCCCGGCTGTCGTAGTCGGCGTCGAAGCTGCTGCGGTCGTCGCGGTCGATCCACACCTCGTCGTAGCGGCCGTTGAGCGTCAGGATGAAGCCGTCGCCGAACTTCGCCTGGTCCTGCACGTAGACGCCGAGCTGGTTGAGGTCGATCGTCTCGTCGAGATACGGCGCCCAGAGTGCCGGCAGGTCGTTGGTGTAGTTCGGGTTAGTCGGGTTCAGCGGATCGGCGGCGCCGGATGACTGCACCTGATCGATCCCGAAATACTTGTAGTCGATGCCGGTCATCAGCGTGTGCGCCACCGCGCCCGTGGCGAACTCGAAGGTCGCGCGGTTATCGGTGGTGAAGTTGTCGACCGTCGTGTCGTGGGAGAAGTTCACGCGGTAGAGGAGGCTGTCAGGCGTCTCAGGATTGAAGAAGCCGCCCTGATACTGGTCCGGCGCGGTGTTGGGATTGTAGTACCCATTGAAATACGGGCCGTATTCCTCGCGCTCGACACGGCCGTAGCGGGTGTTGGAGGTCAGCGTGATCGCGTCGGTGACCGCCGTCTCGAACTCGTAGCCAAGCGTGAACTGCTTGTTCTCGAACGTGTCGAGATCCGGCTCGGAATAATAGAGGTCGCGGCCGATCCGGCCGAACGGCGCGTCGACGACGCTGCCGACATAGGGCAGGAAGCCGTTGACGTGGCGCTGGTCGTCATACTGGTAGGTCGCGTAGAGGTTGAGCCGCGTATCGGCATCCGGCGACCAGGTCAGGTTCGGGGCGATGAAGCCGCGGAAATTGTCGGCATAGTCCGTGTCGGTCTCGCCGCCCTTCAGCTTGCCGAGCAGGCGATAGCTCCAGACCCCGTCCTCGGTGAGCCGGTCACCGATGTCGAAGGCGCCGTAGCCGTTCGGGTCGTCGTTGATGCCGCCCTCGATGTAGCGGATGCGCTCGCCGGTGGCGCGCTTGGAGATCGAGTTGACGAGGCCGCCCGGATTGGAGCCGCCGTAGAGCACCGAGGCCGGGCCGCGCATCACTTCGATCCGCTCGAGCTGGAACGGGTCGATGATGAAGCCGCCGAAGGCGTAGGAATAGAGGTTCAGCGAGTCGAGATAGACGCCGGTCTGGGTGGCGTTGAAGCCGCGGATGTAGAACCAGTCGGTATCGGTGTCGGAGCCGTAGGGCTGCGTGAACACGCCGGGCGTGTAGCGCAGCGCCTCGTCGACCTTCTGGACGCCGCGGTCGTCGAGTTCCTCGCGGCCGAGCACCGAGACCGACTGCGGCACCTCGATCAGCGGCGTGTCGGTCTTGGCGCCGGTGGTGGTGTCGCGGGCGACGTAGCCGTCGACCGGCCCGGTGCCGGTCCCGCCGGGGGCGCCGCCCGTACCGCCGTCCGTCTCGACCACGATCGTGTCCAGCACGATCTGGCCATTGGTCTGCGCCACTGCCTGCGACAGCGTCGCGAGGCCGATCGCGGAAACGGAAACGAGCAGGCGGGCACGCAGATACATGGGGTTCATCCGGTTGGAGACTCGATCACCGAGCCCTCGCACGAACATAACTTGACTCCAAGTGTCAAGTTTTAGGCTGGCACCTCCGCGCGCGGACCTGTTGCCGCCATGCCACAATTTCGCCGCAAGGCGGCCAGGCGCACCGCGTCAGGCGACGACGAACTGCGCGTCGTGCAGCCGGCGATAGGCGCCGCGGCGGCCGAGGAGGTCGGCGTGCGCGCCTTCTTCCACGACGCCCGACTGGTCGACCACGACGATCCGGTCGGCCTGGCGGATGGTCGACAGGCGGTGCGCGACGACGAGCGTCGTGCGGCCCTCGGACAGCTCCGCGAGCGAGGCCTGGATCGCCTGTTCGGTCTCCATGTCGAGCGCCGAGGTCGCCTCGTCGAGGATCAGGATCGGCGGGTTCTTCAGGAACATCCGGGCGATCGACAGACGCTGCTTCTGCCCCCCCGACAGCTTGACGCCGCGCTCGCCGACGATGGTGTCGAGCCCTTCCGGCAGGCGCGCGATCGTGTCGTCGAGATGCGCCCGGCGCACGGCCTGGCGGATGTCCGCCTCGGACGCGTCGAGACGCCCATAGGCGATGTTGTCGCGGATGCTGCCGCCGAACAGGAAGACGTCCTGCTGCACCACGCCGATATGGCGGCGCAGCGAGCGCAGCGTCATCTGCCTGATGTCGATCCCGTCGATGCTGATCGAGCCGCCCTGGATCTCGTAGAAGCGCGGCAGCAGCGAGCAGAGCGTGGTCTTGCCGGCGCCCGAGGGGCCGACGAAGGCCACCGTCTCGCCGGCGCGGATCGACAGGTTCAGCTCGGTCAGGATCGGCTTGCCCGGCCGGTAGCCGAAGGTCACCCGGTCGTAGCGTATGTCGCCGCGCAGGGCCTGCACGTCCGCCGCGCCGGGGGCGTCGCCGATCTCCGGCTTGGTGTCCAGCAGCTCGGTATAGCGGCGGAAGCCGGCGATGCCCTTGGGATAGGACTCGATCACCGCTGCGATCTTCTCGACCGGCCGGAAGAACACCCCGACCAGCAGCAGGAAGGCGATGAAGCCGCCATTGGTCAGGCTGCCGGTCAGCACGTAGTAGGTGCCGGCGACCATGACGATCATCTGCATCAGCCGCAGCGACAGGTAGTTCAGCGACAGCGTCGCCGAGATGATGCGGTAGGCGTCGAGCTTGCGGCTGCGATAGAGCTCGTTGTTGCGGGCGAACAGCTTGCGCTCGTGGTCCTCGTTGGCGAAGGCCTTCACGACGCGGATGCCGCCGACATTCTCCTCGATCCGGGCGTTGAACTCGCCGACGCTGCCGTAGATCGCGTGCCAGGTGCGGGTCATCGCGCCGCCGTAGCGGGCGGTGAGATAGGTGCCGACCGGCACGATGGCGGCGGTGATCAGCGCCAGCGGCACGTTGATCGACAGCATCAGCAGGAAGGCGCCGACGAAGGTCATCAGCGCGATGAACAGGTCTTCCGGCCCGTGATGGGCGATCTCGCCGATCTCCTCCAGGTCCTTGGTCAGCCGGCCGACGATATGCCCGGTCTTGCGGTTGTCGAAGAAGCTGAAGGACAGGGTCTGGAGATGGTCGAACGCCTTGCGGCGCATGTCCGTCTCGATGTTGATCCCCAGCATGTGGCCCCAGTAGTTCACGATCGCCAGGAGCCCGGTATTGAGGATGTAGATCGCCAGCAACCCGGCCGAGGCGAGCAGGATAAGGTTCCAGTCGCCGCTCGGCAGCAGCCGGTCGATGAACGCCGCCACCGCCATCGGGAAGCCGAGCTCGAGCAGCCCGGCGAGGACGGCGCAGCCGAAATCGAGCGCGAAGAGGCCCTTGTAGGGACGGTAATAGGCAAAGAAACGGGCCAGCACGGCAGATACTCGCAAGAATGATGAAACGGTCCGGCGATCGCGGCGGCGCGGCCGCGTATATCCGGACCCGGAAGGCGAAAGGCAAGGCGGGTGGCGGCCGGCTACGGAGCGGCCGCTGTACGCGGATGGGCGCCTATTCCATGACGGCGGCGATATAGGCGATGACGTCGTCGATCTGCTCCTGCGACGCCTTGAAGACCGGCATGCCCGGATGGCCGGTGTCGATCGTGCCGATGAAGGTCTCCTCCAGCGCGTCGATCGGAAACCGCTCGGACAGGCTGCGGAAGGGCGGCGCCTGCGGGTTGGGGCTGTCGCCGTCGAGCCCGACGGCATGGCAGCCGGAGCAGTTCGCGACGACGAGGATGCGGCCACGCTCGACCGGGTCTGCTGCCGCGTCCGGGGCCTGGGCGCGGGCGGCACCGAGGCCGGCGGCAAGGGCGAGTGCAAGCAGGACGATACGCATGACAACCCTCGCAATGTCGTTTCCGAATAGGGCGACCGGACCAGCTAGCGCCGCGACCGGCCGCACCGCAAGTCACCGCGTGAGCCGCAGCCGACGGGATGCAGCCGAACCCGACGCTACGGACGGATCATGACAACGGCACGGCGCCGCGACCAGTCCCCGTCAACTGGGCCTGGGCGATCCGCCACCATCGCCGGAAGGTCCGGCGGAGGAAGCGAGGCGCCCATCTCCTCGCGCCCGTCGGCGCTACCAGCGGCGGCGACGATACCACCGACGAGTCGCGCTGACCCGCCGGACATGACTGACCCGGCCGGAAAGCCCGGTCCCGCTAGCGGAACGCCACCGGCACGGTGAGCGAGACCTGGCGGCCGCTGGGCGGCGCCGGGAACGGGCTGGCGCGCTGCACCAGCGCGACAGCCGCCTGGTCGAGCGCGGCCACGCCGCTCGAACCCGCCACCCGCACCGAGACGACCCGGCCATTGCCGTCCATAGCGAAGGCCACCCGCACGGTGCCCGAGCCGCTGCCGCGCGGCGTGCGCTTGTTGCGGTTGAGCCTGGCCTGGACGCGGCTCTGCCATGAGGCAAGCGCAGCGCGCGACACCTTCGCGCCCTGCGACGCCTGCTGCTGGCGGCGGCCTTGCGACGCGGTCGACGGCGCCGGCGAGCGGCGCTGCGGGGCCGCCGCCTCGCGCTTGCGGGGCGCGGGCTCTGCCTTCTTCTGCCGCGGCTTCTCGCGGGTCTCTTCCTGGCGCGCGGCCTCGCGGACGGGGCGCGGCGGCGTCGGCCGCGCCGTCGGCAGCGGCACGTTGGCGATGGTGGCGGGCTCCGGCTCCGGTTCTTCCGGTACGGGCTCGGCGATCTCCGGCTCGGGCGGCTCAGGCGGTTCCGGCGTCTCCAGCTCGGGCTCGGGAACCGTTGCCTCCGGCTGCTCGGGCTCGGGTTCCGGTACGACCGGTTCCGGCACCACCGGCTCGGGCGGGATCACGGGCTCCGGCGGCACGTCCGGCGTCGGCTCGGTCGGGATCTCCGGTTCGACCGGCTCCGGCGGCGCAGGCTCCTCGGACGGCGTGTCGACCAGTTCCGGCGCCGGTTCGGCGGCTTCCAGCGCCGCGACTTCCGGCGCGGCGGCGGGCGGTGCGAGTTCGATCAGGATCGGCGCCTGCGGCGTGCCCTGGGGCTCGGCCGGCGGTACCTGCGTCACCAGCGCCCAGGCGCCGGCGGCATGAACCGCGACGACGACCGTCGCGGCCAGCGTCCAGCGTGCCAGCGAGGCGCGACCGCCGCCGGTCTCGGCACTCGTGAGCGGTTCCCCGGCCATGGTCAGCGCGCCGGCGGCGCGGCCGCCGCCGTTTCCTCGACGCCGACCAGGCCGATGCGGACATAGCCGGCGCTGCGCAGCGTGTTCATGACGTCCATCAGCGAGGCATAGGAGACGGCGCCGTCGGCACGCAGGAAGATCCGCTCCTCGCGATTGCCACCGGTCCGCTCGTCCAGCGCGGCCGCAAGAGCCTCGGCCGTGATCGGCGCCTCGCCCAGCACCAGCGACAGGTCGCTCTGCACCGTCAGGTAGACCGGTTCGTGGGGCCGATCCTGCGGCACGGCGTTGGAGGTCGGCAGGTCCACCGGCACGTCGACGGTCGACAGCGGCGCCGCCACCATGAAGATGATCAGGAGGACGAGCACCACGTCGATGAACGGCGTGACGTTGATCTCCGAGACCTCGCCGACGCCGTCGTCTTCCTGCTCGAGCTTGAACGCCATGGAATTACTCCGCGGCTTCGGCGAGGCGGGCGGCGCGGCGGGTGCCGGCGCGGTCCTGGTCGAGCTCGCGCGACAGGTGCTGCAGCACCACGGCCGAGCCGTCCGACAGGATGGCGCGGTAGCCGGCGATCGAGCGGGCGAAGACGTTGTAGATGATCACCGCGGGGATGGCCGCGACGAGGCCGATCGCGGTCGCCAGCAGCGCTTCGGCGATGCCCGGCGCCACCACCGCGAGGTTGGTGGTGTTCGCCTCGCTGATGCCGATGAACGCGTTCATGATGCCCCAGACCGTACCGAACAGGCCGACGAAGGGCGCCGTCGAGCCGATCGTCGCCAGCACGCCGGTGCCGCGATTGATGCTGCGGGCGCCGCGCGACTCGATTCGCGACAGCGCCACCTGGGCCCGCTCCTTGACCCCGTCGTCGGAGAGGCCGGCCGAGCGCGCGCGCTCGGCTTCCGCCGACTTGGCGAGCAGCGCCACCGGGCTGCGCCAGCGGCGGGCCGAGCGCTCGTCGCCGATCGCGCCCACCAGGTCCGGCGCGCGTTCGAGGCGGCGGACGTCGGCGCGGGCGCGGCGCTTGGCGAAGGCGATCTCGATGCCCTTGGCGACGAAGATCGTCCAGGTGACCAGCGACGCGAAGGCAAGCCCGATCATCACCGCTTTCACCACCCAGTCGGCGGCGAGAAACATGCCGAGCGGCGAGAGATCGTGCGGCAGCGTCTCGCTGCGCGCCGGCGCCGCCAATTCCGTGACGCGTGGTCCCGTCGCGGCAGCGGGCGCATCGGCCTCGCCCGGGGCGGCGGCCGGCTCGGCGGTGTCGACGGCCGGATCGGTCGGCGCGGCGTCCGGCGCAGCGGCGTTTACGACTGGCGGCGCGGTGGTCTCGGGCGCCGCGGCGGGGGCGCCATCGCCTGTCGCTGCCGGAGCGTCGGCCTGTACCGGCGACGGCTGGTTGGCGGGGGACGCTGCCGTCGTGCCGGGATCGGAGACGGCCGGCGCGGGGCTGGCCGCCGCGGGCGGGCTTTCGGGCGAGACGACGGCCGACGAGGCATCCGGGGCGGCAGGCGCGGTATCCTGAGCAACGGCCGGATGCGCGATCAGCGCGGGAAGCAGGACGAGCGCGGCGATGAGGGCGGCACGGTGCCGGACGGTGCGGATCGTGGTCATGAGGCCGATCGGTATGGTCTGTTGCACGGATGGGCGAGCAGGCGCAGTCGGGAACGCCGGGCCGTTTCGGCGGAACCCTTATGTTAATATGATAATCACAGTCAACTTAAAGGGCCGGTCGCCGGTTCCCTCGTCGGGTCCTGTCCCGGCGCGCGGAATTTGCTGACGGCCGGGCGGCGCCGACCGGACACGCAACCGGTGCCTCAGGATCTGTCGCGGCACTCCCCGGACTTGGCCGGGCCGATCTCCTCGCGTTTGCTGGCGGGAATGCATCCGCGACAGCATCGCAAAGTAGAATGCGAACAATTCCAGATACTGTGTTCTGAATGTAACACGGCGCCGGAAGACGAAATCATCACGGTCGCGCTCCAGCCGCCGGATATCGGGAAGTCCGTAGGCGTTACAATTGCTTGGGCCCGTCGACAGGCGACCGACGGCATTGTGCCTGTCTCGCGTCATAAGTTGACTCAGTAAGTCAAGTTTACCTAGCGGTCGGGGATCGGGGCGCGGGGCCCCATCCAGCGAAGGCGGTGCCATGACGCGTATCCAGACGACCATTCTCCTCAATCCCCAGGCACGCGCCGCGCGGCTTGGGCACCTCGCCGCCGCTGCCGCGACGGCGTTCGCCCTTGCCGGGGGATCGTCCGCAGCCCTCGCCCAGGAGACGACGATCCAGCTCGACACGGTGACGATCGAGGGTGCCGCTACGGCCGCTTCGGGCGCCGGCGCCGGCACCGGGACCGGCGACGGCGGGCTCGTTGCCGACGGCTACGTGCCGCGGGCGACGGTCTCCGCGACGAAGACCGACACGCCTTTGGTCCAGGTGCCGCAGTCGGTGTCGGTGGTCACGGAGCAGCAGCTGGAGGACCGCAATCCGCAGAGCCTCCTCGAGACGCTGTCCTACACGCCCGGCGTGCGGATCGGCGCCTACGGCTTCGATCCCCGTTTCGACGCCTTCTTCATCCGCGGCTTCCCGGCGACCTACACCGGCATCTTCCGCGACGGCCTGCGCCAGTTCGGCAACGGCTTCGCCACCTTCGACATCGAGCCCTACGGCCTCGGCGGGCTGAGCATTCTCAAGGGTCCCTCGGCGGGCCTCTACGGATCGTCGAATGCCGGCGGCATCGTCGACCTGCGCTCCAAACGCCCGACAACTGAGGCGTTCCGCGAGGTCGAGACGCAGATCGGCACCAACGATCGCTACCAGGCGAATTTCGACGCCGCCGGCCCGATGAACGCCGACGGTACCGTGTCCTATCGGCTCACTGGCGTCGCCCGCGATTCCGACACCGACTATCCGTTCTCGCCGGACGACCGGCTGAGCATCGCACCCGCCTTCACCTGGGCGCCGGACGGCGACACCTCGCTGACCATCCTCGGCGAGTTGCAGCGCTCCCGCTCGGGCGGCACCGCCGCCTACGTCAATGTCGACAATCGCGTCACCGACGTCGCCGGCGGCGACCCGAGCTTCAACGATCTGGACCAGACGCAGGGCCGGATCGGGCTGGAGTTCGAACACCGCATCGACGACGTCTTCACCTTCCGCCAGAAGGCGCGCTACCAGGATCTCGATATCTACTCGGAGTATGTCTACGCCTTCGGCGGCCCGGTGAACGGGATCGTCGATCGCGGCTCCGGCGTCCTCGACCAGACGCTGGGCGGCGTCGTATCCGACAGCCAGCTGCAGGCCGAATTCGACACCGGCTTCATCGGCCACAAGGTGCTGGCGGGCGTCGACGCTTCCTATGCCGAGTTCACCAACAAGGAGGGCTACGGCACGGCCTCGTCGCTGGTCTTCGACGCGCCGCGCTACGACGTGGCGGTGGCGATGCCGGAGTACAGCGTCGCGTCCGAACAGGAGCAGCGCCAGGTCGGCCTCTATCTGCAGGACGAGATCGCCATCGACCGGCTGCTGGTGACGCTCGGCGGCCGCTACGACTGGATCCGCACCGAATCCGCCTCCGGTACGCCGGGCGATCTCGGCGACCGGGACGAGCAGAAGGACGAGGCGTTCTCCGGCCGCGTCGGCCTGTCGTATCTCTTCGACTCCGGCATCGCCCCGTATGTCAGCTATTCCACCGCCTTCACGCCGAATATCGGTACCGCATCGGACGGATCGGCCTTCGTGCCGACCGAGGCCGAGCAGTACGAGGCGGGCGTCAAGGTTCAGGTTCCGGGCGTCAACGCCTTCTTCACCGCAGCCGTCTTCGACATCACCCAGGAGAACGGCGTGTTCTTCGACGTCAATGTCGACACCGGCGTCAACGAGGAAGTGCAGCGGGGCGAACTGCGCTCGCGCGGCTTCGAGCTCGAGGGGACGGCCTCGCTCGGCAACGGCCTCAGCCTGATCGCTTCCTATGCCTACACCGACATGGAGATCGTCGAGGGCACCGAGGCGACGACCGGCCGGACGCTGTCCTCGACGCCCTACCACACGGCCTCGGTGTGGGGCGACTACACGATCGAGGGCGGCGTCGCGGCCGGGCTCGGCTTCGGCGCCGGCGTCCGCTATGTCGGCAAGAGTTACGGCGACGACGAGAACAGCTTCGAGAACGACGAGCGGTTCTTCCTCGACGCGGCGCTGCATTACGACATCCCGCTGCTCGAGGGGGCGCGGCTGCAGGTCAACGCCACCAACCTCCTCGACGAGGATTCGCAGATCTGCTCGTCCGGCTTCTGCTACCGCGAGCCGGGCCGCAACGTCATCGGCAGCGTCCGCTACCGCTTCTGATCGCGATCCTCCTACGCCCGCGGCCCCTGTGCCGCGGGCTCACGCTGCACGTTTCCGGAGGTTTCGGTGCAGGCCCGTCCGGCGACCTTCAAAAAGACTTGGAATTCTTCTAAAAAGGCTCCATCTTCCGCTTCCTGGCGCGGAGAAGGACCTGACACCATGCGGCTGACACGCCAGACCAACTACGCCATCCGGATCCTGATGTACTGCGCCACCAATCGCGGTCGCCTCAGCCGGATCAAGGACATCGCCGCCGCCAACCAGGCGTCGGAACTGTTCATGTTCAAGATCCTGCAGCCGCTGGTCGAGGCGGGCATGATCGAGACCGTACGCGGCCGCAACGGCGGCATCCGGCTCGGCCGGCCGGCCGCGGCGATCAGCCTGCGCCGCGTCGTCGAGCTCACCGAAGACAATTTCACCCTCGCCGAATGTTTCGAGAGCGGCGCCGTCGACTGCCCGCTGATCGACAACTGCCGGCTGAACACCGCGCTGCGCAAGGCGCTCGAGGCGTTCCTGTCGGTGCTCGACGAATACACGATCGGCGATCTCATCGGCGACAACGGCCAGATGCGCCGCCGCCTCGGCCTTGCCGATTTCGATGAGCCGCTGGCCGCCGCGAGCTGATCGCGCCCGCCCGGCCGCTGCCACTTCTCACTCTGCCGCCAGCCGCTCCAGATAGGGCAGGTCCTCGGCGTTGAACTCGCGCCGGATCAGGTCGACGCGGGCGACGGCGCGTTCGCGCGAGACGTCGAGATGGTGCCGGAGCGCCTGCGCCGCGGCCCCGGCGTCGCCTTCCGCCAGATGTTCCAGGATGTCGCGATGCTCGGGCAGGAACGGCTCGGATTCGAACAGCCGCGGCGTCCAGCGATAGAGGAACCGGTGCGCGATCAGCAGCGACTGTGGCAGGGTGATCGCCTGCATCAGCGCCTGGTTGCCGCAATGGCCGAGCAGGGTGACGTGCAGATCCTCCTCCAGCGCGTCGAGAGTCGCGCCGCCGATCCCGGGTGACGCCATCGCCGCGTCGAGCCGGGCGCGCAGGCGCGGCAGCAGTCCTTCCGGCAGGCGGGCCGCCGCCTTGAGCAGCGCCACCGGTTCGAGGATCGCCCGCAGCTCGTAGAGTTCCGCGATGTGGTCCGGCGTCAGCGCCGGCGCATACCAGCGCGATCGCTCGTCCTTTCGCAGTATGCCGCGCTGCTGCAGCCGGCCGACCACGTCGCGCGCGACGGTGCGGCTGACGGCATAGTGCCGGGCGAGCCGCGCCTCGTTGATGCGCCAGCTGGCGAAGGAGATCCGCGCCACGATCTGGTCCTCGATCTCGCCGTAGATCCGCTCCCAGCTGGCCGACGACAGCAGGCGCACCGACTCCTCCGCCGCGTCGGACGGGCGCCCAGCCGCCGTTGCCGCTTGCGTCTCTCCGCCGGCGGCGAGCACGGCGTAGCCCTTGCCCTTCGCCTGGCTCAGCAGCCCGCGGCCGGCGAGTTCGGCCAGCGCCCGGCGGGCCGGCGGCCGGCTGATCCCGAAGCGCTCCGCCACCATCGATTCTGTCAGGTAGCTGCCCTCGGCTAGGGCACCCGATGCGATCTGCCCTTCCAGCAGCGCGGCGGCCCGCTCGTAGAGCCGCGGCGCCGTCCCCGAGAGGGGCTCGGGGGCGTTTCCGGTCGGCTTCGCGGCTTCGCTCTGCGGCATCGTCGGTTCCCGTTCGTGGCCGGGCGCACTCTTCCCAATGCCGGCGCCAGCGTCAAACGCGGCGTTCGCGACGTCCGCTCCGGTGCTATCGCCGGGGAACGGGGATTGCCGTCGCCAGAAACCATGTCTAGTGTACACGAAGAACATGGCCGGCTGGGGAGGTGGACCATTTCATGACGGCGCGGCTGGCAGGCAAACAGGCGTTGGTGACGGGTGCGGGCCAGGGGATCGGCCGCGCCATCGCGCTCGCCTTCGCCGCGGAAGGTGCCGCGGTGGTCGCCGCCAGCCGGACGCTCGCGAAGATGCAGGACCTGCCGGGCCAGGCGCCGTCGATCCGACCCGTGGCGCTCGACGTGACCGACGGCGCGGCAGTTCGAAGCGTCGTGGCGGACGCCGGGCGGGTCGACATCCTCGTCAACTGCGCCGGCTGGGTGCACAGCGGCACGATCCTCGATTGCGACGATGCCGACTGGGCGCGCAGCCTCGACCAGAACGTCACGGCCTGCTTCCTGACGATCCGGGCGGCGCTGCCCGGCATGATCGAGCGGGGCAGCGGCTCCATCGTCAACGTCGCCTCCGTGGCCTCCAGCATCACCGGCGTTGCCAACCGCGCCGCCTACGGCGCCGCCAAGGCGGCGGTGATCGGCCTGACCAAGGCGGTGGCGCGCGACGTCATCCGCAGCGGCGTGCGCGTCAACGCGCTCTGCCCGGGCACCACCAGTTCGCCGTCGCTGGAGGAGCGGATCGCCGCGACGGCCGATCCCGAACGGACACGCCGCGAATTCGCCGAGCGCCAGCCGATCGGACGGCTGGGCACGGTCGAGGAGATGGCGGCCGCGGCACTCTATCTTGCCGGCGACGAGTCGAGCTTCACCACCGGGCAAGTCTTCGTCGTCGACGGCGGGCAGACGCTGTGAGCGCCGCATTCGAGACGCCCCCGCAGGCGATCGGCGGCCGGGTGGCGCTCGGCGAGCTCGACCGGTTCTGCCTGGATGTACTGACCGCCGCCGGCGCGGACGCGCTCACGGCCGATGCCGCATCGCGGGCGATGCTGCACGGCACCCGGCACGGCGTCGACAGCCACGGCGTGCGGCTGCTGCCGCACTACGTCACGGTGCTGACCGAGGGCCGGGTCAACCGGCGGCCGAAGCTCATCTTCTCGCGCGAAGGCGGGGCGACGGCGTCGCTCGACGCCGACGACGCGCATGGCGCGCTGGCGGCCTATGTCGGGATGGAGCGCGCCGTCCGCATCGCCGCGGAAAGCGGCATCGGCGCCGTGTCGATCCGCAACAGCTCGCATTTCGGCCCGGCCGGCGCCTTTGCCCTCGCCGCCGCCGAGAAGGGCATGATCGGCATCGCGCTCTGCAATTCCGACAGTTTCGTGCGCCTCCACGACGGCGCGGCGCGCTTCCACGGCACCAACCCGATCGCCTGCGCCGTGCCCTGCGCGGGGAGCCGCCCGTGGCTGCTCGACATGGCCACCAGCGCCGTTCCCTACAACCGCGTCCAGCTCTATCGCAGCCTCCGCCGGGCACTGCCCGACGGCGTCGCCTCGGACGGGGAGGGGCGCGACACCACCGATGCCGAGGCGGTCGAGATGCTGGCGCCGGTCGGCGGCGCCTTCGGGTTCAAGGGCGCCGGGCTCGCCGGCATGGTGGAGATCTTCAGCGCCATTCTCGCCGGCATGGCGCCGGGCTTCGACGTCCTGCCGATGGCGGGACCCGACCTTTCGACGCCGCGCGGGCTCGGCGCCTTCGTCATGGCGGTCCGTCCGGATGCCTTTGTCGACCGGGCGGTCTTCGAGGCGGGGATGCGGCACTACGTCGAGACGCTGCGCGCCTCGCCCGCCCGGCCGGGCACCACGGTGATGGCGCCGGGCGATCGCGAATGGGCGGAAGCCGAGCGGCGGGAGGCGGCCGGCGCCCCGCTCGACCCGGCGACGATCAGTGAATTCCGGGAGCTCGCCCGACGCTTCGGCCTGGCGGCGCCGGACATCCGGGAGGGCGGCACCTGAGGAGGCGCCCGAGACGCATCGGCTCGAGATCGATCAAACCCAAGGGAGGAAGACCATGACCATCGTGAAGAGACACATCCGCACCCTGTCGCTGGCGCTCGCCGCCGGCCTTGCCGGGCTTGGCGGCGCTGCCGCGCAGGAAACCCACACGCTGCGGTTCAACCACGTGCTCGGCCCGAACGAGCCCTTCCACAAGGGCTTCGAGCAGTGGGCCGAGCGCGTCGCCGAGCGCACCAATGGCGGGTTGACCATCGAGGTGTTCCACAGCGCCCAGCTCGGCGTCGAGGAGGACATTATCGAGCAGATCCGCCAGGGCGCGAATTTTGGCCAGAACACCGACGCGGCTCGGCTCGGCAACTATGTCCCCGGCATCGCCGTGGTGAACGGGCCGTATTTCGTTGAGTCCAACGAGCAGGCCTTCGCGCTGGCCGATTCGCCCACCATGCAGCAATGGCAGCAGGAACTCGCCGATCAGCACGGGCTGAAGGTCGTGTGCTTCGACTGGGTGCAGGGATTCCGGAACTTCTTCACCAACAAGGAAGTGCGGACCCCGGCGGACCTCGCGGGCCTGCGCATCCGCACCCCGCCGGCGCCGATCTGGCAGGAATCGATCCGGGCGCTCGGCGCCGAGCCGACCGCGATGAATTTCGGCGACGTCTATCCGGGCCTGCAGCAGCAGGCGATCGACGGCGCGGAACTGGTCTACCCCAACATCACCGCCGCCAATCTCAACGAGGTGCTGAGCCACGCCAACGAGACCAAGCACATCATGCTGGTGAACTTCCAGGTGGTCAGTTCGCAGTGGTTCGACGGCCTGCCGGCCGAGTACCAGACGGCCCTCGTCGAGGAGTGCCGGACCGCCGGCCAGGAGACCTCTAAGGCGGTCGCCGACGCCACCGAGACGGCCCGGCAGACGCTGCGCGATGCCGGCATGACCATCGTCGAGGACGTCGATCTCGAGGCGTTCCGCGCCGCAGGCGAGAAGGCCTACGAGGCGCTCGGGCTCACCGAGGCAAAGAACAAGGTGCAGGCCGAAATGGCTGGCCCACAATAGGCGACAGGGCCGGCGGGAGATCACGATGCGCGCCTTCTACCATGCCGTCCTCAGGGCGGAAGCCATCCTCGCCGGCACGCTGCTGCTGCTGATGGTCGGGCTGATCTTCGCCGGCGGCGTCGCCCGGATGATGCACAGCCCGATCAACTGGACGATCGACTTCGCCACCTGCTTCTTCGCCTGGGCGTGCTTCCTCTGCGCCGACATCGCCTGGCGCAAGGACGCGTTGATGTCGATCGACGTGATCAAGGCGCGGCTGCCGGAGCGGCTCCGGCGGCTCATGCAGATCGGCAACTACCTGATCATCATGGCGTTTCTCGGGGTCGGCGTCTATGCCGGCATCTGGCTCGCCTGGGTCAGCCGGTCGCGCAGCTTCCAGGGCATTCCCGGCATCAGCTATTCCTGGGTGACGATGAGCCTGCCGATCGGCGCGTTGCTGCTGCTGGTGACCACCATGGGGAAACTGCGCGCCGAGCTGCGCGGCGAGCGGGTCGGCGTCGCCGCCGCCTCCGGGCAGGGATGACCCCGCCATGCTGATCGTCACGCTCGGCTTCGTCGTCCTGCTTTTGATCGGCATGCCGGTGGCCTTCGCCATCGGCATCGCCGGCGCCCTGTTCTTCTTCCAGAATCCGGAACTGCCCTTCACCATCCCGGCGCAGGTGACGGTGTCGCAGACCCAGAACTTCGCCCTGCTGGCGATCCCGCTGTTCATCCTGGCGGGCAATTTCATGAACCGCTCGGGCATCACCGAGCGGCTGCTCGAACTCGCCTCGGTGATGACGGGGCGGCTCAAGGGGGGCCTGGCACAGGTGTCGCTGGCGCTGTCGGCGCTGATGGGCGGCGTGTCCGGATCGGCGATCGCGGATGCGGCCATGCAGAGCCGCATGCTCGGCGACGAGATGATGCGGCGCGGCTTCACGCGCGGCTTCGCGGCCGGCGTCCTCTCCTACGGGTCGGTGCTGACGCCGATCATCCCGCCGGGCATCGGCATGATCCTCTACGGCACGATCGGCCAGGTCTCGATCGGCCGCCTCTTCGCCGCCGGCTTCGCCCCGGCGCTGCTGCTGTGGGCCGGGCTGGGGCTGGCGATCTGGCTGACGGCGCGTCGGCGCGGCTACCAGCCGGAGCGCGCCACGCGCCCGAGCGCGGCGGAAGTCGGGCGGGCTTTCACCGGCGGCATCTGGGCGCTGCTGTTCCCGGTGTTCCTGCTGGTCGGGCTGAGGATGGGCATCTTCACCCCGTCCGAGATCGGCGCCTTCGCGGTGATCTACGCGATCGTCATCGGCGTCCTCGTCTACCGCAAGATGCGCCGGCAGGGCTTCGTCGAGGGGCTCGAGAGCAGCCTCGCCGATGTCGGCTCGGTGATGTTCCTGATCGCCCTCTCGGCGATCTTCACCTACGGCATCGTGCTGGAGCGGGTGCCGGAGACGGTGGCCGGGTGGATCCTCGGGATCACCGACAACGTCTATGGCGCGATGATCCTGATCGCGCTCGCCGTGGTCGGGATCGGCTTCTTCATCGACGCGACGGTGCTGATCATCATGCTGACGCCGATCCTGCTGCCGGTGGTGCGCGAGCTGGGCGCCGACCCGGTGCATTTCGGCATCGTGTTCATCGTCGCCGCGACGATCGGCAACTTCACCCCGCCCGTCGGCGCGGCGATGTATGCGGTCTGCTCGATCCTGCGCTGTCCGATCGGCGAGTACACGCGCGAATCCGCGCCGCTGCTCCTCGCGGTGGTGCTGGTGACGCTGATCCTGATCTTCGTGCCGTCCTTCGTGCTCTTCGTGCCGGATCTGATCTTCGGCTGACGGCCGCGGGCCCGGGCGGGCGGCGGCGTCAGGCCGGCGCCTGGCGGGTGGCGGAGGCCGGCTCGAGCTGCTGCTCGATGAGGCCGCCCGCCGCGTCCAGCACCATGACGAGGCGCCGGCCGCGATGCCGGATGGTCAGCCTGGTGCGGCCGGCATCCGCCCCGACGCCGCGCTCCAGCGTGCCGTGCACGTTGCCGCGGCGCATCTCGACCAGGAAATGCGCCGCCGGCAGGCCGAGCGCGGCGGCGATGCGCTCGGCGTCGATCTCGAAATCCTCCTGCGACACGGGCGGCTCGGCGGGCATCGTCACGCTCTCCCGCATCGCACCGTCGCCTCGACCTCGCCCGGGTCCTGGCCCGCCACCGCGGCGATCGCCGCGGCCTTCGCCGGCGAGGCGAGCGGGAACAGCGCCAGCACGTCGATGTCCCGCTTCGGAAGGTCGGCGAAGCTGTAGCGATCGAGCACGGCGAGGAACGCCTCGACCGCCTCGTTGAGCACGCTGGTCATGCCGCAGGCCGGCGCCAGGCCGCAATTGCCGCAGTCGGCGAGGGCAAAGCCCTCCTCGGTCGAGCGGATGACATCGCCGACGATGATCTCGCTCGCCGGTCGCGCCAGCCGGATGCCGCCGGAGCGGCCGCGCACGGTGGCGACGAAGCCGGAGCGGCCGAGTTCCTGCACCACCTTCATCAGATGATTGTTGGAGATGCCGTAGGCCCGGGCGATCTCGGCGATCGAGCACAGCCCCTCCGGGCGCGACGACAGGTAGATCAGCACGCGCAGGGCGTAGTCGGAATAGCGGGTCAGGCGCATGGCGGCTCCTCTCCCGAAAGAAGTATTTGATTTGCATCTTTTCGGCAAACTGCTAGGAACCGCTTCGACGACAAAGCGGAGAATGGCAGGTGGGAGCGGTGGTCAGCGAAGCCGAGCTGCGGGGTCTGGTGGAGGAATTCTACGGACGCGTGCGCCGCGACAGCGAGCTTGGGCCGATCTTCGAGGCGGCGGTCCACGACTGGCCGTCGCATCTCGACCGGCTGACGGCGTTCTGGTCGTCGGTCATGCTGGGCTCGGGCCGCTACAAGGGCAATCCCTTCGCCGCCCACCAGCAGCATGCCGGACAGCTCAGCCCGGCGCTGTTCGACCGCTGGTTGGGCATCTGGCAGGAGACGACGCGGGCGCGGTTTTCGGCCGAGACCGCCGCGATCTTCCAGATGAAGGCCGACCGCATCGCCGACAGCCTGAAGGCCGGGCTGTTCTTCCGCCCGGCCCTTGCTCGCGGCTATGCCGCCGCGCCCTAGCAGCCCCGGCTCGCGCCGGTGCCTTGCCGCCGGAACCGGTCAGACGGCGAGATATTGCAGCCGCATTTCCTTGTCGTCGATGATCTGTTGGGCGGTGCCGTCGAAGACGATCTCGCCCATTTCCAGGATGATCGCGCGGTCGGCCAGGTGGAGCGCCGCGATGGCGTTCTGCTCGACCAGGATCGTGGTGATGCCGAGCTGCTTGATCTCCTCGAGGATCCGCTCGATCTCCTGCACGATGACCGGCGCGAGACCCTCATAGGGCTCGTCCAGCAAGAGCAGCTTCACCTCGCGGGCGAGCGCCCGGGCGACGGCCAGCATCTGCTGCTCGCCGCCGGACATGGTGATGCCGTCCTGGTTGCGCCGTTCCGCCAGCCGCGGGAAATGCTCGTAGATCCGCTCCAGGCTCCAGCCGATCGGCGGCTCGATCTGCGCGAGCTTGAGGTTCTCCTCGACGGTCAGGCCGGCGATGATGCGCCGGTCCTCGGGGACGAGCTGGACGCCCAGCCGCGCCGCCTCGAAGCTCTGCATCGTGTGCAGGGGCTTGCCGTCGAGCCAGATCTCGCCGTGCTTGAGCTGCGGCGAGCCGGCGCGCGCGATGGTGCGCAGGGTCGAGGTCTTGCCGGCGCCGTTGCGGCCGAGCAGCGCGACGATCTCGCCCTCGTTCACCTCGAAGGAGACGCCCTGCACGATGTAGCTCTCGCCGTAATAGGCATGAAGGTCGCGGGCTGCGAAGAACGGCTGGCCGGCGGTCCGCAGCGTCTCGGCGGGCGTGCTGCGGCCGTGCGGCCGGGTGGTGTCGAGCGTCTCGCTCATAGATGGGCTCCCCCGAGATAGGCTTCCTGGACGCGGGGGTCCGACTTGATCGCGTCGGGGGTTCCCTCGGCGATGACGGTGCCCTGCGCCATCACGCTGACGGTCGAGGCCAGCGAGAACACGACATGCATGTCGTGCTCGATGATCACCTTGGTGATGCCGCGCTTGGCGATCTTCTTCAGAAGGTCGACGGTGTTGTTGGTGTCGGCCCGCGACATGCCGGCGGTCGGCTCGTCGAGCAGCAGCAGCTTCGGCCGCTGGACGAGGCACATCGCCAGCTCCAGCCGCCGCTTGTCGCCGCGCGACATGGAGTCGACCCGCTGGTGGCGCTGGGCAGTCAGGTTGAGGTCCTCGAGGATCTCCTCGGCCTCCTCCAGCACCACGCGCCGGTCGTTGGCCCGGCCCCAGAGATTGATCCGGAAGGCCCCGTCCTTGCGCGCGAAGGCCGGGATCATGACGTTTTCCAGCACCGTCAGTTCGGCGAAGGTCTCCGGCGTCTGGAACACCCGGGCGATGCCGGCCTGGTTGATCTGGTGCGGCTTGTGCCCGAGCAGCGGCGCGCCGTCGAATTCCACCGTGCCCTCGTCCGGCACGAGGCGCCCGACCAGCGTGTTGAGCAGGGTCGACTTGCCGGCGCCGTTCGGCCCGATGATCGCGTGGACCGTGCCTTCCTTGACCTTGAGGTTGACGTTGTCGAGAGCCTTGAGCCCGCCGAAGCGCTTGCTGACGCCGTTGATGGTTAGAATGTCCATGTCGGCTCTTCCTACTCGTGCTTCGCGCGGGCATGCGCCGCGTCGGTCGCGTCCGCCGTCTTCGACTTGCGGAACATGCCGGCGATGCGGCGCAGGCCCTCCATGATGCCGCCGGGCAGGAAGATGACGATGACCATGAACAGGAGGCCGAGCGTCAGGTGCCATCCCTCGCCGACGAACGGGCTGGTGATCTCGACCGCGGCGGTCTGGGCCCAGTCCGGCAGGAAGTCGAAGGTCCGGTAGAGGAAGCTGTCGTTGAAGGAGGAGAAGATCTGCTCGAGATACTTCATCACCGCCGCGCCGATCACCGGGCCGAGCAGCGTGCCGACGCCGCCGAGGATGGTCATCAGCACGACCTCGCCCGACGCCGTCCACTGCATGCGGTCGGCGCCCGCCAGCGGGTCCGTCACCGCCAGGAGGCCGCCGGCGAGCCCGGCATACATGCCGGAGATGACGAAGGCGGTCAGCAGGTAGGGCCGCGCCGAGAAGCCCGTGTAGCCCATGCGGTTCTGGTTCGACTTGATGGCGAAGAGCATCATGCCGAAGGTCGAGTTGCGGATCCGCAGCGCCAGGAAGAAGCCGAGGATCAGGAGGATCGCGCAGAAATAGAAGCCCGGATAGCCCTGCAGCGCGATCCCGAAGAAGTTCGGGTCCGGCAGGGCCGCACCGGCCTCGCCGAAGGCCCGGTCGATCAGCCGCGGATCGGACCGGGAGATCTGCAGGCCGGTCTCGCCGTTGGTGATCGGCGTCAGCACCGAATAGGCGAGATTGTAGGACATCTGCGCGAAGGCGAGGGTCAGGATCGAGAAGTAGATGCCGGACCGCCGCAGGCAGATGAAGCCGATGGCGAGCGCGAAGATGCCTGCGACGATGATCGCAAAGGGAATCGCGAAGATCGCGTTCATCGACAGGAGCTTGAACATCCAGACGGCGGCGTAGGACCCGGTGCCGAGGAAGGCCGCATGGCCGAAGGACAAATAGCCGGAGAAGCCGAACAGGATGTTGAAGCCGATCGCGAAGATCCCGAAGATCGCGAATTTCTGCAGGATGTCGGGGTAGCCGGCGCCGATCGGCGCCAGCCAGATCGGCATGGTCAGGACCGCCGCGGCGAAGAGCGCGGTGAAGGTGAGGTCGCCCATCGTCGTGGTGAAGAAGGGCCGGCTGTCCCGGGTCTTGCGGGTCGTCTCTCGCGGCGTGTCGCCGAGTTCGTTCGAGGTGATGGCGCTGTTCATCGATCAGGCCTCCATGACGCCCTTGCGGCCCATCAGACCCCGCGGGCGAACCAGCAGGACGACGACGGCGACAAGGTAGATGATGATCTGGTCGATCCCCGGCACGATGTCCTTAATCTCGGTCATCGAGGAGAAGGACTGCAGGATGCCGAGCAGGAACCCGGCAACCACCGCGCCGCCCAGCGAGCCCATGCCGCCGACCACGACGACCACGAAGGACAGGACCAGGAAGTCCATGCCGAGATGGTAGTTGGGCGACAGGATCGGCGTGTACATGACGCCGGCGAGACCGGCGACGACGGCGGCGAGGCCGAAGACGATCGAGAACTTGCGGCCGATATTGATGCCGAGCAGGCCGACGGTCTCGCGATCCGCCATGCCGGCGCGCACCACCATGCCGAAGGTGGTCAGCTGCAGGAAGGCGAAGACCGCGCCGATGACGGCGAGCGAGAACAGGAAGTAGATGATGCGCCACATCGGATAGCTGAGGCCGGGTATGCCGAACCACTGGCCGACATCGGCGCTGCCCGCGAAGGCCGGGGGCGCGGTCATCGGGATCGGGTTGGCCCCGAAATAGTGCTTGACGATCTCCTGCAGCACGATGGCGAGGCCGAAGGTCACCAGGATCTGCTCGGCATGGCTGCGCTTGTAGAAATAGCGGATCAGTCCGCGCTCCATCGCCAGCCCGACAAGCAGCATGAAGGGGATCGCCAGGAGCATGGACAGCGGTACAGACCAGTCGAGGATCGTGCGGCCGGTCTCCCCGAACCAGATCTCCAGATAGGGGACTTCCTTGTAGGCCTCGAAGAAGGTGACGCTCTCGTCGCGGACGCGTTCGGAGATAGACAGCACCATCGAGAAGGCCACGGCGCAGAACGCCCCGAGCATGAACAACGCGCCGTGGGCGAAGTTTACCACGCCGAGCGTGCCGAAGATCAGGGTCAGGCCAAGGGCGATGAGCGCGTAGGCCCCGCCCTTGTCGAGCCCGTTCAGAATCTGAAGGATGATGGCGTCCATGTGCCCTTGGTCGCTCCTGGGGTTGCCGCTTCATGGTGGCGGGCTGCGAAGCAGGCCCGTGGCGGCGGCCCTTGCGGTTGCCGGCGCGGCGCGTTGCCGTAGGCGCGTGCGCCCTGTCGATCGGCTCTCGGATGGCGAACGGCCGCCGGCATTTCTGCCGGCGACCGGTTTCGATCAGCAGGTGATCAGCATTGCTTGGCGTCGTACGGCCCCAGTTCGCCGCCGAAGATCGACGCGTCGTAGGTGACCTCGTCGCGCGGCACGACCTTGACGATCTCCATCAGGTCGAACTGGTTGGTCGGCTCCTGCTTGCCGCGAACGACGAGCACGTCCTTGAAGCACTGGTGATCCTCGGCGCGGTAGAGCGTCGGACCGTTGCCCATCCCGTCGAACTCGAAGCCTTCGAGCGCCTTGATCAGCTCCGGCGGATAGAACGTGCCGGCGGTCTCGGCCGCGTTGGCATAGAGCAGCGTCTGGACGTAGCAGGTATGGGCGGCCTGCGAGGGCGGGCTGCCGAACTCCTCGCCGAACGACTTGGAGAACGCCTTGGTCGCTTCGTTGTCGAGCTTCCAGTCCCAGTTGGCTGTGCCGAGAATGCCCTTCACGGCCTCGCCGGCGCCCTGTGCCATCAGCTCCGAGAAGAGCGGCACCACGATCTGGAAATCCTTGCCGTTGGCCTGCTTGGAACGCATGTCGAACTGGGTGACGGCCTGGCGCAGCGAGTTGACCATGTCGCCGCCGTAATGGTTCAGGATCAGCACGTCGGCGCCCGAATTCAGGACCGGTGTCAGATACTGCGAGAAGTCGCCGGCGCCGAGCGGAGTGCGCACGGCCTGCACCGTCTCCCAGCCGAGGGCCTCGGTGGCGTTCTTGATCGACTCTTCCTGCGTCCAGCCCCAGGTGTAGTCGGCGGTCAGGTGATAGGCGCGGCGGTCCTTGCCGTATTCCTCCGCGAGGATGGGTCCGAGTGCCTCGCCCGACATGTAGGCGTTGAAGAAGTGGCGGAAGCCGTAGCGCCGCTTGTCCTTGCCGGTGGTGTCGTTGGAATGGGTGAGGCCGGCCATGAAGATCACGCCCATGTCCTGGCAGAGCGACTGCACCGCCACGGCGACGCCCGAGGACGAACCGCCGGAGATCATGATCGCCTTGTCGGCCTCGATCATCCGCTTGGCCGAGGCGCGCGCCGCGTCGGACTTGGTCTGCGTGTCGCCGGTCACGAAGGCGACCTTCTTGCCGAGGATGCCGTTGCCCTTGAGGTTGGACGGCTTCATCGTCGACAGCATGCCGCCGTCGCCCTCGCCGTTCAGGTGCTTGACCGCCAGCTGGAAGGCTCGCAGCTCGTCCGCACCCTCGTCGGCGTACGGGCCGGACTGCGGGACGTTGAAGCCGAGCGTCACGGTGCTACCGGACGGGTTGTTGCAGAAGGCCTGATCCTGGGCCCAGGCCCCGCGCGTGAAGACATGCGGCATAGCCAGGCCGGCCGTTAAGCCGGCGCCGGTCGTCAGCAGTCGACGACGAGTCCATCCGTCCTTGTAGAATGCCATTGGTCACCTCCCGATTATCCCATTCCGACCTTTTCGCCGACGACGAAGCGTACGCAGCCTGCCATCGACCTGGTCGGATTGCCCATCGTCCACGAGTGCGCCAGTTTCGCCTATAGTACTTTCGGATGAAGTCGCGCGAACCTTTCCGTAATATTGCCCTGCAACACAGATGCCGTTGAGGGATATTGCACTGCAGCAATATCTTTCTCGGTAACACTGTCTATCTCGGGAATCTGAACCCGGCGTTCCGTTGCGCCGGTCGATGCCGCGGCGCCCGCACGGGCGGCGCGATCCGACCGGCTGGCAGGAAACGGAAAGACGGGGAAACACCGAATGACGGCTGGGCGCCGGTCGCCGGATTGGCGTTTCATCGCCAGATGGCGGAGTTTCGGGAAGGGAGGAACAGGACGATGTTCGACAAGGGCATGAATTTCCCGGAGACGCGGTTCGGCCTGTTCCGGATGTGATGATTGGCGCCGCCGTTGTGCTATCATTGTGAACGCACATTTCACGGTAACCCGGAGGCGTTGGATGGCTCAGATTACGGTTCGCAAGCTCGACGACGACGTTCTCGATGCGATCAAGGCGCGGGCGAAGGCGAACAAGCGTTCGACCGAGGCCGAGATCCGCGCCATCCTCGCACGGTCGGCCCTAGAGCGGAATCTCGAGCGGCGTTCGCTCCTGTCCTTGGCCGGCTCCGCACGGAGCGAGCGGACCGTCGATGAGATCGTGGCGGACATCCGGGCCTTGCGGGACGAATGGGAAGACAGGGCGTGAGGGCGGGGGACCGCTATTATCTCGACGCCAACACGGTCATTGCCATCGTGGAAGGCGTCGATGAGCTCGGCCCGGCCCAACGCACCTTCCTGAAGAGTGTCGACGACGGCGCAGTCCCTGCGGTGTCCAGCGAGATGACCCTGGCGGAGTGCGTGGTCAGGCCATTTCGAGATCGGGACGGAGCGGCGATTGCGACGATGCTGGATTTTCTCGACGGACGACCAACGTTGCCTCTCGTTCCGCTATCTCGGGACGTGATGATCATGGCGGCGAGAATCCGGGCGGAGACCGCCGTAAAGCTGCCGGACGCCATACATCTCGCGTGTGCCATCGACGCCGGATGTACGGTCTTCGTCAGCGCCGACAAGCGGTTGCAGATGATCGGAGATTTGCGCCGCGCTTCCTTCGATGATCTCGGGCCCTTCGAAGACGGGATGCGATGATCACCTCCCTCCTCATCGCCAATCGCGGCGAGATCGCCTGCCGGCGGTAGACGTCTCGGTGGGCGACCAGGTCGAGGACGGCATGCTGCTGCTGGCACTCGCGCCCGAAAATTGACGCAAAACCGCCTTTTTTTGGAACCTTTGCCGGCTATTTGCCTTGCCCCTTCCAGGACGCGCGGCCTTCCCGGGGGAGCGCAGCTTCGCGTCCGAAACACAGGGGACGTGAAGCATGGCGACCAAGGTAGAGACCGGACGGCTCGGGCCGTTTCCGAAAGTCAGCCGACCTGTCTTCACCATATCCGCCATTCTCATCCTCGGCTTCATCGTCTTCGGTGCTGCCTTCAACGACGTCGCGTCGTCCCTCTTCACCGGCGCGCAGGCCGGCATCGCCGATTACTTCGGCTGGTTCCTGATCCTCACCACCAACCTCGCCCTGGGTCTTTGCATCTATCTGGCGTTCAGCCGTTTCGGCGACATCCGCCTCGGTGCCCAGACGGAATCGCCGGAATACGGGCTGATGTCGTGGACCGCGATGCTGTTCAGCGCCGGCATCGGCATCGGCCTGCTCTACTGGGCGGTGTCGGAGCCGCTGTTCCACTTCTTCGCCCCGCCGATGGGCGAGCCCGAGACCATCGAAGCCGCCAAGCAGGCGATGGTCCTGTCGTTCCTGCACTGGGGTCTGCACGGCTGGGCGATCTACGGCATCGTCGGTCTGTCGCTGGCCTATTTCCACTACCGCAACGGCCTGCCGCTCTCGATCCGCTCGGCGCTCTACCCGCTGATCGGCGAGCGCATCTACGGGCCGCTCGGCCACACGGTCGACATCCTGGCCGTGTTCGGCACGATGTTCGGCATCGTCACCTCGCTCGGCCTCGGCGTCATGCAGATCAATGCCGGGCTGGAGACCATCTTCGGCATCGGCGACAGCCTGATCCTGCAGATCGCGCTGATCGCCGGCATCACCGCCCTCGCCACGGTCTCGGTGATGCTCGGCCTCGACGGCGGCATCAAGCGGCTCTCCAACCTCAATATCGGCCTGAGCTTCGCCGTCCTCGCCTTCATCGTGGTCACCGGGCCGACCCTCTACATCTTCGACAGCTTCGTCGAGAATGTCGGCAACTACGTCGCGGGGCTCGTCACCTTCGGCACCTGGAGCGAGGCCTATTCGGGTACCAACTGGCAGGTCGACTGGACGATCTTCTACTGGGCCTGGTGGATCTCCTGGTCGCCCTTCGTCGGCATCTTCATTGCCCGCATCTCCCGCGGCCGGACCGTCCGCGAGTTCATCCTCGGGGTGCTGCTGGTGCCGACGACGATCCTGTTCTTCTGGTTCACCGCTTTCGGCGGCACCGCCCTCAAGCTGGAACTCGCCGGCGATCCGGGGCTGATCGAGGCGACCAAGCAGAGCTACGGCAACGCGATCTTCCACCTGCTCGAGTTCTTCCCGTTCAGCGGCGTGGTGTCGTGCGTCATCATGGTGATGATCGTGATGTGGTTCGTCACCTCGTCCGACAGTGGCAGCTTCGTCATCGACATGCTGACCGCCGGCGGCGACGTCAATCCGCCGAAGATCCAGCGGATGTTCTGGGCGATCACCGAGGGCTGCATCGCCGCGGTGCTGCTGGCGGCGGGCGGCCTCGACGCGCTGCAGGCGGCGGCCGTGGTCGCCGGTTTCCCCTTCGCCTTCGTCATCATCTTGATGATGTACGGCCTCTTGCGCGGGCTCGGGCGCGACAAGCTGGTGATGTACCGCTACAACCAGTGGTATCGGACCGAGCAGGAGGCGGAGGCCAATTCGCCGGACGCCTATGTCGGGGAGGCGGCGCTGAAGGGGCCGCCGAAGCTCGCGACGGAGAGCTGAGCGCCCGGCGGCGGGGCGCCTGCGGCCGACGTATACATTATTTTGGAGTTCGCCGCGCAGGCAGTTGCGCGACTGCGGCTTAGCGGACAGTATGCCGGCCAACGACAAGAATACGTCCGCTCTGGGTGAGGAAGCGCATGGCATCGGTGACGTTCCGGGACGTCCGCAAGGCGTTCGGCACGGTAGAAGTGCTGCACGGCGTGTCGATCGATATCGACGAAGGCCAGTTCGTCGTGCTCGTGGGGCCATCGGGCTGCGGGAAGTCGACGCTGCTGCGCATGCTCGCGGGGCTCGAGCATATCAGCGCCGGCGAGATCCTGATCGGCGACCGGGTGGTCAACGACCTGCCGCCGAAGGATCGGGACATCGCGATGGTGTTCCAGAACTACGCGCTCTATCCGCACATCACCGTCGCCGAGAACATGGCGTTTTCGCTGATGCTGAAGCGGGCCTCCAAGCAGGAGATCGAGGAGCGGGTGAAGCCGGCGGCGGAGATCCTCGGCCTCACGCACTTGCTCGACCGGTATCCGCGGCAGCTCTCCGGCGGCCAGCGCCAGCGCGTGGCGATGGGCCGGGCGATCGTGCGGGACCCGCAGGTGTTCCTGTTCGACGAGCCGCTGTCCAATCTCGACGCCAAGCTGCGCGTGTCGATGCGCACCGAGATCAAGAACCTCCACCAGCGCCTCAAGACCACGACCGTCTACGTCACCCACGACCAGATCGAAGCGATGACCATGGCCGACAAGATCGTCGTCATGCATGACGGCCGCGTCGCGCAGGTGGGCACGCCGCTGGAGCTCTACGACCGGCCGGACAATCTCTTCGTCGCCGGCTTCATCGGCTCGCCGGCGATGAACATGCTGACCGGCGCGGCCGACGCCGACGACCGGACCCGCTTCATCACCGGCGACGGCTACAGCCTGCCGATCGCCCGGCCGGGCAAGGCGGCGCCGGGCCGCGAGACGATCTACGGGGTGCGGCCGGAATCCTTCCGCATCGGCGGCGACGTGCCGCTGCGCATCGAGGTGGTCGAGCCGACCGGCTCGGAGACCCACGTGGTCGCCCGGCTGGGCGCGAGCGAGGTCATCTGCGTGTTCCGCGAGCGCATCACTGAGGGGCCGGGGGACGAGCTGATGGTCTCGATCGATCCCGAGGCCGTGCATCTGTTCGACGCCAAGACGGGTGCGCGTGTGTCGGACTGATCCGCAACGGAAGCCGGGCGCCCGTGGAGGACGGGGGCGCGGCGACCGCAGTCTGTGACGAGCCGCGGCGGCAGCGGGAGCCCGCCGGCGGCATAGGCCGGAACGCTTCCGCGCAAGAGGAGGAAACAGCATGACGATCAATCGCAGAACGCTGCTGGCCGGCACCGCCGGCCTCGCCGCCGGTGCCGCGCTCGGTGGCCGGTTCGGCATCACCAGGGCCTTCGCCCAGGACGCCGCCGCGCGCTTCACGCCGGAGGAGGGGGCAACGCTGCGGCTGTTGCGCTGGGTGCCGTTCGTCGCCGGCGAGGAAGCCGCCTGGAACGCCAACACCAAGGCCTTCACCGACGCCACCGGCGTGCAGGTCCAGATCGACCAGGAAAGCTGGGAGGACGTGCGTCCGAAGGCCGCCGTCGCCGCGAATGTCGGCTCTGGCCCGGACATGGTGATGAGCTGGTTCGACGACCCGTTCCAGTATCCCGACAAGCTCGTCGACGTCACCGACCTCGCCACCTCGCTCGGCGAGCAGCACGGCGGCTGGTACGAAGGCCTGGAAGGCTATGCCAAGCAGGGTGACCAGTTCATCGCGGTGCCGCTCTGCGCCATCGGCAACGCCATCTGCTACCGCGACAGCCACATGAAGGCTGCCGGGTTCGAGGAATTCCCGACCGACACGGATGGTTTCCTGGAACTCTGCAAGGCGATGCAGGCGAAGGGCACGCCGGCCGGATTCCCGCACGGCAAGGCGGTCGGCGACGGCAACAACTACGCCCACTGGCTGCTGTGGAGCCACGGCGGCATGACCGTCGACGAGAGCGGCAACGTGGCGATCAACAGCCCCGAGACCAAGGCTGCCATCGAATACGCCAAGGCGCTCTACGCGACCTTCATCCCGGGCACGGAGAGCTGGCTCGACATCAACAACAACCGCGCCTTCCTGGCCGGCCAGATCTCGCTGACGGCGAACGGCGTGTCGCTCTACTACGCCGCCAAGAAGGATCCGGCGATGGCCGAGATCGCGGAGGACATCCGCACCACGAACCTGCCGATCGGCCCGGTGGGCAAGTCGGTGGAACTGCACCAGACCTCGACGCTCAACATCTTCAAGCACACGAAGTATCCGGAAGCGGCGAAGGCCTACATCGAGTTCATGTACCAGCCGGCGCAGATGAACGCCTGGATCGAGGGGGCCAGCGCCTATTGCTGCCAGCCGCTCAAGGCCTATGCCGACAATCCGGTGTGGACCTCGAACCCGATCCACAAACCGTATTCCAACGCGTCGGCCAGCCTGCGCCCGAACGGCTATGCCGGTCCGCTCGGACCTGCCTCGGCGGGTGTCATGGCGGACTACGTGCTCGTCGACATGTTCGCCGAGGCGGTAACCGGGCAGCGCTCGACGGAAGAGGCGATCGCCAACGCCGAGCGGCGCATCGCGCGCTACTACCGCTGACCTAGCGGCGCCGGCCCCGGGCCGGCGCTGTCCCGATCGGGCGGCGGCGCTTTCGGCGCCGCTGCCGCGTCGCCGGTCGAGACCGAAGCGCGGCATGCAGAAGCGAAGGGAGTGTCCGTCCGATGTCCAGTACAGCAGCGCCCGCCCGGCCATCGCGCCTTGCGCGGCTGTCGCAGAGCCGCAACGGCCTCGGCATCCTGTTCATGGTGCCGGCGGCCGCCTTCCTGCTGTGCTTCCTGACCTATCCGCTGCTTCTCGGCGTCTGGCTCGGCTTCACCGACACGACGATCGGTCGTACCGGCGTGTTCGTGGGGCTGGAGAACTATGCCTGGCTGTTCGACGACCCGGTGTTCTGGCTGTCGGTCTACAACACCGTGCTCTATACGACCGTCGCCTCGGTGCTGAAATTCGGGCTGGGACTCTGGCTGGCGCTGATCCTCAACGAGCATCTGCCGTTCAAGACCTTCTTCCGGGCGATCATCCTGTTGCCTTGGGTGGTGCCGACGGTGCTGTCGGCGCTGGCCTTCTGGTGGATCTACGATTCGCAGTTCTCGATCATCTCCTGGGTGCTGATGCAGTGGGGCTGGATCGACGCGCCGATCAACTTCCTCGGCGATCCGAACACTGCCCGCGCCTCGGTGATCGCCGCCAATGTCTGGCGCGGCATCCCCTTCGTCGCAATCTCGCTGCTCGCCGGCCTGCAGACCATCCCGCAGTCGCTGAACGAGGCCGCCGCGCTGGACGGCGCAACCTCCTGGCAGCGCTTCACCAAGATCACCCTGCCGCTGCTGACGCCGATCATCGCCGTGGTGATGACCTTCTCGGTGCTGTTCACCTTCACCGATTTCCAGCTGATCTACGTGCTGACCCGGGGCGGGCCGGTCAACGCCACGCATCTGATGGCGACCCTGTCGTTCCAGCGCGCGATCCCCGGCGGCCAGCTCGGCGAGGGCGCCGCGATCGCGGTGGCGATGATCCCGTTCCTGCTGGCCGCCATCCTGTTCTCGTTCTTCGGATTGCAGCGGCGCAAGTGGCAGCAGGGCGGGGCAGACTGAGGAGATGATCCGATGAGCCAGCAAGACGCCGCCGGCGCGCACGCCCCGATCCGCGACGATTCGGAGGGGATGCGCCAGTTCAACACGTTGCCGCGGCGGATCCTCGTGGTCTATCTGCCGCTGGCGGTCTTCGTCTTCGTGCTGCTGTTCCCGTTCTACTGGATGGCGATCACGGCGGTGAAGCCGGACCACCAGCTGACCAACTACGAGCAGTACAGCCCGTTCTGGGTGGTGGAGCCGACGCTCGAGCACATCAAGTATCTGCTGTTCGAGACCTCCTATCCGGGCTGGCTGTGGAACACGATGCTGGTCTCGGTGGCCTCGACGGTGATCTCGCTCGCCGCCTCGGTGTTCGCCGCCTACGCGATCGAGCGCATCCGCTTCTCCGGCGCGCGCGTCACCGGCCTCCTGATCTTCCTCGCCTATCTCGTGCCGCCGTCGATCCTGTTCATCCCGCTCGCCTTCATCGTCTTCCAGGTCGGCATCTTCGATTCCCGGCTGGCGCTGATCCTGACCTATCCGACCTTCCTGATCCCGTTCTGCACCTGGCTGCTGATGGGCTATTTCCGCACCATCCCGTTCGAGCTCGAGGAGAGCGCCCTGGTCGACGGGGCGACGCGCTGGCAGATCCTCACCAAGGTGGTGCTGCCGCTCGCCGTGCCCGGCCTGATCTCCGCCGGCATCTTCGCCTTCACGCTGTCCTGGAACGAGTTCATCTACGCGCTGACCTTCATTTCCTCCTCGGAGAACAAGACCGTGCCGGTGGGCGTCCTGACCGAGCTGGTGCGCGGCGACATCTACGAATGGGGGGCGCTGATGGCCGGCGCCCTGCTCGGCTCGCTGCCGGTGGTGATCCTCTATTCGTTCTTCGTCGACTACTACGTCTCGTCGATGACCGGCGCGGTGAAGGAGTAGCAGTCATGGCAGAGGCGATGCGCGTCGCGGTGATCGGCCTCGGCTCGATGGGCATGGGCGCGGCGAAATCCTGCCTTGCGGCCGGGCTTCCCACCTACGGCATCGATCCCCGCAACAGCGCCTGCGACGAGCTGATGGCGGCGGGCGCCGTCGCGACCGGCGCCGGCGGCCGCGCCTTCGCCCGCGATCTCGACGCGGTCGTCGTCCTCACCGTCAATGCCGCGCAATGCCGCGACGCGCTGTTCGGCGAGCAGGGCATCGCCGCGCATCTGAGGCCCGGGACGCCGGTGATGGTCTCCGCGACGATCTCCGTCGCCGATGCCAGGGCCATCGCCGCCGACCTCGCCGCGGCCGGCCTGGCGATGCTCGACGCGCCGGTGTCCGGCGGCCCGGTGAAGGCCGATGCCGGCGACATGACGGTGATGGCGGCCGGTCCCGCCGCGGTGTTCGACGCGCTGCAGCCGGTGCTCGATGCGGTGGCCGGCAAGGTCTACCGCATCTCGGAGACGATCGGCGACGGCGCGACCGTGAAGATCATCCACCAGCTGCTCGCGGGCGTTCACATCGCCGCCGGCGCCGAGGCGATGGCGCTCGCCGCCAAGGCCGGCATTCCGCTGGAGACGATGTACGACGTCGTCACCCACGCCGCCGGCAATTCCTGGATGTTCGAGAACCGCATGCGGCACGTCGTCGACGGCGACTACACGCCGCATTCGGCGGTCGACATCTTCGTCAAGGATCTCGGCCTCGTCACCGAGACGGGCCTGTCGATGAAGTTCCCGCTGCCCTTGGCGACCACCGCCTATGCGATGTTCGCCACCGCCAGCCAGGCCGGCTACGGCCAGCTCGACGACAGCGCGGTGATCAAGGTGTTTCCGGGGATCACCTTGCCGGGCGACGACACGGCGGAATAGCGCCTCGCTCGCGGCCGGCCTCCGCCAGCCCGTCGACCGGTCAGCCGGTCAGCACCGGCTCGCGGTCCGGCGCCGACCCCAGCCGCTTGCCGGGATTGATCGCCTCCAGCCAGCGCAGATAGGCGGCGTGGTCGTGGCGGCCCATGCCCATCTCGTTCGTGAGGGCGTGGAAGGCGTCGCGCGCGACCTGCGTCAGCGGCAGCGTCAGGCCGGCCTCGCGCGCCACTTCTAGCGCGTTGTCCAGATCCTTCAGCTGCAGCGCCAGCGGCCCACCCGGCACCCAGTTACGCTCGGCCATGCGCTCGCCGTGCAGGTCCAGGATGCGCGAGGTGGCAAAGCCCCCCATCAGCGCGGTGCGCAGCGCCGCCGGGTCGCAGCCGCCTTCCTGCGCCAGCAGCATCGCCTCGGAGACGGCGCCGATCGTCACCGCGACGATCACCTGGTTGGCGAGCTTGGCGACCTGGCCGGCGCCGTGCACGCCGACCAGGGTCGGCCGGCCCATCGCCGCCAGCAGCGCCTCGGCGTCGTCGTAGTCGTCCTGGCGCCCGCCCGCCATGATCGCCAGCGTCGCCTCCATCGCGCCCTTCTCGCCACCGGAGACCGGGGCGTCGAGATGCCGCCGTCCCGCCGCCTCGATGGCGGCGGCATGGTCGCGGGCGACGGCGGGCTGGATCGACGACATGTCGATGAACAGCGTGCCCTCGGGTGCCGCGTCCACCACGCCCTCGGCGCCGAAATAGAGCTCGGTCACCACCGGCGAATTGTCGACCATGGTGATCACCGCGTCGGCCTTCGCGACCGCAGCGCGCGGATCGGCGGCGACGGCGGCGACGTCGGCCAGCGCCTCGGCCTTGACGAGGGTGCGGTTCCACACCGTGACCTTGAAACCGGCCTTGGCGACGTTGCGGGCCATCGGCGCGCCCATCAGGCCGGTGCCGAGCAGCGTCACGTGGGTGATGGCCATGGGCGGTTCTCCTCGTCGCGGCGGTAGTCGGCCGCCCGTGTCAGTAGACGGCGCGGCCGCCGGAAATGTCGAATACGGCGCCGGTCGAGAAGGAACAATCCTCCGACGCCAGCCAGACGATCATCGCCGCGACCTCGGCCGGCTCGACGAAGCGGGCGAGCGGGATCTTCGACAGCATGTAGTCGATGTGCTCCTGGCTCATCTGGTCGAAGATCGCGGTACGGGCCGCCGCCGGGGTGATGCAGTTGACCAGGATGCCGGTGCCGGCGAGCTCCTTGCCCAGCGACTTGGTGAGGCCGATCAGCCCCGCCTTCGACGCCGAATAATGCGAGGCGTTGGGGTTGCCCTCCTTGCCGGCGATCGAGGCGACGTTGACGATGCGGCCGTAGCCGCTCGCCAGCATCCGCGGCACCACGGCCCGGCTGGTCAGGAACGGCGCGACGAGATTGACCTCGACGGTCTTGCGCCAGATCTCCGGGCTCAGCTCCCAGGTCTTGCCGTTGCCGCCGGTGATGCCGGCATTGTTGACCAGGATGTCGATGCGCCCGGCCGCGCCGGCCGCTTCCTCGACGGCGCCGGCGTCGGTGAGTTCCACCGCCCGGCCGCTGGCCTTGTCGCCGAGCTGGGCGACGGCGGTGTCGATCGCGCCGGCGTCGACGTCCCAGATCACCACCGAGCCGCCGCTGGCGATCACCCGCTCCGCCGTGGCAAGGCCGATGCCGCGGGCACCGCCCGTGATGACCGCGTTGCGTCCCTCGAGATCGATCCTGTTCATCCTGTCCCCTCCTCAAGTCCAGCCTGGCGCGTCCCTGCGGCGAGCGAGCTGGCATAATGTATACGTTGTCTGCCGGCGGCGCGCGCCTAGTCTTGCGCCGCCTCCTGGTGGGCTGGCTGCGCCTGCAGCCGCAGCAGCGCCAGCGCCTGCTGGTCGGTTCGGTCGCGATGCAACTGGTGCAGCCTGCCGGCCTCGGCGTCGTCGCGCGCCGCGATCGCCGCGACGATCGCCCGGTGCTCCTCGTCCGACTGCGACGGGCGCGGGCGCAGCGGCACGATCGCCATGCGGGCGCGATATTGCTGGTCCCAGTACTGCCGCAGCGTCGTCTGCAGCCGGCTGTTGCCGCACAGGGCGACGATCTCGGCATGAAAATTGTCGTCGAGCTGCGACCACTGCGCGATGTCGTCGCGCTTCGTCGCCCGCTCCATCTGCGCCATCAGCCCCTGCAGCCGTTCGTTTTCCTCCGCCGCCAGGCCGCGCCGTGCCAGCAGCCGCGCCGCCACCACTTCGAGCGCCGAGAACACCTCGTAGATCTCGGCGAGGTCGTCGAGCGACTGCGACCGCACGGTCACCCCGTGGCGCGGCCGGACATGAACCAGGCCTTCCTCGTCGAGCTTGATCAGCGCCTCGCGGATCGGCGTGCGGCTCATCGACAGGAGCGCCGCGACCTCGGTCTCCAGCAGCGTCGTCCCCGGCGGCAGCCGGCCCTCGAGGATGCGGAACTTCAGCTCCCGGTAGGCGCGCTCGCGCGCCGGCATCGCCGCCACGCCCTGCAGGCTGGGCCGCGGGCGCGATCCGCCGGCGGCCGCAGGCCGCGGCCGGGCGCGCTCTCCGGGGGCATCGCGTTTGGTCAGCGCCGTCCTCCTCTGGCCATTGCCGGCACCGTCCCTCAACGATCCGCGTCGCCGTCGCGCCGGACACCGTTCAGCTCCGCCACCACGTCCGACAGCATCGGCAGGAAGTCATCCCCCCGCCCGAGCGATTCGGCCGTCGCGAGGCCGTTCTTGACGGTCGAGGAGACATGCGAGGCGATGCCGCTCTCGTTCGCCAGCGAGACCACGTAGCGCATGTCCTTGTGGGCGTTGCGCAGCGTGAACTTGTGCGCGTCGCGGTCGCGCCCGACGACGTACTGCATGAAGGTCTGGTAGAAGCCGCAATCCATCCTTCCGCCGCCGATGACGCCGTGGAAGGTCGCCGCATCGATGCCGTTCTTGGCGCCAATCGCCAGGGCTTCGGAGTAGATCGAGGCGTAGCCGAGCGAGACGAAGTTGTTGAGCAGCTTCATCGTGTGGCCGGCGCCGATCTCACCGACCCGCACCACCTTGCCGGCCCAGGTCTCGAGCAGCGGGCGCACCCGATCGAAATCCGCTTCGCTGGCGCCCACCATCGTGTCGAGCGTGCCCTCCCAGGCCTCCTTCGGCGTCCGCGACAGCGGCGCGTCGATCAGCGTCACGCCGGCCGCGGCGCAGCGCTCGGCCAGCGCACGGGTCGAGACCGGATTGCTGGTGGAGGTGTCGATGATCGTCTTGCCGTCCGCCCCGGCCGCAAGGATCGCCGCCACGGTGGCTTCCACCTGCGGGCTGCCCGGCAGGCAGAGGAAGATCACGTCCGATGCCGCGGAGAGTTCGGCGACGCTCGCCGCCTCCGCCGCGCCGCGCCCCTTCAGCTCCTCGACCGGTTCGCGGTTCCTGTGCGCGAGCACCGTCAGGGCGTAGCCGGCCTCGGCGATGTTCTTGGCCATGCCGTGGCCCATCAGGCCGACGCCCACGAAGCCGATGCGGGAACGATCTGCCATCAGTTCTGCCTCTCTTGCGTATGCTTGCTGCGGCCCGCCATCGCTCAGGCGCTCCTGGCCGCTTCGTCGGCGATATGGACCCGGATGATGCTGGCGAAGTCGGGATCGGCAGTGAAGCCCGCCTCGGCGGCGCGCCGGGCGTCGAAGTCGCGCGGCCAGCCGGCGACGATCTTCTCGATCGTCGCGTCGGGCTCGCGGCGGATCCGGGCGGCGACCTCCTCGCCGGCCACGTCGCGCAGCGCCTCGATCATCTCGGCGATGGTCACCGACAGGCCCGGCATGCTGAGCGCCCGGCGATGCCCCAGCATGTCGGTGTCCATGGTGGCGGCATGCAGCAGGAAGCCGACGGCCGCGGCGGGGCTCGCCACCCAGTGGCGCACCTCGTCGTCCACCGGCAGGATCGCCTCCTGGCCGGCCAGCGGCTCGCGGATGATGCCGGAGAAGAAGCTCGACGCCGCCTTGTTGGGCTTGCCCGGCCGCACGACGATGGTCGGCAGGCGGATCGCCACGCCGTCGACGAAGCCCTTGCGGGTGTAGTCCGACAGCAAGAGTTCGCAGATCGCCTTCTGGGTACCGTAGCTGGTCAGCGGCGCGCACAGGAACGTGTCGCTGATCTTCTCCTCGAAGGGCGCGCCGAACACCGCGATCGACGAGGTGAACACCAGCCGCGGCCGGTAGGCGCCGCCGGTCTGGCGGATCGCTTCGAGCAGATGGTGCATGCCGTCGAGATTGATCCGGTAGCCCTTCTCGAAATCCGCCTCGGCCTCGCCCGAGACGATGGCGGCGAGGTGGAAGATCACTTCCGGCCGCTCGGCGACCAGCGCCTCGACGGTGGCGCGATCGGCGATGTCGCCGGCTGTCGAATTGATGGTCACCCCGTCGCAGGGCGGCAGGTCGGCCGTCACCACGTCGAAGGCGTCGATCGCCGTGATCGTCTGCCCTTCCATGCGGCCCTCGGCGCAGAGCGCGGCGATCAGCCGGCGTCCCATCATCCCGGCGGCGCCCAGTATCAGAATGCGCATCGTGTTCCTCCCTGCCTGCTGCGCCCTAGAGCGACCAGCCGCCGTCGATCAGCTGCGTCGTGCCGGTGGTGAAGCGGCTTTCGTCGGAGGCGAGATAGACGGCGAGAAAAGCGATCTCTTCGGGCGTGCCGAGGCGGCCCATCGGCTGGCGCTCGATGAACATCGTGCGGGCCTTGTCGGTGCCGCCGACCTTGCGGCCGAGCTCCTCGATACGCCCTTCCAGCGACGGCGATTCGATCGTGCCGGGGCAGATGGCATTGCAGCGGATGCCGCTGCGGATGAAGTCGATGGCGACCGAGCGGGTCAGGCCGATCACCGCGGCCTTCGTCGCCATGTAGACGTAGCGGTTCGGCGCCGCCTTGATGGAGGAAGCCGCCGAGGACATGTTGATGATCGAGCCGCCGCCCTTCTCGACCATGCGCGGCAGCAGCGCCGATATCGTCCGGTGCATCGCCTTGACGTTGAGGTCGAAGGAGAAGTCCCAGGCCTTCTCGTCGCAGTCGAGCACCGTGCCGTGGTGCACGAAGCCGGCGCAGTTGAACAGGATGTCCGGCGTCTCCACCCCGGCGAGATAGGCGGCCACGGCCTCGCTGTTGGTGACGTCCAGCGCCGTGGTGCGGACGTCGCCGACGGCGTCGAGGCCGGCGAGCTTGGTCTCGTCGAGGTCGGAGGCGAAGACCGTCGCCCCCTCGCGCAGGAAGGCCTCCGCCACCTCCCGGCCGATGCCCTGGCCGGCGGCGGTGCAGACCGCGATCTTGCCTTCGAGGCGCTTGCTCATTGCATGATTCCTGTTCGTCTCGGCGTCACGGGTGTCAGTGGTTGTCGCGCGGCACGCGCGGGTTCGTGCCGTCGGTGCCGCCCTGGGCGATCTGCCGGTAGGCGACGGCGTTCTCCAGCACCGCGCCGGTCTCGAACTGCGAGACGAGGTGGCGCTGGATCTCCTGCCACGGCGTCTGGTGGGCCGGGAACGGATAGCCGCCGGCAGCTTCCAGCTCGCTGCGGCGGCGCGAGATCTCCTCGTCGGAAAGCAGCATGTCGGCGGTGCCGCGCTCGAGGTCGAGCCGCACCCGGTCGCCGGTGCGCAGGATGGCGAGGCCGCCGCCCGCCGCCGCCTCGGGCGAGGCGTTGAGGATCGAGGGCGAGCCGGAGGTGCCGGACTGGCGGCCGTCGCCGACGCAGGGCAGGGAGTGGATGCCGCGCTTCAGCAGGTAGTCCGGGGCGCGCATGTTCACCACCTCGGCGCCGCCCGGATAGCCGATCGGGCCGGCGCCGCGCATGAACAGCACGGAATGCTCGTCAATCGCCAGCGCCGGGTCGTCGATCCGGGCGTGGTAGTCCTCCGGCCCGTCGAACACCACGGCGACCCCCTCGATCGCCATCGGGTCGTCGGGGTTGGACAGATAGCGCTCGCGGAACTCCGGCGAGATCACCGACAGCTTCATGATGGCTGAGTCGAACAGATTGCCGCGCAGCACGCGGAAGCCGGCATGCGGCACGATCGGCTGGTCGAACGGCCGGATGACCTTCTCGTCCTCGATCCGCGCGCCGCGGCAGTTGTCGCCGATCGACTTTCCATTCACGGTCGGCGCCTCCTCGTGGATCAGCCCCTGCGTCATCAGCTGGTTGACCACCGCCGGCACGCCGCCGGCATGGTAGTAGTCCTCGCCGAGATACTCGCCGGCCGGCTGCAGGTTCACCAGCAGCGGGATCTCCTCGCCATAGGTCTGCCAGTCGTCGAGCGACAACTCGACGCCGACATGGCGGGCCAGGGCGTTGAGGTGGATCGGGGCGTTGGTCGAGCCGCCGATCGCCGAATTGACGCGGATGGCGTTGATGAAGTTCTCGCGGGTCAGGATGTCCGAGGGCTTCAGGTCCTCGTGCACCATGTCGACGATGCGCTTGCCGGTGAGATAGCTGATCTCCTGGCGGTCGCGGTACGGCGCCGGGATCGCCGCCGAGCCCGGCAGCTGCATGCCGAGCGCCTCGGCCAGCGAGTTCATCGTGGTTGCCGTGCCCATCGTGTTGCAGTAGCCGGTCGACGGGGCCGAGGACGCGACGAGCTTGATGAAGCCCTGGTAGTCGATCTCGCCGGTCGCCATCAGCTCGCGGGCCTTCCAGACGATCGTGCCCGAGCCGGTGCGCTCGCCGCGGAACCAGCCGTTCAGCATCGGCCCGACCGACAGCGCGATCGCCGGGATGTTGACGGTCGCCGCCGCCATCAGGCAGGCCGGCGTGGTCTTGTCGCAGCCGATGGTCAGCACCACGCCGTCGAGCGGATAGCCGTAGAGGATCTCGACCAGGCCGAGATAGGCGAGGTTGCGGTCAAGCCCCGCGGTCGGGCGCTTGCCGGTCTCCTGGATCGGATGCACCGGGAACTCGATGGCGATGCCGCCGGCCTCGCGAATGCCCTCGCGCACCCGCTTGGCGAGCTCCAGATGGTGGCGGTTGCAGGGGGAGAGATCGGAGCCGGTCTGGGCGATGCCGATGATCGGCCGGCCCGACTGCAGCTCTTCCAGGCTGAGGCCGAAATTCAGGTAGCGCTCCAGATAGAGCGCGGTCATGTCCGGATTGGACGGATTGTCGAACCAGGCGCGGGATCTCAGGCGGCTCGCCGTCTTGTCTTGGGTCATCGGATCTCCGGATCGTCGTCTCGCCGCGACGGATCGATCGGGCGTCGCGCGGTGCTTCCTGACGTATACATTAATCCCCGAGCCGTTCAACGCCCCGCGGCGCGCGATCTGCCGCAGCCAGGCGGCGGCTGTTGGTACGACCTTCACCCTCTCTTTCTGCCGTTCCCCCTTGTCAGCAGCCCGGACTTCGCGCATTGATACGACCATTGCGAGGGCGGGAGGCCTCTACCAGGATGCAGGCGGAAGCGGCGATCGGCCCGAAACGGTCGAACCGGACGGTGGCGCTGGCGGCCGAATTCGGCCGCAAGATCACCTCCGGCGTGCTCGCCTGCGGGGAAGTGCTGCCCACCGAAAAGGAACTCCAGGCGCAATACGGCGTCTCGCGAACCGTCGTGCGCGAGGCGATCCGCCATCTCGTCGCCAAGGGCCTGATCAGCGTCGGGCCGAAGGTCGGCACGAAGGTGCGCGAGCGCATCGAGTGGAACATGCTCGACCCCGACGTGATGGGCTGGCACGTCACCACCGCCTTCGGACGGCCCTTCATCGACGCGCTCTACGAGATGCGGCTGATCAACGAGCCGGCCGCCGCGCGCCTCGCCGCGCAGCGCATCACCCCCGACCAGGCGCGGCGGCTGGGCGAGGCACTGGCCGGCATGGCCGACAATCCGCGTGGTTCGCCGGCGCTGATCGCCGCCGACCTCGCCTTCCACCGGGTGATCCTCGAGGCCACCGGCAACCCGATGCTGGTCTCGCTCGGCGCGATGATCGAGCGCAGCCTGTCGATCTCCTTCTCGCTGTCCTGGCGACAGAACCCGCAGGACGAGACGGTGCGCCAGCACGGGCGGGTGCGGGACGCGATCGTCGCCGGCGACGGCGAGGCGGCGGAACTGTTCATGCGGCGGCTGATCGAGAGCGCCTTCGAGGACGTCGTGCTGGCGCTCTATGCGCCGGCCGGCGACGGCGAGACCGGCCGCACGACACGACATCCGGACGGGGAGCGCGACGCGGTCGTCGCGGGATGAAACGCAATCACCGCCGGTGCGCCCCGCCCCGGCGAACGCTCAGGGAGGAACAAGACCCATGAAGTTGAAGCACCTTTGGATGGCCGGACTGGCCGCCGCCGCGATGGCCTTCGCGCTGTCCACCGGCAGCCTCGCCCAGGACAAGGGAACGATCGGCATCGCCATGCCGACCAAGTCCTCGGCCCGCTGGATCGCCGACGGCGACAACATGGTGAAGCAGTTCCAGGAGGCCGGCTACCAGACCGACCTGCAATATGCCGAGGACGACATCCCGAACCAGCTCTCGCAGATCGAGAACATGGTGACCAAGGGCGTCGACGCGCTGGTGATCGCCGCGATCGACGGCACGACGCTGTCGAACGTGCTGGCGAACGCCGCGGCCATGGATATTCCCGTCATCGCCTATGACCGGCTGATCCGCGATTCCGAGAATGTCGACTACTACGCGACCTTCGACAATTTCCAGGTCGGCGTGCAGCAGGCGGAATCGCTGGTGGACGGCCTGAAGCAGCGTTTCCCGGATCAGGAGACCTGGAACGTCGAACTGTTCGGCGGGTCGCCCGACGACAACAACGCCTACTTCTTCTACAACGGCGCGATGAGCGTGCTGCAGCCGCTGATCGACGAGGGCAAGATCGCCATCCCATCCGGCCAGATGGGCATGGACAAGGTGGGGACGCTGCGGTGGGACGGCTCGGTCGCGCAGTCCCGCATGGATAACCTCCTGTCGGCCAACTACACCGGCGACCGCCAGGTCCACGGCGTGCTGTCGCCCTATGACGGCCTGTCGATCGGCATCATCTCCTCGCTCAAGGGCATCGGCTACGGCTCCGGCGACATGAAGATGCCGATCGTCACCGGCCAGGACGCCGAGGTCCCCTCGGTCAAGGCGATCCTGCGCGGCGACCAGTATTCCACCATCTTCAAGGACACGCGCGAACTCGCCAAGGTGACCGTGCAGATGGTCGATGCCCTGCTCCAGGGCGGCGAGCCGGAGGTCAACGACACCGAGACCTACGACAACGGCGTCAAGGTGGTGCCGTCCTACCTGTTGAAGCCGGTGCTCGTCACCGAGGACAACTGGCAGAAGGTCCTGGTCGACTCGGGCTACTACAGCGAAGACCAGATCAAGTAAGCTCTTGAACACGGCGCGCGGGGCGGGACTTCCGCTCCGCGCGCCGCAATTTCCGGCGCCTCGGCTCGGCCGCATCCGCTGCCCTTCGACGCGTCCGCGACGATGTCACTTTCTCGTATCTCCTGGCGAACGGGCCGCAACCGATCCGATGACGACCATTCTCGAGATGCACGGCATTACCAAGACCTTCCCCGGCGTCGTCGCGCTCGACGACGTCAGCCTGAAGGTCGCGGAAGGCGAGATCCACGCGCTGGTCGGCGAGAACGGCGCCGGCAAGTCGACGCTGATGAAGGTGCTGTCCGGCGTCTATCCGCACGGCTCCTACGAAGGCTCGATCAGCTTCCAGGGCGAGGAGTGCCGGTTCTCCGGCGTCGCCGACTCCGAACGCCTCGGCATCATCATCATCCACCAGGAGCTGGCGCTGGTGCCGCTCCTGTCGATCGCCGAGAACATCTTCCTCGGCAACGAGCAGGCGCGGCGCGGCGTCATCGACTGGCCGGCGACCTTCGCGCGCACCCGGGAGCTGCTGCAGCGCGTCGGCCTGAAGGAATCGCCGCAGACGCGGGTCACCGATCTCGGCCTCGGCAAGCAGCAGCTCGTCGAGATCGCCAAGGCGCTGTCGAAGGAAGTCAAGCTGCTGATCCTCGACGAGCCGACCTCCAGCCTCAACGAGACCGATTCCGAGGCGCTGCTGAAGCTGCTGCTGGAGTTCAAGGCGCGCGGCATCGCCTCGATCCTGATCTCCCACAAGCTGAACGAGATCGCCAAGGTCGCCGACACCATCACCGTGCTGCGCGACGGCGCGGCTGTGTCCACCCTCGACGGCCACTCCCCGGCGGTCAGCGAGGCGGCAATCATCCGCGACATGGTCGGCCGCAGCCTCACCGACCGTTTCCCGCCCCGCCATCCGGCGATCGGCGAGACGGTGTTCGAGGTGTCGCACTGGACCGTGCACCATCCCCAGCACAGCGAGCGCAAGGTCGTCGACAACGTCGGCTTCCATGTCCGGCGCGGTGAGGTGGTCGGCATCGCCGGGCTGATGGGCGCCGGCCGGACGGAACTCGCGATGAGCCTGTTTGGCCGCTCCTACGGGGTCGGCATCTCCGGCGAGGCGAGGATCCACGGCAAGCCGGCCGACCTTTCCAGCGTCTCGCGGGCGATCGCCGCCGGCCTCTGCTACGCCACCGAAGACCGCAAGACCTACGGCCTCGTGCTCGACGAGACGATACGGCGCAACATCCCGCTCGCCCATCTCTCCGGGATCGCCAACGGCATCGTCGTCAACGAGGGGCGCGAACTCGCGGTGGCGCGCGAATACCGCGACCGGATCCGCATCAAGAGCTCCGGCGTCTCTCAGGAAGTCGTCAACCTGTCCGGCGGCAACCAGCAGAAGGTCGTGCTGGCCAAATGGCTGTTCGCCGGGCCGGAAGTGCTGATCCTCGACGAGCCGACGCGCGGCATCGACGTCGGGGCAAAATACGAAATCTATGCGATCATCGCCGAGCTCGCCGCGAGCGGCAAGGCGATCGTCGTGATCTCCTCCGAGATGCCCGAGCTGCTCGGCATCACCGACCGGCTCTACGTCATGAACGAGGGCCGCTTCGTCGGCGAGATGGCGACGGCCGAGGCCTCGCAGGAGAAGATCATGGCGACGATCATCCGCTCCGGCCAGAGGAACTGAGGAAAACCCATGTCCCAGGAGGCGACCCACAGCCCCGTGCCGCTCGACAAGCCGGAACGCCGCGCCGCCGTCTCGGCCGGCTTCATCCGGCGGCACATGCGCGAATACGGCATTCTCATCGCGCTGATCGTCATCATGGCGTTCTTCCAGGTGATGACCGACGGCATCCTCCTGAAGCCGGTCAACCTCACCAACCTGGTGCTGCAGAACAGCTACATCATCATCATGGCGCTGGGCATGCTGCTGGTCATCGTCGCCGGCCATATCGACCTGTCGGTCGGCTCGGTCATGGGCTTCGTCGGGGCGCTCGCCGCGGTGATGATCGTCCAGTGGGACATGAACTACTTCCTCGCCGGCCTCATCTGCCTCGCCGTCGGCGCGGCGATCGGCGCCATGCAGGGCTACTGGGTCGCCTACTGGCGCATCCCGTCCTTCATCGTCACGCTGGCCGGCATGCTGGTCTTCAAGGGACTGACGCTCTGGCTCTTGGCCGGCCAATCGGTCGGGCCGTTCCCGGCCGGCTTCCAGCTGATCTCCTCGGGCTTCCTGCCCGACCTGTTCGGCGGCGAGGACGTCAACCTCCTCTCGCTGTTCCTCGGCGTCCTCGTCGCCGGCACGATGCTGACGCTGGCGCTGCGCTCGCGCCTGCGCAACCGCGCCGGCGGCCACGACGACGAGCCGCTCGGCTTCTTCCTCGCCCGGAACATCATCCTGGCCGGGGCGATCCTCTATCTCTGCTGGCTGCTCGCGACCTTCCGCGGCTTTCCCAACGTCCTGATCGTCATGGCGCTGTTGATCAGCGTCTATTCCTTCGTCACCACCCGGACGACGATCGGCCGGCGCATCTATGCGCTGGGCGGCAACGAGAAGGCGACGCGGCTCTCCGGCATCAACACCGAGCGGCTGACCTTCCTGACCTTCGCCAACATGGGCATGCTGGCGGCGCTGGCGGGCCTGGTCTTCGCCGCCCGGCTCAACACCGCGACGCCGAAGGCCGGGCTCGGCTTCGAGCTCGACGTCATCGCCGCGGTGTTCATCGGCGGCGCCTCGATGTCGGGCGGCGTCGGCACCATCGTCGGCGCGGTGATCGGCGCCTTCATCATGGGCGTGATGAACAACGGCATGTCGATCCTCGGCATCGGCATCGACTACCAGCAGGTGATCAAGGGCCTCGTCCTGCTGCTCGCCGTCATCTTCGACGTCTACAACAAGAACCGCGCCTGACGCGCAGCGGCGGACGGGCAGGGGGAAGAACACCATGACGGCTCGAACAGCGCTCGCCATCGTCGGCGTCGGCAAGATCGCGCGCGACCAGCATCTGCCGTCGATCGCCCGCAACCCGGCCTTCGAGCTGGTGGCGGCGGCGAGCCGCCATGCGCGGGTCGACGGGGTCGAGAACTTCGCGACGGCGGCCGAGATGCTGGATGCGATGCCGGCGATCGAGGCGGTGGCGCTGTGCATGCCGCCGCAGGCAAGGCATGCCGTCGCCGCCGAGGCGCTGCGGCGCGGCAAGCATGTGCTCCTGGAGAAGCCGCCGGGCGCGACGCTGTCGGAGATCGACCACCTCGCGGCCCTCGCCGAGACAAGCGGCGTCAGCCTCTTCGCCACCTGGCATTCGCGCTTCGCCCCCGGCGTCGAGCCGGCGCGCGACTGGCTGGCGGGCAGGACCGTCCAATCGGTGCGGATCGACTGGATGGAGGACGTGCGCCACTGGCATCCCGGCCAGGACTGGATCTGGGAGCCGGGCGGGCTCGGCGTCTTCGATCCCGGCATCAACGCGCTGTCGATCCTGACGCGGATCCTGCCGGAGCCGGTCTGGCTGACCGCGGCGGAACTGTCGTTTCCGGAGAACCGCGCGGCGCCGATCGCGGCGCGCCTCAGCTTCCAGGGCCCCGCCGAGCTCGCGGCCGAGGCGGTGTTCGACTGGCGGCAGACCGGCCCGCAGACCTGGGACATCGTGGTCGAGACCGATGCGGGCAGCCTCGTTCTCTCCGCAGGCGGCGCGAGGCTCGCCATCGACGGTGCGGTGGTGAGCGAGGCGCCGGAGGCCGAGTATGACGGCATCTATGCCCGTTTCGCCGAACTGATCGCAAAGCGCGAATCGGACGTCGACGTCTCCCCGCTCCGGCACGTGGCGGACGCCTTCATGCTGGGACGCCGCACGGTCGTCGAGCCCTTCCACGACCAGCCGGGGGAAGCCGGTTGATGCCGTTCTGCGCCCTCGTCGACTGGGGCACGTCGAGCTTCCGGCTGTGGCTGGTCGATCCGGCAGGTCAGGTGCTGTCCGAGCGCCGCAGCGACGAGGGGATGCTGTCCGCGGGGCCGGACCGCTTCGCGGCGATTCTCGAGGCGCATCTGGATACCATCGCGGCGCCCGCCGACCTGCCGGTGGTCGCCTGCGGTATGGTCGGCGCCCGCCAGGGCTGGGCGGAAGCGCCCTATGTCGACACGCCGGCATCGATGGCGGCGATCGCCGCCAAGGCGCTTCGCGTGCCCGGCCACGCGCGGCCGGTGTATCTACTGCCGGGCGTCGCCCAGCGGCAAGCTGACGCGCCGGACGTCATGCGCGGCGAGGAGACCCAGCTCGTCGGGCTTCCCGCGGGAGAGGGCACTGAGATCGTCTGCCTGCCCGGCACGCACTCGAAATGGGTGACGCTTGCCGACGGCCGCATCGAGCGCTTTGCCACCTTCATCACCGGCGACCTGTTCGCCGCCGCCAGCCGCCACACCATCCTCCGGCACTCGGTCGCCGAACCCGCCGGCCCCTTCGACCCGGAGCGGTTCCGCACAGCCTTCCTGGCCGGGCTGGAGCGGCCGGCGGAACTCGCCAACCGCCTCTTCGCCATCCGCGCCGGCGCGCTGCTCGGCCTCAGGGAAAACGGCGATGGCGGCTCGGCGGTGTCGGGTCTATTGGTGGGTCTCGAATTTGCCGGCGCCAGAAGCCGGCTCGGCCGGATCGAAGGCATGACCCTGGTGGCGAGCGGACCCCTTCTCGAAATCTATCGCATGGCCGCCGAGGCGGCCGGGATCGCGGTCGTGTCGGCGGACGCGGAAGCGGCGGCAAGGGCGGGGCTGCTTGCCTGCGCCCGGGAGATCCTGCCGTGACCGGACCCGTTGTCTGGCCGACCCTGCGGCGCGATCTGGTGGCGATCCTACGGGGCCTGCCGCCGGCCGACTGCGAAAGCATCGTCGCGACGCTGATCGAGGCGGGCTTCGAGGCGATCGAGATCCCGCTGAACTCGCCGGAGCCGTTCCGATCCATCGCGGCCGCCGCGCGCATCGCCCCGCCGGGCCTCCTGATCGGCGCCGGCACGGTGCTCGACACCGAGGCGGTGGACCGGCTGGCCGAAGCCGGCGGCCGGCTGCTGGTCAGTCCGAATGTCGATCCTTCAGTGCTCGCCCGCGCGGCCGGCCACGGCATGGTCACGATGCCGGGCGTGTTCACGCCGACGGAGGCGCTGGCGGCGGCTGCGGCGGGCGCCTCGGCGCTGAAGTTCTTTCCGGCGAGCGTGCTCGGCCCTTCCGGCATCGCGGCGATCCGCGCGGTGCTGCCGGCCGGGCTGCCGGTCGGCGCCGTCGGCGGGGTCTCGGAGGCGGACTTTGCTGCCTACGCGCGGGTCGGCGTCCGGCATTTCGGCCTCGGCTCCTCGCTCTACCGCCCCGGCGACGACGCCCGGACCGTCCGCCAGCGCGCCGACCGCGCCATCACCGCCTATGACGCGGTGCATGGCGGCCGCTCGAGCTGACCGCCCGGCCGGTCGCGCGCATCCGGGCGATCGCGGCGTGACCGGACGCCCGAACGCCTGACCCCGTCCCCCGAAGGAGCCCCGGGTCGCCCGGCGGGTCAGCCGCCTTCGAGGGCGATCAGCTCCTCGATCGACATCGGCTGGAGCTGCACCGATGCCGGGGCAGGGGCCGGAACCGCCTGCTGCACCGCGACGGGGCGTGGCGCCGGGGCCTGGATCTCCGCATAGCCGACGCTGCGCGCCGCCACGCGCGTCGGCGCGCGGTCGTCGGGATTGACGAAGGGCGGGTCGGACAGGCGCCGGGCGTTCTTGCGCTTCTCGTAGAAGGCGTTGCCGCCGGCGACGATGTGGTAGTGCATGTTTGTGTAGGGGAAGGTCATGCCGGCGGTGTGGAAGAACATCGCCTTGCGCACCCCCGGATGCCGTTCGCCGCGCAGCACGCGGGTCGCCATCTTCGAGGCGAGCTCCTTGCCCTTCCCCATGGGCTTGGAGAGGACGCCGGGCGCGAACTGTTTCTTCTGGCCGACGACGCCGCAGACGGTCTTCGGATAGAGCCCGCTCTCCATGCGGTTCATCACCACGGTGCCGACCGCCAGCATGCCGTCCGGGCTCGAGCGGTTCGATTCGAAATACATCACCCGCGTCATGCACTCGTGCGCCGTCAGCGGCCGCATTCGCGGACCGGACGCACAGGCGCCAAGGCCCATCAGGACGAGCATCAGCAGCGCGTTGCGGCGAAGAATCGTCGGTGTCGGCAGAGCCATCGCGAAGTCTCGGGCATCGAAACGTCCGGGGACGTCAGAGCCGCCGAGCTTGCGCAGCAAAGCTTAATGGGTGGTGCGCCCGGGCCGCAGCCCGGGGGCAATCGCCCGCGATGGTTAAGACTTGACGAAAATGCCGTGCATCCGCCGGTATCAGCTCGTGCCGGCTTCGCGCCTGACGGTCCGCAGCGCACTGCGGGCGGATGTGCCGGAGCCGGTCAGCACGCTGAACGATCCGTCGGTCTCCAGCACCACGGCCAGAACCTTGTCGAGGTCGGCATGGCCCTGGCTGCGCACGGCGGCGAGGATCTCCTCCTCGGTGACCCGCTCCTCCCGCAGCATCGGGCCGATGAAGCGGCCGTCGTGGAACAGCAGCGACGGCTTGGCCTTGATGATCGACTGGAAGCGCTCGGAATGCACCGAGGCGGCCGCCACCGCATATTGCAGGCCGCAGAGCAGCGCGAAGGCGAGCAGGCCTTCGACAAGCGCGACGTCGCTGCTGAGCAGCACTGTCGCCAGCGTCGAGCCGAGCGCCACCGTCACCACCAGGTCGAACGCGTTCATCTTCGACAGCGTCCGCTTGCCGGTGACCCGGAGCAGGGACACCAGCCCCACATAGGCGAGGATGCCGACGACGAAGATCCGCCAGAGATCGTACCAGCTGTCGAAGAACACTGGTCAGCCGGCGTTTTCGGTGAGGCTGTCGCAGCGCACCCACCACTGGTCGGGCAGGGCCACGTCGCGCAGGTTCTGGAGAACGCCCTGGCCGGCCTCGGAGAACTCGATGACGCAGAGCGTGCCGTTCTCGCTGCGCACCGGGGTGATCGAAAGAGTGCGGCAGCCGTCCGGCATCAGCTGGCCGTCGCTGTTGAGGATCTGCTCCAGATCCTGCTGCGTCTGGCACGCCGGAAAGCCCTGGCGCGCGGGTGCGGCGTCCTGCGCCACGGCGGGCGCCGAGATGGCGGCGGCGAATGCAGCGGAAGCGAGGGCGAGGGTGGCGTAGCGAAGCATGGGGGCCTCCAGGTGGTGTGTCCGTCATCCACGCCGCGACGGGCGGGTGGAATCGGCATGGGTCAGGGAACGGTCCTGATGCCAACCGCCCGGGGAGCGCGAAGTTCCCGGGCATATCCCGTCATCGCCGCGAGGTTGGATCGGTACGGATCGCCGACGCGTCGCCGACGGGCCCGGCGCCCGAAGTGGACGATGAAAGCCGGCGCCGGCACGCCCACGAAACCTTGACCGCCGCGAGCCTGCCCGCTATAGACGCGCGAAGATTGTGGGCGTGGCTCGACTGCTGCGCCTGTTTGTGTTCGCCCTATCCGCAACGACTGACAAGAAGACGGTCCGGACCGACGCGTTCGAGAGCCGATCTAACGAACGGAGATAAAATGTTCGCAGTCATCAAGACCGGCGGCAAGCAATATCGTGTTGCTGCCAACGACCAGTTCACCATCGAGCGCCTGCCCGGCGAGGCCGGTGACCTCGTGACGTTCAAGGAAGTCCTGATGGTCGGCTCGACCATCGGCGCGCCGTTCATCGAAGGCGCCTCCGTGACCGCCGAGATCATCGGACAGACCCGCGGCAAGAAGGTCATCTCCTTCAAGAAGCGCCGTCGCCAGAACTCCAAGCGCACCCGCGGCCACCGCCAGGACCTGACGGTCGTGCGCGTCGCCGAGATCCTCACCGACGGCAAGGCGCCGACCAAGACCAAGGCCGACCGGCCGTCGCAGGCCGCCAAGCCGGTTGCCGCGAAGTCGGACGACGAGGCCGTGGCGACCGGATCGGCCGCTCCGCTGTTCACCGCCCCTGGCGGCGACAAGGACAAGCTGACGAAGATCAAGGGTATCGGCCCGGTGGCCGAGAAGCAGCTCAACGAGCAGGGCATCACCACCTATGCCCAGATCGCGGCGCTGACCGACGAAGACGTCGCCCGCATCGACGCCAACATGCCGTTCAGCACGGCGCAGATCGAAGACTGGCGCGGCCAGGCCCAGGAACTGGCGAAGAACTAAGCCCGGGGATCATTCCCTGCGAGCCGTGACAGGCAAGGAGAACAACGATGGCACATAAGAAAGCAGGCGGCTCGTCGCGTAACGGTCGCGATTCGGAGTCCAAGCGCCTCGGCGTGAAGAAGTTCGGCGGCGAAGCCGTGATTCCGGGCAACATCCTGATCCGTCAGCGCGGCACGCGCTGGCATCCGGGCGCCAATGTCGGCATCGGCCGGGATCACACCCTCTTCGCCAAGGCCGAGGGTAACGTAGCGTTCCAGCACAAGGCGAATGGCCGCACCTTCGTGGCCGTCCTGCCGAAAGCCGAAGCAGCCGAGTGACCGGAGCTTCTCAGCGCCGGCGTTCCACCGACCCGGCGCTCTGAAACCTCCGAAAGATCGGAACTCAGGGCTGAAAAAGGGGAGATGGACCGCCATCTCCCCTTTTCGCATGCCGGAGGGCCGATGCGATGACGTCCGAAGAACTGGCGCCTGGCGCCTTCGTCAACGACGACAGGCGGCTGCGCACGACGCGCCTGTCGCTGCGCCGGCTGCGGCCGGACGATGCCGAGCCGATCGCCCGCCAGGCGAACGACCGCGGCGTCGCGCAGATGACGGCGCGCATCCCGCATCCCTACAGCCTGGCCGACGCCCGCGCCTTCGTCGCCGACCCGGGCGACGAGTTCATCCGCGCGGTTGTCCTGGCCACCGACCAGCGGCTGATCGGCGTCGCCGGCCTGAAGCCCCGCCCGGACGGGACCGCCGTCTCGCTCGGCTACTGGTTCGGCCGCGAGCACTGGGGCAAGGGATACGCCACCGAGGTCGTCCAGGCGCTGGTCGACTTCGCCTTCGTCTCCTCCGACATCGCCTGTGTCTGCGCCAGCTGCCGGGTGATCAACGGCGCCTCGCGGCGGGTGCTGGAGAAATGCGGCTTCCAGCTGCGTCGGACCGGCATCCTCGACACGGCTTCGGCAGGCCGCGTCTCGGTGGAGGAGTACCACCTCGACCGCGGCACCTGGACGGCGCTGAAGGCCTGGGGCGGGAAGTGACGGGCCTTCTGTCCCGGCGTGTCGGGTCGGTGCGGCGATGGGTTTTCGCGGCACTCCTGCTGTTGCCGCTGTCCGGCTGCGGTGGCGGGCCGGCGCCGGTTCCCGACGGGTTTTCGCTGGCCGAGTTCTTCGACGGGCAGTCCGTCTCGCAGGGCACGGTCCGGACGGCGCTGGTCTTCGGCGAGGCCTTCACCGCCAGCTTCCAGGGACGGCGAGAGGCCGATCGCCTGTGGCTGGACGAGCGGTTCGTCTTCGACGACGGCGAGCGGCTGCAGCGCTGGGAACTGTCGCGCAGCCGGGCCGGCATCTACAGCGGCACGGTGGCGACCGAAGACGGCGACGGCAAGCTCGCACCGCCTGTCCCGGTGACCGGCTGGGCGACGGCGGACGGGGCGGCGCTCACCTATGACGGGTTCGCTCCCGGCGGCGGCGACACGCTGCTGAACTTCCGGCACGTGATGACCGGCAACGGCGACGGCACGCTCGCCAACCATGTCACGATCTCGAAGTTCGGGATCCCGATCGCCACCTCCGAGGTGACGTTCGCCAAGACCGAGGCCGACCTCCCGCCGGGCTGATCCCGGCGTTTTCAATCGATCCCCTTGCGGTTATGAAGGCGACACGCCGCTCACGACCGCCGCGCAGCGAAAGAGCCACCCGATGAAGTTCCTCGACCAGGCCAAGGTCTACATCCGCTCCGGCGACGGCGGTGCCGGCTCGGTCTCGTTCCGGCGCGAGAAGTTCATCGAGTTCGGCGGCCCGGACGGCGGCGACGGCGGGCGCGGCGGCGACATCTACATCGAGGCGGTCGCCGGGCTGAACACCCTGATCGACTATCGGTACCAGCAGCATTTCAAGGCCAAGACCGGCGGCCATGGCATGGGCCGCAACCGCCACGGCGCCAAGGGCAGCGACGTGACGCTGAAGGTGCCGGCCGGCACCCAGGTCTTCGCCGACGACAACGAGACGCTGATCTGCGACCTGTCGACGGTCGGCGAGCGCCATCGCCTCGCCGCCGGCGGCAATGGCGGCTTCGGCAACGCCTATTTCAAGACCTCGGTGAACCAGGCGCCGCGCCGCGCCAATCCGGGGCTGGAAGGCGAGGAGCTGACGATCTGGCTGCGGCTGAAGCTGATCGCCGACGCCGGCCTCGTCGGCCTGCCGAATGCCGGCAAGTCGACCTTCCTCGCCACCGTCACGCGGGCCCGGCCGAAGATCGCCGACTATCCGTTCACCACGCTGCATCCCGGCCTCGGCGTCGCCAAGATCGACGACACCGAGTTCGTCATTGCCGACATTCCCGGCCTGATCGAGGGCGCCCATGAGGGCGTCGGGATCGGCGACCGCTTCCTCGGCCATGTCGAGCGCACCAGCGTGCTGCTGCACCTCGTCTCGGCGACCGAGGAAGACGTCGCGGGCTCCTACGTCACCGTGCGGCGCGAGCTGGCGGCCTACGACCACGGGCTCGCCGAGAAGCCCGAGATCGTCGCGCTCTCCAAGGTGGACACGCTGACCGACGAGGCGCGCGAGGAGAAGATGGCGGCGCTGCAGGCGGTCGCCGAGGGGCCGGTGCTGGCGCTCTCGGCGGTCACGCGAGAGGGCATGACCGAGGCGCTCCGGTCGCTGCGCCGCGAGATCTCGGGCCTCACCTCGGACGGCTCGCTGCCTGAGCCCGACCGCTTCGCCGTCGGCCACGAGGGGAGCGCGGAGGAATGAGCGATCTGCTCGCCGGGTATCGCCGGGTCGTCGTCAAGATCGGCTCCTCGCTGCTCGTCGATCCGGTCCGGGGCCTGAAGCGCACCTGGCTGGAATCGCTGGGGGAGGACATCGCGCGCCTTGCCGCCGACGGGCGGCAGATCCTCGTCGTGTCCTCCGGCGCCATCGCGCTCGGGCGCCAGATCCTGGCGATGCCGCGGGGGCCGCTGAAGCTCGAGGAGAGCCAGGCCGCCGCGGCGGTCGGCCAGATCGCGCTGTCGCGCACCTATTCGGAGATCCTCGGGCGGCACGGCATCGAGACCGGCCAGATCCTGCTGACGCTCGGCGACACCGAGCAGCGCCGCCGCTATCTCAACGCCCGCGAGACGATCAACACACTGGTCGGCTTCGGCGCCGTGCCGGTGATCAACGAGAACGACACCGTCGCCACCTCCGAGATCCGCTACGGCGACAACGACCGGCTGGCGGCGCGCGTCGCAGCGATGATCGACGCCGACCTGCTGGTGCTCCTGTCGGACGTCGACGGGCTCTACACGGCGCCGCCTCTGCAGAACCCGGACGCGGCGCACATCCCGCTGGTCGAGGCGATCACGCCGGAGATCGAGGCGATGGCCGGCTCCGCCGGCTCGGAACTGTCGCGCGGCGGCATGAAGACCAAGATCGACGCGGCGCGCATCGCCACCGGCGCCGGCGCGGCGATGATCATCACCGCCGGCAACCGGCTCTACCCGCTCGGCGCCATCGAGCGCGGCGAGCGGGCGACGCTGTTCCGGCCGCTGATCAACCCGGTGACGGCGCGCAAGCGCTGGATCGCCGGCCATCTCAACGCCACCGGCCGCCTCGTCGTCGACGACGGCGCCGTCCGGGCGCTGCGGTCCGGCAAGAGCCTGCTGCCGGCCGGGGTGAGGTCGGTAGAGGGCGCGTTCCGGCGCGGCGACACGATCACCGTCTTCGATGCCGGCGGGCACGAGGTGGCGCGCGGCCTCGTCGCCTACGACGCCGAGGACGCCAGGCGCATCGCCGGGCTGCGCTCGGGCGATGTCGCCGCGGTGCTCGGCTACGAGGGGCGCAGCGCGATGATCCATCGCGACGATCTGGTGATGGAGCCGTCGGCCGAACAGCCGGCGGTGCTTACCACGCCATGAGCGCGCAGCAGGCAGGAGAGATGACCATGCTCGACCAGGTCGAAACCACGGACGTCGCCGCGCTGATGCGGGACATCGGCGTGCGGGCGCGCGCCGCCGCGCGGCAGCTGGCGCTGGCGCCGACCGCCGCCAAGGATGGCGCGCTGGCGGCGATGGCCGCCGCCATCCTCGAAGCACAGCCGGCAATCCTCGCGGCGAATGCCGCCGATCTGGAGAAGGCGAACGCCGCCGGCATGGCCCCCGCCCTGATCGACCGGCTGACGCTCGATGCCGGGCGCATCGCGGCGATGGCCGAGGGGCTGCGCGTCGTCGCGTCGCTGCCCGATCCGGTCGGCGCCCGCATCGACGCCTGGACGCGGCCGAACGGCATCGAGATCGAGCGCGTCCGCACGCCGCTCGGCGTCGTCGGCGTCATCTACGAGAGCCGGCCCAACGTCACCGCCGACGCCGGGGCGCTGTGCCTGAAATCCGGCAACGCGGTGATCCTGCGCGGCGGCTCGGACTCGGTGCGCTCCTCGGCGGCGATCCATGCGGCCCTCGTGGCGGGGCTTGCCAAAGCCGGCCTGCCCGAGGATGCGATCCAGATCGTGCCCTCGACCGACCGGGCGGCGGTCGGCGAGATGCTGAAGGGCCTCGGCGGCAATCTCGACGTCATCGTGCCGCGCGGCGGGCGCTCGCTGGTGGCTCGCGTCCAGGACGAGGCGCGGGTGCCGGTCTTCGCGCATCTGGAAGGCCTCTGCCACGTCTATGTCGACCGCGCCGCGGAACTCGGCATGGCAGTCGACATCGTCGTCAACTCGAAGATGCGCCGGACCGGCATCTGCGGCGCGGCCGAAACGCTGCTGGTCGACCGCCGGGCGGCGAACACGCATCTCCTGCCGATCCTCGAGGCGCTGCGGGTCGCCGGTTGCGAGATCCGCGCAACGGAGGAGGTGCGCGAGCGCTATCCCACCGCCGAGCCCGCCAGCGACGCCGATTTCGACACCGAATATCTCGACGCGATCATCTCGGTGGCGCTGGTCGACGGGGTGGAGGGCGCCATCGCCCATGTCGAGGCGCATTCCTCGCATCATACCGAGGCGATCGTCACCGACGACATCCGGGCGGCCGACGCGTTCTTCGCCGGCATCGATTCAGCCATCCTCTTGCACAACGCCTCGACGCAGTTCGCCGACGGCGGCGAATTCGGCATGGGCGCCGAGATCGGCATCGCCACCGGCAAGATGCATGCGCGCGGCCCGGTGGGCGTCGAGCAGCTGACCAGCTTCAACTACCGCGTCCGCGGGTCCGGCCAGACCCGCCCGTGAAGCATCGCGGGAAGGTGGACGCCGGGGCGCACGCCGTCGACCCCGCCGCGCTGGCCATCCCGCATGCCGAGAAGGGCATGCGCATCGGTCTGTTCGGCGGCTCGTTCAATCCGCCGCATGCCGGACACCTCCTGGTGGCGGAGACCGCCCGCCGCCGGCTCGGCCTCGACCGCATCTGGTGGATCGTCACGCCCGGCAACCCGCTGAAGGACCATGGTCAGCTGCGTCCGCTGGGCGAGCGGCTGGCGGCGGTGCGCCGCCTTGCCGACGGGCCGCACGCGGCGGTGACCGCCTTCGAGGCCGCGCACCGCATCCGCTACAGTGCCGACACGGTGGCCCTGCTGCGGCTGCGGCGGCCCGGTATCCGCTTCGTCTGGATCATGGGCGCCGACAGTCTCGCCTCGTTTCATCGCTGGCAGGACTGGCGCCGGATCGTCGCCATGCTGCCGATCGCCGTCGTCGACCGCCCGGGGGCGAGCCTTGCGTCCCTGTCGGCTCCGATGGCCCGCTACCTGGAAGGCTACCGCCTGGCCGAGCGCGACGCCGCGGCGCTGCCGTTCCGCGATCCGCCCGCCTGGGTGTTCCTGCACGGCCCCCGTTCGCCGGTCTCCTCGACGCTGATCCGCAAGGCTTCCGGCGGCGCGTCTTGAAACAGACACGGAACACTGCCTACATTGATAATTGCTGTACGGCCCCTGCCGTACCGCCCGTCCGAGGAAAGGGACAACGACACTGCGACCTGCGGCTGAAGCGAAGGACGTCTTCACGACCACTCCTTCCGATGCGCCCGCCACCGACATATCGGTCGGTCGGAACGCTCTCGACCTCGTCATGACGAGCCTTGAAGACTCGAAGGGCGAGCAAATTGTCTCCATCGACATGCGGGGCAAATCGGCCCTTGCCGACCACATGGTCATCGTCTCCGGACGGTCGCACCGCCATGTGACGGCCGTGGCCGATCACCTTCTGCGCGACCTGAAGGAACACGGCTTCGGGATGGCGAAGGTGGAAGGCCTGGCAAACGGCGACTGGGTGCTGATCGATACGGGCGACATCATCGTCCATGTCTTCCGCCCCGAAGTCCGCAGCTTCTACAATATCGAGAAGATGTGGTCGGTCGGGGACAGCGGAGACGCGACGGTCCACTGACCGTCGCTCGATTGCCTGAGGCAGGGCTTCGGCCGGAAAGGCACGGCCGATGCGCCTGACGATCGCGGCCATCGGCCGGATGAAGGCCGGGCCGGAGCGCGAGCTCGCGGACCGGTATCTCGACCGGCTGAAGAAGGCCGGCCCGCCGCTCGGTCTCGACTACCAGGGTCTTTTCGAACATCCGGAGTCGCGGCTTGCGACGACGCCCGAGCGCAAGCGCGACGAGGCCCAGCGCCTCGCCGCATCGCTGCCGGAAGGCGCCGTCCGCATCGTCCTCGACGAGACCGGCCGGCTCATGACGTCGCAGGATTTCGCCGACGCGATCGCCGGCTTCCGCGATGGGGGCCGGCGCGACCTCGGCCTGCTCGTCGGCGGCCCGGACGGGCACGACGAATCACTGCGGGGCGGCGCTGACCTCGTCCTGTCGCTCGGACGCATGACATTTCCGCATCAGCTCGCCCGCATTCTGCTCGCCGAGCAGCTGTACCGCGCGGTCACCATTCTCGCCGGCCATCCCTATCACCGGTCTTGATCGCGCCGGCTGCGCGGCGTCTCATGCGGCGGGCCTCTTCGTCCTGTCGCCGCCGTGCACCGCATCGTTGGTTGATCGGATGTTAACGGCCTGATTCTATCGTCGCGGTTCGCGTCCGGCGGGTTTGAAACGGGATTGGTCTTGATGGCACGGCAGTGGGTGGCAGGCAGGCGAGGGAGGTGGCGGCGCAACGGCGTCGCCCTGCTCGCTCTTGTCGGCGTGCTGCTGGCGCCGCTGCCTGGCCGGGCGCTGCCGGAAGCCGGCGACGCCGCCGCCCGCCCGGCCGCTGGCGTCGATCCGATCCGCGTCGGCGCGCTCGAACCGTCCCGCTCTGCGGTACTGGCGCAGGAGCGGCGCAAGACCGCCGAAAACCTTGCCGCGGTGTCGCGCCGCATCGCGCTGTCGGAAGAAACCATCCGCTCCCTCGATTCCGAGATCGCCGCCCTCTCCGAGGATCGCGAGAAGATCCGCGCGGCGATGACCGAAGCGGCCGAGGCGCAGAAGCGGGCCAGCCGGCAGCTGGATGCGACCGAAGGCCGAATCGACGCGCTGGCGGTGCAGGAAGCGACGATCAAGGCGTCGCTGCGCGAGCGCCGGGGCGTCCTCGCCGAGGTGCTGGGCGCGCTGGAGCGCATGGGCCGCAAGCCGCCGCCGGCACTGCTGGTGAAGCCGCAGGACGCGCTGGGCTCGGTGCGCAGCGCCATCCTGCTCGGCGCCGTCGTGCCGGCCATTCGCGGCGAGACCGAGATCCTGATCGCCGATCTTCAGGAACTGGCCGAGGTGCGCGTCTCCATCGCCGCCGAGACGGCGCGCTTTGCCGGCGAGCTGACCCGCTACAAGGAGGAGGAGACCCGCCTCGCCAAGCTGTCGGCGGAGAAGCAGCGGCTGGAGGCGCAGAATCGCGACCGCCGCGCCGCGGAAGCCGCGCGCGCTGCCGAACTGGCCTCCGAGGCGACCGACCTCGAGGGGCTGATCGCCTCACTGGAATCCGATCTCGAACGCGTCCGTGCCGCCGAAGAGGCCGCCCGGGTCGCCGAGCTCGAACGCCGCGAGGCCGAGCGCCAGGCCGAACTGCAGCGGCGGGAGGCGGCTCGGCTCGAGGCCCAGCGCCTTGCCGCCGAGGCGGAAGCCACCAGGCTGGCGGCGCTCGAGGCCGAGCGCCGCGCCGCGGAGGCGGAAGCGACCCGCCTGGCAGCGATGCAGGATGCCGCCCAGCAGCGCGCCGCCGAGGCGGCACCACCGGCGGAGCCGCCGGTCGCCGACTCGCTGGTTGCCGACGTGCCGGCGGCACCCCCCGCGGAGGCGCCCGACGCCGTCGCCGAGGTGCCGGAGCCGGCCGTTGCCGATGCAGCCGAAGAGGTGCAGGTCGCCGCGCTCGAGCCGTCGGACCTGCCCTCCGCCGGCAGCACGCCCGCCTACGATATCGCGTCAATTCGCCGTGACCTGGCGCGGCTGGAGCCGGCCGCCGCATTTTCGACAATGAAAGGCCGATTGTCGTTGCCCGTGGCAGGCAAGCTGCTGATTGGATTTGGTGATCGCGATGATATCGGCCGGGAGACCACCGGCGCCTCGTTCGGGGCGCGCCCCGGCGACGTGGTCACGTCACCCGCCGACGCGAGGGTACTCTACTCGGGACCGTTCCGGTCCTATGGTCAACTCTTGATCCTCGACGCCGGCGACGGCTATCATGTGGTGCTGGCCGGCATGGACCGCATCGACGTCGAGAGCGGGCAGTTCGTGTCGGCGGGAGAGCCGGTCGCCTCGATGGGCGCCAAGCGTCTCGCCAGCGTGGCGGTGGCGGAGTTCGGTGCAAGCGAGCCCGCACTCTATGTCGAGTTTCGCAAAGACGGGAAACCGGTCGATCCATCACCGTGGTGGATGGACGAACCCTCTGGAAGGACGAAGAATGATTCGTAAGCTTTCGATACTCTTCGCCGGCGCGTTGATGGGGGCGACGGCGATGACCGTTGTGACCCAGAACGCTGGCGTGGCCAATGCCGCGGGGTCTGACACCTACCGCCAGCTTGCGATCTTCGGGGACGTCTTCGAGCGGGTTCGCGCCCAGTATGTCGAGGAGCCGGACGACCAGAAGCTGGTCGAGACCGCGATCAACGGCATGCTCACCTCGCTCGACCCGCATTCGAGCTACATGAACGCCAAGGAAGCGGCGGACATGCGCACCGAGACCCGCGGCCAGTTCGGCGGCCTCGGCATCGAGGTCACGATGGAAGAGGAACTGGTCAAGGTGGTCTCGCCCTTCGAGGGCACGCCCGCCGACAAGGCCGGCGTCCTCGCCGGCGACCTGATCGCCGAGATCGACGGCGAGCAGGTGCGTGGCCTGACGCTCGGCGAGGCGGTCGAGAAGATGAAGGGCGACATCGGCACCAGCGTGTCGCTGACCATCATCCGCGAAGGCGCTACCAAGCCGGTCCGGCTGACCGTGACCCGCGACGAGATCAAGGTCCCGTCGGTCCGCCACACGGTCGAGAACGACGTCGGCTACATCAAGCTGCTGAAGTTCAACGAGCAGACAACGATCGGTCTCGAGGAGGCGATCGCCGACATCGAGGAGAAGGTTGGCGAGGACAAGCTGAAGGGCTTCGTGCTCGACCTGCGCCGCAACCCGGGCGGCCTGCTCGACGAGGCGGTGTCGGTGTCGGACGCGTTCCTCGACAATGGCGAGATCGTCTCCACCCGCGGCCGCAACTCGGACGAGACGCGGCGCTACAACGCCCGCTCCGGCGACGAGATCAACGGCAAGCCCCTCGTCGTCCTGGTTAATGGCGGCTCGGCCTCGGCTTCGGAGATCGTCGCCGGCGCGCTGCAGGACCAGCGCCGGGCGACCGTCGTCGGCTCGCGGTCCTTCGGCAAGGGCTCGGTCCAGACGATCATCCCGCTCGGCGCCAACGGCGCGCTGCGGCTGACTACGGCGCTCTACTACACGCCGTCCGGCCGTTCGATCCAGGGCCGCGGCATCGATCCGGACATCGCCGTCGAGCAGCCGCTGCCGCCGGAAATCCGCGAGCAGATGGGCCTCGATCCCGAGGACGAGATGGCGCGGGGCGAATCGTCGCTGCGCGGCCACATCACCGGCAATCTGGAAACCGAGGAAGGCTCCGGCTCGCTCGACTACGTGCCGCCGGAGACGGCCGACGACCTGCAGCTGCAGTACGCGCTCGACCTGCTGCGCGGCGTGAAGACCAACGCCATGTTCCCGCCGAAGCAGGAAGCCAGCGCCGCCAACTGAGCCGGTCGCTGATCGAAACCTACGAAGGCCCGGGCATGGGACCATGCCCGGGCCTTCGTGCGTCAGGGCCCCGGCCCGCGGCCGCCAGCCCCGGCGAGCCCCGTTCCAGCTTGAACGGCTAGACGGGGACATGCGTGGCGAACTCCACCGGCCGCTCGGCCTCGACATCGGCAGCGACAAGCCCCGACGGTCTCCTTCTGTCGCGACTGTCGCGGGGCTGGCCGTGGCGGCCGTCCTGGTCGCCGGCTCGCTCGCCACGGCCCTCGTCGGGCAGCCGACCCGCCGCACCGTCGACATGCTGGCCGAAGCCCCGGCCCCCCAGCCGGTCGCCGTCGTCGCCGCGCCCCAGAAGGTGGCGGCCAGTCCCCTCCCGACGATCATCCGGCCGCCGGCCGAGCCCGTCGCCGGCGGCGTCGGGTTCCGCATCGAGGAACCGATGGAGTGGCGGCAGCCTCCGGGCACGGCGCATCTGCCCGACGCCGCGCTGATCGAGGACAGCGAATTCGGTCCGCTGCCGATCCGCGGCCCGGACGGGCGCCGCCCCTTCGACGTCTATGCCGGCGCCTCGCGCGGCCTGCCCGGAACCCGCATCGCCATCGTCGTCGGCGGGCTCGGTATCAGCCAGACCGGCACGATGAACGCCATCGAGAAACTGCCAGCCGGCGTCACCTTCGGCTTCTCGCCCGCCGGCAACAGCCTCGACCGCTGGATGCAGGAGGCGCGCCGCGCCGGCCACGAGCTGGTGCTGCAGGTGCCGCTGGAGCCGGTGGGCTACCCTGAGATCGACCCGGGCCCGGACACGCTGACCGTGGCCGATGCGGCGGCGAACCGGTTCGAGGCGCTGCATGCGACGCTCGCGACCCTGACCAACTATGTCGGGGTGATGAGTTACATGGGCGGTCGCTTCACCGGGGAGGCGACGGCGATCGAGCCGCTGGTCGCCGAGCTCGGCCGGCGCGGCCTGATGTTCCTCGACGACGCCTCGTCGCCGCGCTCGCTGGCGAAGGACACTGCCGCCTTGCAGGGCGTGCCCTTCGCGGCCGCCGATCTTACTATCGACCGGACCCAGGATCCCGCCGACATCCGCCGGCAGCTCGACATGCTCGAGCAAATCGCCCGGGCGGAAGGCACGGCCGTCGGCGTCGCCTCGGCCTTCGACGTGTCGATCGCCACGATCGCCGCGTGGATCGGCGAGGTGCAGGGGCGCGGCGTCGAGATCGTGCCGGTATCGGCGCTGGCCAACGACCCCGAGGGTCGGTAGGCCGCCATCGGCTGCCGGGCCCGCCCGCCCTTGTCCGACGCCCTGGCCGCCCGATAACAGGCGCAGGCGCTTCTTCGGGAAGCATGATCCGCATTTCTGCAAGGCTGCCGCCGTTCCCGGCGGCGGGACGGGGCAGCATGAAACCGATCGACTACGAGAATCTGCCCTATCGCCGCTGCGTCGGCATCATGGTGCTGAACCGGCAGGGCGAGGTCTGGGTCGGCCGCCGGATGGTCGAGGACCAGGGCGAGATGACCGGCGCGGTGCAGCTCTGGCAGATGCCGCAGGGCGGCATCGACGCGGACGAGGACCCGCTCGCCGCGGCGCGCCGGGAGCTCTACGAGGAGACCGGCATGCGCTCCGTCACGCTGCTCCAGGAGGCGCCGGACTGGATCGACTACGACCTGCCGCCGGAACTGGTCGGGATCGCGCTGAAGGGCCGCTATTGCGGCCAGACGCAGCGCTGGTTCGCCTTCCGCTTCGAGGGCGACGAGAGCGAGATCGCCATCGCCCCGCCACCCGGCGGCCATGCCGCCGAGTTCGACGACTGGGCGTGGAAGCCGATGGACGAACTGGTCGATCTGATCGTGCCGTTCAAGCGAAAGGTCTACGAGCAGGTGGTGGCGACGTTCCGGCACCTGGCTGGCTAGGCGAGGCGGCGACTGCCGCCGGTTGCCGCAGGGCGCCCGCCGCAGTCGAACAACGCCAGATACGAAAAAGCCGGCGCGAGGCCGGCTTTCCTGCAAGCAATGAAGGGGCCGGTCAGACGCCGACGGCGGCGCGTGCCTCGCGCAGCTGGGCGAGCGCCAGCTGGGCCTTGGAGCGGGCGACGTCGTCCGTGGCGTCGGCGACGTCTTCCTCGGCATCCTTGATCTGCTGGTCGAGCGCGGCGGGGTCGAGATCCTCCACCAGCGTCGCGCGTTCCGCGAGCAGCGTGAAGCCGCCCTCGCTGACATCGGCGAAGCCGCCGACCACGAAGATCTTCGTCTCGGTCCCGGCGTCGGTCGTTACCACGACGACGCCCGGCTTCAGCGTCGTCATGAACGGCGCATGCTTGGCCATGACGGTGAAATAGCCTTCCGTGCCGGGCACGTTGACCGCCGTCACCGCTTCGGAAAGCAGCAGGCGCTCGGGGGAGACGAGGTCGAACTGGAAGCTGTCAGCCATCGGTCGCTTGCCTGTTGAGGGCGGCCTCGAAGTCGAGGATCGCCTTTTCGAACTGGTCGCGGCAGCCGGGATTGCAGAACCCCACCACCGCGCCCTTGTAGAGGGTCAGCGACCCGTCCGCGATCGGCTTTCCCGACCACGGACAGGTCTCGTTGATCGCATCCGCCAGACGGAGGACGCGCTCGCCGGCCATGCTTACGCGGCTTCGGCGGCCAGGCGCTGTGCCTTCTCGACGGCCATCTCGATGGAGCCGACCATGTAGAAGGCGGCTTCCGGCAGATGGTCGTACTCGCCGTTGACCAGGCCCTTGAAGGACTTGATCGTGTCTTCCAGCGGCACCAGCTGCCCCGGCGCGCCGGTGAACACCTCGGCGACGAAGAACGGCTGCGACAGGAAGCGCTCGATCTTGCGGGCGCGCGCGACGGTGAGCTTGTCCTCTTCCGACAGCTCGTCCATGCCCAGGATGGCGATGATGTCCTGCAGCGACTTGTACTTCTGCAGCACCACCTGCACCTGGCGGGCCACCTCGTAGTGCTCCTCGCCGATCAGCATCGGCGACAGCATGCGCGAGGTGGAGTCGAGCGGATCGACGGCCGGGTAGATGCCCTTTTCGGAGATTGCGCGGTTGAGCACGGTCGTCGCGTCCAGATGGGCGAAGGAGGTCGCCGGCGCCGGGTCGGTCAGATCGTCGGCAGGCACGTAGATGGCCTGCACCGAGGTGATCGAACCCTTGTGCGTCGTGGTGATGCGCTCCTGCATCTGGCCCATGTCGGTGGCGAGCGTCGGCTGGTAGCCCACCGCCGAGGGGATGCGGCCGAGCAGCGCCGACACTTCCGAGCCGGCCTGGGTGAAGCGGAAGATGTTGTCGACGAAGAACAAGACGTCCTGGCCCTGGTCGCGGAAATGCTCCGCGATGGTGAGGCCGGTCAGCGCGACGCGGGCGCGGGCGCCGGGGGGCTCGTTCATCTGGCCGTAGACCAGCGCGGCCTTGGAGCCTTCGGCCGAGCCGTTGTTCTCGTGCGGGTCCTTGTTCACGCCGGACTCGATCATCTCGTGGTAGAGATCGTTGCCCTCGCGGGTGCGCTCGCCGACGCCGGCGAACACCGAGTAGCCGCCATGGGCCTTCGCGACGTTGTTGATGAGTTCCTGGATCAGCACGGTCTTGCCGACGCCGGCACCGCCGAACAGGCCGATCTTGCCGCCGCGGGCATAGGGTGCGAGCAGGTCGATGACCTTGATGCCGGTGACCAGGATCTGGCTCTCCGGCGACTGGTCGATATAGGCGGGCGCCGGCTGGTGGATGCCGCGCTTCATCTCGTACTGGATCGGGCCGACCTCGTCGATCGGCTCGCCGATGACGTTCATGATGCGGCCGAGCGTGCCGTCGCCGACCGGCACCTGGATCGGGCTGCCGGTATCCTTGACCGGCAGGCCGCGCACCAGGCCCTCGGTCAGGTCCATGGCGATGGTGCGGACGGTGTTCTCGCCGAGGTGCTGGGCAACCTCGAGCACCAGGCGCATGCCGTTGTTGTCGCACTCGAGTGCGTTCAGGATCGCCGGCAGCGGCCCGTCGAAATGGACGTCGACGACGGCGCCGATGACCTGAGCGACGCGGCCGGTCGCACCGGCAGTGTTTTCGTTGTCAGCCATCAAGGCCTCCTCTCAGATGCTCTAGAGCGCTTCGGCGCCCGAAATGATTTCGACCAGTTCCGTCGTGATCTGCGCCTGCCGCTGGCGGTTGTACGAGATCGACAGTTTTTCGATCATGTCGCCGGCGTTGCGGGTCGCGTTGTCCATCGCGCTCATCCGCGCGCCCTGCTCGGACGCGGCGTTTTCCAGCAGCGCATGCAGGACCTGGACCTTCAGGTTGCGCGGGATCAGATCCTCCAGGATCGCCTCCGGCTCCGGCTCGTATTCGTAGACCGTCCCCGCCGGCGCCGCTTCGGCCTCGCCGGCGAGCGTCGCCGGGATGATCTGCTGGCGCGTCGGGATCTGCGTCACGACGTTCTGGAACTCGGAATAGAAGATCGAGCAGACGTCGAACTCGCCCTTGTCGAACAGGTCCATGATCGTCTGGCCGATCAGCTCGGCATGCGCGAAGCCGACGCGCTTGGCTTCGCGAAGGTCGGTGCGCTCGATGACCTGCTTGGCCGAGTCGCGGCGCATGATGTCCCAGCCCTTCTTGCCGACGATCATGTACTTGACCGTCTTGCCCTCGGACTCGAGCTTGCGCCCGTGGGTGCGGGCCAGCTTGACGATCGAGGCGTTGAACGCGCCGGCCAGGCCGCGCTCGGCGGTGAAGACGACGAGCAGATGCACGTCTTCCCTGCCGGTGCCGACCATCAGCTTCGGGCCGTCGCCTTCCATGGCGCCGGAGATGTTGGCCAGCACCGCCGCCATCCGCTCGGCATAGGGACGAGCCGCCTTCGCGGCTTCTTCCGCGCGGCGCAGCTTGGCCGCCGCGACCATCTGCATGGCCTTGGTGATCTTCTGCGTGGATTTCACCGACGCGATGCGGTTCCGCAGATCCTTCAGTGATGCCATGGCTTGGCGCTGTCTCCCGCTTTATCGGTCCTGCCCCGAGGGGCAGGACTCACGCGCGTTCCGGTTGGCTCAGGCGAAGTTCTTGGCGAAGGCGTCGATGGCCGCGCGCAGCTTCTCGCGGGTATCGTCCGAGAGTGCCTTTTCGCGGGCGATCGTATCGAGCACGCCCTTGTGCTCGCTGCGCATCGAGTTGAGGAGACCCTCCTCGAAGTCGCCGACCTGGTCGACGCGCAGCTTGTCGAGATAGCCCTGCGTGCCGGCGAAGATGACGACCACCTGCTCCTCGGTCTTCAGCGGCGAGAACTGCGGCTGCTTCAGGAGCTCCGTCAGGCGGGCGCCGCGGTTGAGCAGGCGCTGCGTGGCGGCGTCGAGATCGGAACCGAACTGCGCGAAGGCGGCCATCTCGCGATACTGCGCGAGCTCGCCCTTGATCGAGCCGGCGACCTGCTTCATCGCCTTGGTCTGGGCCGACGAGCCGACGCGGCTGACCGAGAGGCCGACGTTCACGGCCGGGCGGATGCCCTGGTAGAACAGCGTCGTCTCGAGGAAGATCTGGCCGTCGGTGATCGAGATCACGTTGGTCGGGATGTAGGCCGAGACGTCGCCGGCCTGGGTCTCGATGACCGGCAGGGCGGTGAGCGAGCCGGCGCCGTGGGCGTCGCCCATCTTGGCGGCGCGCTCGAGCAGCCGCGAGTGCAGGTAGAAGACGTCGCCCGGATAGGCTTCGCGGCCGGGCGGGCGGCGCAGCAGCAGCGACATCTGGCGGTAGGAGACGGCCTGCTTCGACAGGTCGTCGTAGCCGATCACGGCATGCATGCCGTTGTCGCGGAAATACTCGCCCATGGCGCAGCCGGTGAACGGCGCGATGTACTGCATCGGCGCCGGGTCCGAGGCGGTGGCGGCGATGACGATGGAATATTCCATCGCGCCGCGCTCCTCGAGGGTGCGCACGAACTGCGCGACGGTGGAGCGCTTCTGCCCGACCGCGACGTAGATGCAGTAGAGCTTGTCGTTCTCGCGGTTCTCGTCGTGCGCCGGCTTCTGGTTGAGGAACGTGTCCAGGAGAATGGCGGTCTTGCCGGTCTGGCGATCGCCGATGACCAGCTCGCGCTGGCCGCGGCCGATCGGGATCAGCGCGTCGATGGCCTTGAGGCCGGTCGACATCGGCTCGTGCACCGACTTGCGCGGGATGATGCCCGGCGCCTTGACGTCGACGCGGCGGCGCTCGGTGGAATCGATCGGGCCCTTGCCGTCGATCGGGTTGCCGAGACCGTCGACGACGCGGCCGAGCAGGCCCATGCCGACCGGCACCTCCACGATCGCGCCGGTGCGCTTGACCGTGTCGCCTTCCTTGATCGCCTGGTCGGACCCGAAGATCACGACGCCGACATTGTCTTCCTCGAGGTTCAGGGCCATGCCCTGGACGCCGCCGGGGAACTCGACCATCTCGCCGGCCTGGCAATTGTCGAGCCCGTAGACGCGCGCAATACCGTCGCCGACCGACAGAACCTGCCCGACTTCGGAGACTTCTGCCTCCGAGCCGAAGTTCTTGATCTGGTTCTTGAGGATTGCGGAAATTTCCGCGGCGCGGATGTCCATCAGCCGACCTCTTTCAGTGCAAGCTTAAGCGAATTGAGTTTGGTGCGAAGCGAGGTGTCGATCTGGCGGGAGCCGATCTTGACGATCAGCCCGCCGAGGATCGAGGCATCGACGCTTTCGCGCATGGTAACGGTCTTGCCGGCGTAGGAACCGATGGCCTCGGCCAGCTCCTTGCGCTGGGCGTCGTCGAGCGGATGCGCGCTGGTGATCTCGGCCTCGATCTCGCCGCGATGCACGGCCGCCATCCGAGCGAAGGCGCGGGCAATGCCGGGCAGCACGAAGAGCCGCCGGTTGGTGGCGATGACGCGCAGGAAATTGCCCGTCAGTTCGCTCGGCCCAGTTTCGCGCACGACGGCGTCGATGGCGCGCAGCTGCTCTTCCGAGGAAAAGGCCGGGCTCTCGACCAGCCGCCGGAAATCGACGTTCTCGTCGATCAGGCGCTGGAAGGCGAGAAGCTCGGATTCGACGGTTTCGATCGCGCCATCATCGCGGGCGAGCTCGAAGAGGGACTGGGCGTAGCGGTCTGCGACTCCCGAAACGGGAGAGGATGATTGTGCCACGGACGACCGTTCTTTTCGCGTTCGTTCAAGACTTGCGTTGGGTCTGCGAAGCGAGACCGCCCCAAATCCTTGAAACCGTTTGAAGAATGCCGGAAGATGGGCAGCAGTGCCGCCAAGGTCCTTCCGAAGACAGGGACCGTCTAGCATAGGGGTTTGCCGGCGACAACACGCTTCGCCGCCGGTTTGCCCGCTGATTTGCGAGGTTCCGCCCGGAATTCGGGTTCGCCGCGCCGGCGCGGCGGTTCAGCTGCTCACCAGTCCGAAGACCGGCGCCAGCGCCATCAGGGCCAAGAGCAGGTTGAGGGCGAGAAACAGCCAGTTGTAGACCGTCGCGCCGCGGTCCGAGAGGATCGAGACGAGACGGCCGAAGCCGGTGAACAGCCAGCCCGCCCCCAGCGCCATCTGGACGAAGGGCTGGTCGAAGAAGGCGGCCGACACCAGCCCGACGCCCAGCCAGAAGCCGGCGATCGTCGCCCGCGATTCGCCCACCGCCTCGGGGTGGCGGTCGACCGCCTGAAGGCGCAGCGCGCGCAGCGTCAGCCGCGGCGCGAACAGCGCGACGAGGCCGAACAGCATGGTCACCAGCGCCGCCACGAAGGGCAGCATGTCGGCGTTGGTCTGGGGCAGCGGCATGATCATCGGTGGTCCGTTCGGGAGCAGAGCGGGCGCCGCGCCGCCGGTCGGGCGGCACGGGCCGGAGGGCAGGAGCGCCGATCAGGCGCGCTGGGCGTTCACCCAGAGCCAGGCGGGAGCAAGCACCCCGCCGACCAGCGGGATCAGCAGCGCGCCTGCGATGAGGCCGACGACGCCCGAGCCCGCCGCGGTGACCAGCCAGTGGACGACGCCGGCGAGCGCCGGCACGGCATGCGCCGCCGCTTCCGCCGCCGCCTCGATCCCGTGCGCCAGGAAGTCGATGCCGTAATGCTCCAGCCCGTGGACGAGGATGCCGCCGCCGACCCAGACCATCGCGGCGGTGCCCACGACCGTCAGCACCTTGAGGAACACCGGCATGCCGACCACCAGCCCGCAACCGAGGCCGCGCACGATGCTGCCGAAGACGTTCGTCGTGCCGTTCCGAGCCATCGCCAACCCGGCATCGTCGGCCTTCACGATCAGCGCCACGACGCCATAGACGGCGACGGTGACGCCGATGCCGACCACGGCGAGAATGATCGCCTGCATCCACAGGCTGCTGCCTTCCGGCAGGCCGGCGAGGGTGATCGCCATGATCTCCGCGGACAGGATGAAATCGGTCTTGATGGCGCTCGCCACCCGCCGGTCCTCCTGTACCTTCAGGCTGGCGGCCGCCGCGGCGTCGACCTTTTCCTCGTGGGCGTGCGCCTTGTGCGGGAACAGCTTCTCGTAGACCTTCTCGGCCCCCTCATAGGCGAGGTAGAAGCCGCCCAGCATCAGCAGCGGGGTGATCGCCCAGGGCGCGAAGAAGCTGAGGACGAGCGCTCCCGGCAGCAGGAAGATCAGCTTGTTGCGCAGCGAGCCGAGGGCGATCTTGGCGACGATCGGGATCTCCCGCGAAGCGGCGAAGCCGGTGACGTAGCCCGGCGTCACCGCCGCGTCGTCGATGACGACGCCGGCCGCCTTGGTGCCGGCCTTGGTGGCCTGCGCGGCCACGTCGTCCAGCTGCGTGGCGGCCATGCGGGCAAGCGCCGCCACATCGTCGAGCAGCGCGATCAGGCCGACGCTCATCGCGCCACCTCGCGCCGGGTGCGGGTCGATCCCATGCCGTCGTTCATGTCAGACTACCTTCCGGGCGCCGCGCGCCGATCTTCAGTTCTTGCATCCGCCGGCGATCGCCACGGTTTCCCGCTTGTCGCTCCAGAACACCGTCATCGAGCCGAAATAGCGGGCGTCCTCGCCGACGCCACGGGCTTCGCGCAGATTGACGTTGACACTGATCCTCGGTTCGCCGGCGGAGCGCCATACGGTGACGACGCTGCCATCCTTGTCGGCGGCGGTCTTGCCCTTCTCCAGCTCGCGGATCAGGCCGTTCGCCAGCACGTAGCCGCGCTCGAGGCCGGTGCTGCCCGAACTGCCGGTTTCCACCATGGTCACGAAGACCAGCGGCCAGGGGCCTTCGCCGCCGCCGCTGTCCTTGTCGGCCGCGGAATCGACGAAGTTGCAGCGGCTGGCGATGGGGTGCCAGTGCAGCAGGCCGAGCGTCAGCTCGCGGGGCGTCTGGGGTGCCGCGTTGTTCTGGTCCTGGCCGGGCGGGGGCAGGACGAAGGGCGAGTTCTCGACCGGCATGCCGGCGGTCGGCTGCTGGGCGCCGGCCTCGGCCACCAGACCCATGGCGAGCAACGCTGCGAGCATCGACTGCCAGCCTCTCACGCGCATCGCCATCCTGGCCTCCTCGAGCGGTCTCCTGACGCGGGGATTTGTCACAGAAAGCTCTGCGGGTCCACGTCGATCTGCATCTGCACCGAGCCGCGCGGCCGCGGCGCCGCGGCGATCGTCGCGCGCAGGAAGCCCTGCACCGGCGCCCGGGTGGGCGAGTGCACCAGCAGCCGGAAGCGATGCCGGCCGCGCAGCACGGCAAGTGGGGCCTCGGCGGGGCCGAGCACCTCGATCGCCGGGTCGTCCGGCGCCGCGCGGCGCAGCAGCCGGGCGTACTCCTCGGCCTCGCGGCGCGTGTTGGCCGAGACGATGACGCTGGCGAGGCGGCCGAAGGGCGGCAGGCCGGCGCGCTGGCGCTCGGCGATCTCGCGCTCGTAGAAGCGTGCCGCGTCGCCCGAGGCGATCGCCCGCATGACTGGATGCTCGGGCTGCCAGGTCTGGATCATGCCGCGGCTCTTGCGCCCGCCGCTGCGCCCGGCGCGGCCGGTCACCTGGTGCAGCAGCTGGAAGGTGCGCTCGGCGGCCCGCGGGTCGCCGTTGGCGAGGCCCAGATCGGCGTCGACCGCGCCGACCAGCGTCATCAGCGGAAAATGGTGCCCCTTGGCGACCAGCTGCGTGCCGATGACGATGTCGGCCTCGCCCTCGGCGATGGCGTCGAGCTCGCGCCGCAGCCGGCGCGCGCCACCCGGAAGATCGGAGGACAACAGAATGGTCCGCGCCTCGGGGAACGTCGCCAGCATCTCCTCGGCGATCCGCTCGACCCCCGGGCCGCAGGCGACGAGATGGTCGAGCGTGCCGCATTCGGGGCAGGCTTCCGGCCGCGGCACCGCGAAGCCGCAATGGTGGCACTGCAGCTGGCCGCGCAGCCGGTGGTCGACCAGCCAGGTCGAGCAGTCCGGGCACTGGAAGCGATGGCCGCAGACCCGGCAGAGCGTCAGCGGCGCATAGCCGCGGCGGTTCAGGAACAGCAGCACCTGCTCGCCGCGCGCCACGGTCTCGCCGATCGCCGTCGACAGCACCGGCGAGACGAAGCGGCCGCGCGCCGGCGGGGCGAGCCGCATGTCGACGAGCGACAGGTCCGGCAGCGCTGCCTCGGCGAAGCGCCCGGCGAGCCTGACATGGCCGTAGCGGCCGTCGGCGGCGTTGACGCGGCTTTCCACCGAGGGCGTCGCCGAGGCGAGGATCACCGGGAAGCCGCCCAGCGAGCCGCGCACCACCGCCATGTCGCGGGCATGGTAGAAGATCCGCTCCTCCTGCTTGTAGGCAGGGTCGTGCTCCTCGTCGACGACGACGAGGCCGAGATCCTGGAACGGCAGGAACAGCGCCGAACGCGCGCCGGCGACGACGCGGACCCGGCCTTCGGCGACCTGGCGCCAGATCTGCTCGCGCCGGCGCGGCGCGACGTCGGAGTGCCATTCGGCCGGCGGCGCGCCGAAGCGGGCATGGAAGCGGTCGATGAAGCTCTGGGTGAGGGCGATTTCCGGCAGCAGGATCAGCACCTGGCGGCCCTTGTCGAGCGCCGCGGCGACGGCCTCGAAATACACCTCGGTCTTGCCCGAGCCGGTGACGCCCTCGAGCAGCGTCGTCGAGAAGCCGTCGCCTTTGGCGACCAGTGCCTCGGCCGCCGCGGCCTGGTCCGGGCTCAGCTCGGCGCGGCCATATTCCGTGTCGGGCAGGGCGACGGCGGGTGGCGGCGGCAGGCGCAGGCTGCGGAAGACGCCCTGCTTCAGCAGTCCGTCGACGACCGACGGCGTGACCCCCGCCGCGTGCGCGAGGCCCGAGCGCGTCCAGGCCGGCGTCTCCACGGCGGCTTCCATCACCCGGCGGCGGGCATCGGTCAGCCGTTCCGGGGCGACGCCCGTCGCCTCGATGCCCTCGATCAGCGGTTCGGGGTCGAAGGCGGCGGGCGCCCGCAGCGCCATCCGTGCCACCAGGCCGGGCGGCGAGAGCGTGTAGTCGGCCACCCAGTCGATGAAGCGCCGCATCGTCGCGTCCAGCGGCGGGCAATCGAACACGTGGGTGATCGCGCGCAGCTTCTTCGGGTCGACGTCGTCCGAGCCGCCGTCCCACACCACGCCGGCCACCTGGCGCGGGCCGAGCGGCACCTGGACGATCGAGCCCGGCACCACCGTCATGCCCTCGGGCACGGCATAGGAATAGGCCCGCTCGGCCGGCATCGGCACGAGCACCGGGACGGTCCGGATGCGAAAGAGCTGTTCGGCGAGTTGCAAGGCGGCCCCAGGGCTGGCGTGCCGGCACGGACGCGGCGAATCGGTGCGAGCGGATCGTGCCCTAAGTGTAGGGATTGGCAGCCGTCTCGGAAACATCGGCGGCAGGCCGACCTGTTCGCGTATGGCGCGGCACCGCCAAAGACTGGTAAGGACGCGTCACATCCGCCAATCGAACTTCCGCGAGGCACGCCATGAAATTCTTCGTCGACACCGCCGACATCGCCGAGATCCGGGAACTGCAGGACGCGGGCCTGATCGACGGCGTCACCACCAACCCGTCGCTGATCACCAAGGCCGGCCGCCCGATGCGGGACATCGTCGCCGAGATCTGCGACGTCACGGAAGGGCCGGTTTCCGCCGAGGTGACGGCGCTCGAGGCCGAGGAAATGATCCGCGAGGGGCGTATCCTGGCCGAGATCGCCGACAATGTCTGTGTGAAGGTGCCGCTGACGCTGGCCGGCCTCAAGGCCTGCAAGGAGCTCACCGGCGAGGGCCACATGGTCAACGTCACGCTGTGCTTCTCGGCCGTGCAGGCGCTGCTCGCCGCCAAGGCCGGCGCGACCTTCATCTCGCCCTTCATCGGACGGCTGGACGACATCAATCTCGACGGCATGGCGCTGATCGCCGACATCCGGCGCATCTACGACAATTACGGCTTCGAGACCGAGATCCTCGCCGCGTCGATCCGCACCCTGAACCATGTGCGGGAAGCGGCGCTGATCGGCGCCGACGTCGCCACCGTGCCGCCGGCAACGCTCAAGGCGCTGGTGAAGCACCCGCTCACCGACAAGGGCCTGGAAAACTTCCTCGCCGACTGGAAGAAGAGCGGCCAGACGATCGGCTGAGCCGGACCAAAGAACCGGATACTAGACATGGAAAAGGCGGCCGAAGCCGCCTTTTCCACCCAGTTCCGGAGCCTCGATCAGCCCTGGAAATGGCTCTCCATGAAGTAGATGGACTTGTCGAGGCCGCGACCGATGCCGGTCAAGAGGTCCTCGGTCAGCGGATCGCCGGCTTCCGAGGCTTCCTCGATGCCCTTCTCGACCGCCGCGCTCCACTTGGCGTAGCTCGCGGTCAGGCGGCGCAGGTGATCCTCCGACTTGACGAGGTCCAGCGGGTAGGCGTCGAGCAGCGAGTTCTGCACCGATGCCTGGACGGTGCCGTGGGCCTGCCCGCCGATCGCCGTCAGGCGCTCGGCGATGTCGTCGACATAGCCTTCGGTCAGGTCGTGCAACTCGTCGAACAGCTTATGCACGGCGATGAAGTTCATCCCCTTGACGTTCCAGTGCGCCTGCTTGGTCTGATAGGTGATGTCGATCGCGGTGCCGAGATGGGCCTGCAGCAGTTCGACCATGGCGCCGCGGATGTTCTCCGAGATCGGGTTCATGGTCTTGTGCATCGGGGTCTTGGCGGCAGCGGCGCCTTTGGGTGTCTTGTCCTTGGCCACAAGCGTCTCCTTCGGTCGGTCAGGGGGATCACGCGTCGCAACGGCGCCGCGCTCGAGATGGTCCCCCGGTAATCCCGGCGGCGGGGAACGGTTCCATCTGCGACCAATTCCCCGATACCCTTGCGGGCGGTGGCCGATGAAGGGCCGAGCTGCCTCCGCGAGACGTCAGCCGACGGCGTCCTTGATCCCCTGATAGGCCTTGTCGCCCCAGACCTCCTTGACCCGCGCATTGCGGCCGCAGGAGTAGCGATAATACTTATACCGCAGCGGGTTCTTCTTGTAGTAATCCTGGTGATAGTCCTCCGCCGGCCAGAAGGTCGGGGCCGTGGCGATTGGCGTCGCCACCTTGGGCAGCTCTGTCTGGATCTCGGCCTTCGAGGCCTTGGCGGCCTGCAGCTGCGCTGCGTCGGTGGCGAAGATCGCGGTCGTGTAGGAATGGCCGCGATCGCAGAACTGGCCGCCGGCGTCGGTCGGATCGACCGAATGCCAGAACACGTCGAGCAGCTTCTCGTAGCTGACGCGGGCGGGGTCGTAGGTGACCCGCACGGCCTCGACGTGGCCCGGATGGTTCTCGTAGGTCGGATTGGCGTTTTCGCCGCCGATGTAACCGGATGTCGTGCCGGTGACGCCGGCCAGGTGGTCGAAATCGCTCTCGACGCACCAGAAGCAGCCGCCGGCGAAGATCGCCGTCGCGCTGTCCTGCGCGGCCACGCCTGCCGGGGCAAGCCCGCCCGCCATCGCCAGTCCGGCGGCGCCGAACAGTACCGCCCGGCGCCAACTCGTCCGCTTCGTCATTTCCGTGCTCCTTGCCTGTCCATCGCCGGACCTTTCCGGCGTATAGCTGCGGCGCCTGCTGCCGGCGCTCAAGACAAGCTTCGGTGAGGGCGCCCGAAAGGTTTCAGGCGCGCGCTCAAAGCACCGTGATCAGCCGCCGTCGGCGGTGAAGCCGGCGGCCTCGATCCCGGCGATGGCGCAGATCTCGTCGTTGTCGGACGTGTCGCCGGTGATGCCGACGGCGCCGAGGATGGCGTTGCCGGGACCGCGCACCAGCACGCCGCCCGGCACCGGGACGAGCACGCCCTTGGCCAAAGCGTTCATCGCCTGGATGAAATAAGGCTGTTCCTCGGCGCGCTTCCAGATCGCCCGCGAACCCATGCCGAGCGCGATGGCGCCGTTGGCCTTGCCCATGGCGACGTCGGGCCGCATGCGCGACGAGCCATCCGCGCGCTCCAGCGCGACGAGGGCGCCGCCGGCATCGAGCACCGCCACGGTGAGCGGCTTGCAGCCGTTGGCCGCGCCGGTCTTCAGCGCCTCGGCGATGATGGTGCGGGCCTTGTCGAGTGTCAGCATGGGATCTCCCTCCTCAGTGTTCGGCCCGGTGATAGCATGTCGGGCGGGCAAGTCATCCCGCCGGCAGGCTGCCGGGTCAGGCAAAGCGCCGCGCGGCGTCGATCGCAAGGCCGAGCCCGACCGAGCCGAACGCATCGGAGCGGGCGATGCGCGCCTGCGGAAACCGGCCGGTGGCCGCCGCCGCGACGGCCGGCACCTGCGCGCCGCCGCCGGTGAGGATCACCGTCTCGATCGCTTCCGCCGCGACGCTCGCCTCCGCCAGCGCCGCGTCGATGGCACCCTCGATCCGGCCGACGAGCTCGACCGTCGCCGCGTCGAAGCGCTGCCGCGACGCCGGCGCGGCAAGGCTGAGGCCGGACTCCTCCAGCCTTATCAGCGTCTCGTCCTCGGCGCTCAGCGCGATCTTGGCGGTCTCCACGGCGCCGGCGAGGCGGTGGCCGGAGCGGCGGGCAAGCAGATGCTCGAAGCGGGCGAGCTTCTCCGGCTCGGCGGCTTCCTTCTTCATTTGGCCGATGTCGCGCAGGATCTTCGGCGTGTAGAGCGTGTTGATCCGGTGCCAGGTGGCCATGTCGTTGAAGTACCAGACCGGCAGGCGGCGCTTGCCGTCGGCGGTCTCTGACCCCAGGCCGAAATGCGGCATCATCTCGGCGATCGACAGCAGCCGGTCGAAATCGGTGCCGCCGACATGGACGCCGGTCGAGGCGAGGATGTCGCTGCGGCGGTCGCTGGCCTTCGCCCGCTCCGGCGACAGCCGCACCACCGAGAAATCCGAGGTGCCGCCGCCGATGTCGACGACCAGCGCCAGCTGCTCGGCATTGACCTGGCGCTCGAAATACAGCGCCGCGGCCACCGGCTCGAACTGGAACTCGATGTGGCGGAAGCCCTCCGCCCGGGCGGCGGCCTCGAGCTGGCCCTCGGCCTCGCGGTCGGCACCTTCGTCCTCGTCGACGAAATGCACCGGGCGGCCGAGCACGACGTGGTCGGCGATGACGCTGCCGTCGGCTTCCGCCTCGGCCTCCAGCCTGACGCGCAGATGCCGCAGGAAATGGCCGATCAGCTCCTGGAAGCCGAGGCGCTGGCGGCCGACGGCGGTCTTCTCCTGCATCAGGGAGGTGCCGAGGATCGACTTCAGCGCCCGCATGAAGCGGCCCTCGGCGCCGTCGACATATTCGAACACCGCGGCCCGGCCGAAATAGGTCTGGCCGTCCTCGAGGCTGTAGAACAGCGCCGAGGGGATCGTCAGGTGCTCGCCCTCCAGCGCCACGAGCCGCGGCGCGGCGCCCGGGCCGGCCAGCGCCAGGGTGGAATTGGTCGTGCCGAAATCGAGCCCGGGATAGAGCGTCATGGAAACCTCGCGGGGGGACGGGCAACGGCGTCGCCGCGCCGTGAGAGGCGGGCAGGGGACCGGGCGGCGGGAAGAGCGGCGGCCCGTATAGCCGAGGCGGCGGCGGTTGGGAAGCCGCGGCCGCCTCGCCGGGTCAGCTCACTTGCGGCGGCCGGCCGTGTTGAGGGCGACGGCGGCGCGGACGAGGGCGACGAGGGCCGGCTCGTCGATCGCGGCGCCCTCGGCAAAGTCGATGGCGCGGCGGGCGTTGCCGTCGAGGCTGGCGTTGAAGAGCCCCGCCGGGTCGTCGAGGGCGGCGCCCCTGAAGAAGGTCATCTTGACCACCGCCTTGTAGGTCTCGCCGGTGCAGACGATGCCGTCATGCGTCCAGGTCGGCACGCCGCGCCATTTCCACTCCTCGACGATGGCCGGGTCTGCCGCCAGGACCAGCGCCCGCAGCCGGGCGAGCAGCGCGCCGCGCCAGTCGCCGAGCTCGGCGATCCGCTCGTCGATCAGCTGCGACGGCGATTTCTCCGGCGTCTCACGGGCGTCCATGGCCTGTTTCCCCGCTCCCCGGCCTCGGCGCCGGCTTCCGCAGGGTAAGCCGCGCGGCGCCGGGCGGCAATATCGGATCATCGTCGCGCGCGCGCGCCCGTCGCGGCAACCCAGCCGGCCGGCGCTGCCGCACGATCCCCCTCGAACGACGCGGCGAAACATGCGACAGGCGCGGGCAGGGCGCCGCACCAGATCCACAAGGGACCATCCATGACCGACATCATCTTCCGCACCGGCGAGGCGACGGTGCTGGCCGCCGAGGGCCAGGCGACGGACGCCATGCCCGAGGTGCTGATCGGCGCCGTCACCGGCCCGGTCGGGCACGCCTTCGCCTCGATGCTCGGCCAGACCGTCGGCCATACCCGCATGTTCGTGGTGCGCGACCTCAACCAGCTGGTGCGGCCGGCGACGATGATGACCACCAAGGCGACGATCCACACCGAGGCCTATGTCGAGCTGCTCGGCGGCGTGGTGCAGGGCGCGACGGGCGACGCCATCGTCGACTGCGTCATCGAGGGGGTGATCCCGAAGGCGATCGTCGACGAGATCTGCCTGATCATCACCATCTGGCTCGACCCGCGCTGCGCCGAGGATCCGAACCTCGACAAGGCCGATCTCTACCGCACCAATTACGAGGCGACGAAGCTCGCGATCCGCCGCGCCATGACCGGCGAGCCGACGATCGACGAGCTGATCGCCAACCGCAAGACGATCAAGCACTACGCGCTGGACGGCGTCATCGAGTACTGACCGGACTTTTGGTCAGGCTTTTGGCCCGGCTTTTGGCCGGGCTTTTCGCCGGGCCGCTCTCGCCGCCCCTCCTTAGGCCCAAGCACCTTCGCCCTCGCGCCCGATCGGGCCGAGGGTGTCGCGTCATTCGTGCCGCCTTCGCGGCCCGCCCGCAACGGGCGGCGGAATGCCGGAGGCAGACCCTCCGTATTGTTTCTGTTGCGGTCCGCCTCCGGCATTCCGCGCGGCGTTTGTGCAGCTTCGTTGCCTCGCCTGTCCCGCCGCGATGGGCGGCAGGGCCGGCGATGGCGGCCGGCTCTTCGCCCTCGCGGGCTCAAGCGGACCAATCCGCAGCCCCCTCGTAGTGGGGGACGGTCCGGCGGCGGTCGAAGCCGTCCGGGGCGGTGCCTCTCCGGAAGAGACCCCGACGCGGACGCCGCCCGCCACCCCCCGAACGATCCCGGCGATCACTCGTACCCGTCAGCGGGCAGCGGTGCGAGGATTATGCGGGGCGGGGGGAAAGGTGGGGATTAGTTTTGGTGACATCGGGGATCGCAGCGCTGGATTTTGCGTGTGCTGCACCCCCCTCTGCCCTGCCGGGCATCTCCCCCACAAGGGGGGAGATCGGCTGGACGGGCAAGGCGGCGACCGGCCCGGACGGTGCATGGTGCGGCATCGCCGTAGTCCCTCATCCCGAGCCTGTCGAAGGACGAGGGGCGCCACGTCAGTCCACCGGAATGTCGAAATGCAGCACGTCCTCGCGGGTCCCCAGTTTGGTGTAGAGGGCGATGGCGGGGTCGTCGCCGTGGTCGGCCTGGACGAACACCACCCAGGCGCCGCGAGCCCTGGCCTCGCGCGTCATCGCGGCGATGAGGCTGGTGGCGATCCCCTGGCGGCGATGCGCCGCGTCCACCGCGAGGTCGTAGATGTAGCCCTCGCTGCGCGCCTGCTCGTATTTCGGCAGGATGTAGCCGGCGAGCCCGCCGACCACCGCGCCGTCCCTGACCGCCGCCAGCGCCACGAACGTGTCACGCGCCAGGAGCTGCGCCAGCCAGGCGTCGCTGGGCGGCGCGGCGCCGAACGTGTCCGGCTCGTCGAAGACCCTGCCGAACAGCGCCAGCACGGCGCGCATGGTGGGGAGATCGGCGGGGGTGAGGAGGTGGATGGTGGTCATGGGAAAGGCCTAGGGCAGCACGGGGCGGAGCGCATTCGTCGATGGCCCTACTCAGGGCCTTGAGTCTGACGGGCTCATTCAGGCGGACGCATTGAAAAGTCGCGCTCTTGTCACTGCCGTCAGGCCGCTGACTTTGTCGCGAACACGCAAGGTGTCGCCTGGGGAGGCGCCACCAGCATCGGCCACCAGAAAGGCCCCGCCTTCCAACCGAGTCCCGGTCCGCCTTCCTGCCGCAGCAGCACGATTGCCGGGGCGGTTCGCATTGGCGAGCGGACGAGCGCACGTAGTTCAGTCGTTCCAAGAATGGAGAGACCTGAGCGATCTCCGGATTTTGCGCGGTCGAGCCGACGTCCCGTCTCAACAAGCAGCAGTGCGTGCCCACGATCGCGTTCGGCGTAGTATTGTAGCAGCCCGCGCATCGCGTCCCAGTCGAACTCGCCATCCTCTGCTAGCTCAATCGTCGGCTCAATCGCGTCGAGCAGAGCTGTCGCCTGCTCTAGCGAAATGTCAACGAAGGCTCTGGCGTCGAACGCCGTACTGGGAACGAGTTTGTCTATAACGGCGACGTGCCTCGCAAGACGGCTTGCAGCAATTGTATCGAAGCGGGTAGGAAGCAAGGCTTCGTTTGGCCGTATTGCGACTACGTCGCTGAGCTTGATTTTACTCGGCGCGCAGGGAACGAAACCTTGGCGCGTGTCGCTCTGAATAAATACGACGCCCGCGTCATGTGCCCCGCTCTCGAAAGCCTCGCGGAGAGCAGTCTCGAGCGCGTATATGTTCGACAGCCGGGTATGGACGCCACGCGACGTGTAGAACCGAGTGACGGCAAGATCATCGTGATGCCGGGCGCCATACATACGTGAGTGCTGAAGGACGGTGTCTGCCTGCATTCGCTTAGGGTTACGGCCATAGTAGAAGGCGATCAGATTGGGGACAGTGATCCCGCGATCGAGAATGCTGCCGCCAATGAACAGGTTTGCTTTCGTTCGAAGGCGCAGTTCCGCAGTCTCCGGATCAAGAAGCGGTTCAAGCTGGGCATCCGAATTGACCCGTTGAACATTAAGCTCCCCGTCGATGATCATAGTCCGGACATCGGCAAGAGCATCCGAGGCAGGCGGCATATGCCCGCCATTGGCAATGACGGATTGCATCAGGTCCCCATAGGCCTCGTCGAAGAGATTTTGGAGCCGAATATCATCTTGCTCAACAGCGGACTCGAACGCTTTAGCGATCTTGTTGACGGTTTCCCATTGCCAATCATGCGCGGCGCGCTGTGTGTCGTTGTGGATAATCATGGCGTATTTCTGAGGCCGCTGGTCTAGATCCGCCTGTTGGCGACGCCGCACGGTGATGGCGAGCAGGAAACTCATCAGCGCCCGCCGTAGCATCTTTATGTTCTCACTCGTCCAGATGCGATCTTCTCTGATCGACCGACCGTCCGCTGTCCGGAGCGCGTCGTGTTCGCGGTTGTCGACCTCGGCATATAGATAGTAGCGAGGATCATCCGCTCCCCATCCGCCGAAATAAGCTTCCCCTCCAACGTAGGCCCCGTGGATCGGTAGCAGGACGGTAAAAGCAGGCCTTTTTGGATAGAATACCTCCTTCGCCTCCGTTGCCTCGTCATATGCTTCCGGCTGGAGGTACAGGGCGTAGGGCGTCGCGGTAACCTGCAAAAATGCGATCCCGGGCAACGTTTCCCGCAATCTATCCATTTGGTTGGCAATTGTGCCTTGGTCGTAGTTATCTTCCCCCTTTTTCTTTGTAAATCGGATACTGGCCATGTCTGCTTCATCATCGACAAGCAGGACGCGCTTTTCGCGGAGTTCTGGATACGTATTGTCAAACAGTGCTTGGATTCGATCCAAGTTTTTTACTTGTTTTTTAGCGACAATAATAATCTTGCGGCGCAGCTCGGCTTTCGTTAGGGCATCTGGCGTCGACATGATGTCGAAAAGTAGGATTTCGTCGTCGTCGATGAAATCCTTGAAATCCCGAGCGATGCGCTTCACAGTCTGATTTGCGAGCGTCTTGGTTCCCTTAGTGAGAACAATCGCCATGTCAAAATCGCGATCGAATGCACGTGCGATCACCCCAAGGAAAGCGCGAGTTTTACCTGATTGAATCTTGCCCAAAAGCATCCCGGGCTTGCGCGGATCAACGGCGGACTGAAGCTGGTCGACAACAGACTCTACGCAGCGTTGCAAATCCTCGTCGTCGCCACGCGCATCTCGCAGCCTCGAATAGAATCCCACGAATCATTCCCCCCAATTCAACCGCACTAATTTATCGAATGTAATGTAGAGCGTCGATCAATCTAATACAGCCAGACGGCTCTAACTCAACACACGAACGTACCCCTCTGTGATCTTAAACCTCATCGCTTCCCTCCTCATCTTCAGCTTGCTCCGCAGCCAGCTGTTTGGCTAGGACTTTAGGGAGCTTCGCGAGAGGACGGTTAGCAAAATAGTCGGCGACCCGCTTGACCAAGAAATCCGGGGATACGGGGCTGTCGGCTAACTTCGTTGAAAAGGAGCGGCCCGGATGTAGCACATCCCATGGAGACTTAAATTGAGTGGCGCGTCGTCTGCCCGGATCCTTGTTGCCGAAGCCATCGATCGCTCGGTTCCAGACCGGCTTAAAGGACTCGATCAACATGTTCTCGCCGAGAGGTATCCAAATGTCGTCGACAACAAGGTGCCGGAAGTAGAAATCGGTAAGCTTTAGATTTCTTGCTTCTGATACCGAGGATGCGTGCTGCCTAAGCCGATCGGCTAAAGCGGCGCCGCCTGCAGCGGCATTCTCGCTGAGGCCGCCCTTACGCCCACCCTTCGGAATAGCCTTGCCAACATATATGGGTCTGGCAAACTGGCCGCCGGCATTGGCTGTAGCGATTGGCTCGTACGGTTCGAAGTCACCCGTGTAGTAAATTACATACATGCCAGCGCCGGTGATCTGATCAGCGTCCGAGAGCGGCTTTGTAGGGCGATTTAAAAGTTCCCCTTCAATGCTTTTGGCGAGATTTATGCGGGCAAGTGGATTGTACGCGGCCTCTAACTTCTTCCGTGTCATACAGTTTCTTTCAGGCGTTTAGCGACATCCTCGCCAACAGCTCGCGCTAGGAGGACGGGGACAGCGTTTCCTAGCTGGCGCATAGTTTCGGTCCATGAGCCGTGAAAAAGAAAGTTGTCCGGAAAGGTTTGAAGGCGGGCGGTCTCGCGCACGCTGAAGTAGCGAACTGAACCGTCGGGGCACGCCAGCATGTTTTCGCCTCCAGGTACACCATGAACGCCCGCCTTGAGTGTCTTCGCGGGCTCGTCGAACGGGCTCCCTGTGTGACCTTTGTAGGAACGAGCTCCCGCTTGGAAGCGATGGTTGAGCAAGCCAGCAGCCATCGCCTCCGGACTGTCCGGAGGGGGGAGGTCACAAATTGCGTCGCGTACGGTGCGCCATGGCAGGCTGTCAGGCTTGGTTGAGATTTGATTCGCCCGGGCAATTGCCCTGGGGCTCAGCGTCCGGTGCTGCCGAGCTACGCGGTGCCTATCCCAATAACTGCCTTGTGTTTGGTCCCATATCAATGCGTCTAGACTGTGAGTCTCTTCGGGAAAAGCCCAGTTTACATCGATGTCATCCCGAAAGCCTACGAATACAACTCTCTCCCGCCGCTGGGGAACACCATAGTTTGCTGCGTTCAGGACGCGCGTGACAACGTTATAGCGGAGGTCGCCACTAACGCCCCCTGTATGGTGCCGCTCGAGACGAGAAAGGTGGTCAACCCAGATCTCATCTGGCTTCGCTGTCACCAAAGGATGCTCTAGCTGAAGTCGGATATATTCGAAATAGTTACGGAAGCTCGCTCTGGTGAGCCCTTTTACGTTTTCAAAGACGAACGCCTTTGGGCGAGCCTGCCGCACAGCGCGGATCGCCTCGGGGAACATGTCCCGGGCATCGTCATAAGCGCCATGCTTGCCACCTACGGAGAAGGGCTGACAGGGAGGCCCCCCGGAGACTAACTCCACCTTCCCTTCGTATGTGCTGAAATCGATAGAGCGCACATCACCCTCGGTGACGTCCCAGCTTGCCACCGCCTCAATGCCGCGCTGCTTGTTCTCGCGCAGCGTGTCGCAGCAGTAACGGTCCCATTCGACCACGCGGAGAGGCCGGAAGCCAGCTTGGTGCAGCCCGATGCCTAGGCCGCCAGCGCCAGCGAAAAGCTCGATCGATCTCATTTGTTCAAGAACTTCCGGAGAGTGGATTCTAGCTTAATTTTATCCCTTATCTCGCACTCCCAAACAATCAAAACTTCCCACCCAAGTGTGGCGAGATGTTCCTGATTCTCTCGGTCGCGGGCGCTATTACGTTCCAGTTTCGGAAGCCAAAAATCCAGTCGGGACTTGGGGAGACGGGCGAGCCTACAGGCTGGGTCGTCATGACGGTGCCAGTAGCACCCGTGGACGAATATGACCTTTCGCCGGCTGAGAAACACGAGGTCTGGAGATCCTGGCAGGCTGCGCAGGTGGAGGCGGTAGCGAAAGCCCATCCCGTATACGAAGCGGCGGACCGACATTTCCGGCGCTGTATCTTTGCAGCGAATCCGGCTCATTCGTCGGCTGCGTTCGGCTGGAGGCAGCGTATCCATACTCTCCTCGCCCAAGTGCATTAATGCGTCGCGCGAGACTGCACATTCACTGGCAGCCCGTCTCACTTAGAAGGTGACATCCCCTCAACTATCCATCTTCAGCGCCGCGATGAACGCTTCCTGGGGGATGTCGACCTTGCCGAACTGGCGCATGCGCTTCTTGCCCTCCTTCTGCTTGTCGAGGAGCTTGCGCTTTCTGGTGGCGTCGCCGCCGTAGCATTTGGCGGTGACGTCCTTGCGGAGTGCCGAGATGGTCTCGCGCGCGATCACCTTGCCGCCGATCGCCGCCTGGATCGGGATCTTGAAGAGGTGGTTGGGGATCAGCTCCTTCAGCTTCTCGCACATGCCGCGGCCGCGGCGCTCGGCCTGGGCGCGGTGGACCAGCATCGACAAAGCGTCGACCGGCTCGCCGTTGACCAGGACGGACATCTTCACGAGGTCGCCCTCGCGATAGTCGGCCATGTTGTAGTCGAAGGAGGCGTAGCCCTTGGAGATCGATTTCAGCCGGTCGTAGAAGTCGAAAACCACCTCGTTGAGCGGCAGCTCGTAGGTGACCATGGCGCGCTTTCCGACATAGGAGAGGTCGGTCTGGATGCCGCGCCGCTCCTGGCAGAGCTGCAGGATGTTGCCGAGATACTCGTCGGGGGTGAGGATCGTCGCCTTGATCCACGGCTCGAGGATCGCCTCGATCTTCATCACGTCCGGCATGTCGGCCGGGTTGTGCAGCTGGATCGTGGTGCCGTCGGTGAGCTTGATGTCGTAGACGACCGAGGGGGCGGTGGCGATGAGGTCGAGGTCGAACTCGCGGGAGAGGCGCTCCTGGACGATCTCCAGATGCAGCAGGCCGAGGAAGCCGCAGCGGAAGCCGAAACCGAGGGCCGCCGAGGACTCCATCTCGAAGGAGAAGCTGGCGTCGTTGAGCCGCAGCTTGCCCATGGCGGCGCGCAGATCGTCGAACTGGGCGGCGTCGACCGGGAACAGGCCGCAGAACACCACCGGCTGGGCGGGCTTGAAGCCGGGCAGCATGGTGGTGGTCGGGCGCTTGTCGTCGGTGATCGTGTCGCCGACGCGGGTATCGGCGACTTCCTTGATCGAGGCGGTGATGAAGCCGAGCTCGCCGGGGCCGAGCGCATCCACCTGGACCATCTTGGGGGTGAAGACGCCGACCCGGTCGACCGGGTATTTGGCGTCGGTGCCCATCATGCGGATGAGCTGGCCCTTCTTCAGCTCGCCGTCGATGATGCGCACGAGGACGATGACGCCGAGATAGGCGTCGTACCAGGAGTCGACCAGCATCGCCTTCAGCGGCGCGTTGCGGTCGCCCTCCTTGGGGGCGGGGAGGCGATGGACGATCGCCTCCAAGACGTCCTCGATGCCGAGGCCGGACTTGGCGGAGATCATCACCGCGTCGGAGGCGTCGAGGCCGATGACGTCCTCGATCTGCTCCTTCACCTTGTCCGGCTCGGCGGCCGGCAGGTCGATCTTGTTGAGGACCGGGACGATCTCGAGATTGTTGTCGAGGGCGAGATAGACGTTGGCGAGCGTCTGCGCCTCGACGCCCTGGGCGGCGTCGACGACCAGGAGCGCGCCCTCGCAGGCGGCCAGCGAGCGCGACACCTCGTAGGCGAAGTCGACATGGCCGGGCGTGTCGATGAGATTGAGGACGTAGGTCTCGCCGTTGCGGGCGGTGTAGTGCAGGCGCACGGTCTGCGCCTTGATGGTGATGCCGCGCTCGCGCTCGATGTCCATCGAGTCGAGCACCTGTTCCTTCATGTCGCGCAGCTCCAGCCCGCCGGTCGACTGGATCAGCCGGTCGGCGAGGGTGGATTTCCCGTGGTCGATATGGGCGACGATCGAGAAATTGCGGATGTGGTCGAGGGGCGTGTTCGCGGGCATGGTGCTCATGGCCGCGATATAACGATTTTTAGCGGTGTTGAAAGCAGGGTTTCTTGCGCAAGGCGGCAAGGATCATGCCGAAAGCGGGTGGCGGGCGGCCACTGACGGCCGCCCGCGGGTGGTTCAGTCGCAGATCGTGACCGGGCCGAGATCGACGCAGCTGCCGCGGCGGCCGCGGCCGCCGATCACCCGGCGGCAGAGATTGCGGTTGTCGCGGCGGAAGCGCGGGTCGCGCCGGCAGCGGCGGGCGAAGTCGCGGCGGTCGTAGCGGCGGCGGTCATGCCGGCGGCGCCGGCGCCGGTAGCGACGGTACCGCCGGTCGTCGTCCCAGCGCTGGGCGACCTCGTAGCCGTCGTCGGCATCGGCGTCGGCGAGCGGGCCCGGCGCCGGCATCGGCTCGGCCGCCGCGGCAGGGGTTGCCCGCAGCAGCGCCGGCGCGACGACGGCAAGGCCGCCCGCGACGCCGAGGCCGACGAGGAACTGCCGGCGCGACGGCTCCGGCTCGGCCGCGGCTTCCGTCCGGCCGGTGCCGAACAGCATTCTGACTGTCTTCCACATGGTGTTTCTCCTGTCCCGCATTGCGGCGGGGCCGGCCAGGCGGCCGGCAACATCGTCCCTGTCGGCAAGATAGAAGCCGGATTGCATCGGTCCACCGGACCGGGCGAACCGGCGGATGGCGCGCGGCGGGCGGCGGCAGGCGTCGCCGTTGCGGCGGATGGCGTCGGCGTTGCGGCAGGCGCGAATTGTTGCGAATGATTTGCAATTGCATTGACGCGGTGCGGCCATGCCGCTATCTGGAAGGCTGGCAATCCTCAACAGGTGAAAACACGCATGCGCACCGTCCGGTGGACCATCGCCCTTCTCGTGGCCGCGGGCCTCGCCGCCGGCCCCGCCGCGGCGCAGGAGAAGCTGAAGGTGGTGACCACCTTCACGGTCATCGCCGACATGGCGCGCAACGTCGCCGGCGACGCGGCGGTGGTGGAGTCGATCACCAAGCCCGGCGCCGAGATCCACAACTACCAGCCGACGCCGCGCGACATATTGAAGGCGCAGGGTGCGCAGCTGATCCTGTGGAACGGGCTCAATCTCGAACTCTGGTTCGAGCGGTTCTTCCAGAACCTCTCGGACGTTCCGAGCATCGTCGTGTCGGACGGCGTGGTGCCGATGGGCATCGCCGCCGGTCCCTACGAGGGCAAGCCCAACCCGCATGCCTGGATGTCGGGCGAGGCGGCGAACATCTATATCGACAACATCGCCGAGGCCTTCGGCTCAGCCGATCCCGACAATGCCGACACCTATCTGGCCAATGCCGAGGCCTACAAGGCCGAGATCGCCTCGACGCTGGAGCCGATCCGGGTGGAGCTCGCGGCGATCCCGGAGGAAAAGCGCTGGCTGGTCACGAGCGAGGGGGCGTTCAGCTATCTCGCCCGCGACTTCGGGCTGAAGGAGCTGTTCCTCTGGCCGATCAACGCCGACGCGCAGGGAACGCCCCAGCAGGTGCGAGAGGTGATCGACACGATGCGCGCCAACGACATCGGCTGCATCTTCTCCGAAAGCACGATCTCGCCGGACCCGGCGCAGCAGGTGGCGCGCGAGACCGGCGCCACCTATGGCGGCGTCCTCTATGTCGATTCGCTGAGCGAGGCGGACGGGCCGGTGCCGACCTATCTCGACCTGCTGCGCGTGACGGCGGAGACCATCGCCGCGTGTCTTTCCAAATGAACGAGCTGGCGCCCGACCTCCACGAAGCCGCCCGGGCGGAAGCCGGCGCCGGCATTCGCGTGACCGACGCGACGGTGACCTATCGCAACGGCCAGACGGCGCTGCGCGACGCCAGCTTCGCCATCCCGACCGGCACGATCGCTGCTCTGGTCGGCGTCAACGGCAGCGGCAAGTCGACGCTGTTCAAGGCGATCATGGGCTTCGTGCGGGTCGCCAGGGGCGAGATTCGGGTGCTCGGCCTGCCGGTGCGCGACGCGCTAAAGCAGGGCCTCGTCGCTTATGTGCCGCAGGCCGAGGAGGTCGACTGGAGCTTCCCGGTGCTGGTCGAGGACGTGGTGATGATGGGCCGCTACGGCCACATGAATTTTCTGCGCATTCCCTCGGCCACCGACAGGCAGGCCGTCGACACGGCGCTCGCCCGGGTGGGCATGGCGGACTATCGCAAGCGCCAGATCGGCGAGCTCTCTGGCGGCCAGCGCAAGCGGGTGTTCCTGGCGCGGGCGCTGGCGCAGGACGGCCGGGTTATCCTGCTCGACGAGCCGTTCACCGGCGTCGACGTCAAGACCGAGGAAGCCATCATCGGGCTGCTGCGCGACCTCAGGGAAGAGGGCCGGGTGATGCTGGTCTCCACGCACAATCTCGGAAGCGTGCCGGAATTCTGCGACCGCACGATCCTGCTCAAGGGCACGGTGCTCGCCTACGGGCCGACGCCGGAGATCTTCACCCAGGCCAATCTCGAGCGGGCCTTCGGCGGCGTGCTGCGGCACTTCGCCTTCGAGGCGCCGGAGGGGGGCGGCCGCGGCCCGGTCGGCGTGCTCTCCGACGACGAGCGGCCGTTCGTGCTCTACGGCGACGACGCGTCCGACGAGGCGCCGACGGCCGGGAAGACCGCGCCGTGATCGACACGCTGCTCGAGCCCTTCGGCTACGGCTACATGGTCAACGCCATGTGGGTCTCGGCGCTGGTCGGGGCGGTCTGCGCGTTTCTCTCGGCCTATCTGATGCTGAAGGGCTGGTCGCTGATCGGCGACGCGCTCAGCCACGCCATCGTGCCGGGCGTCGCCGGCGCCTACATGCTGGGCCTGCCCTTCGCGCTCGGCGCCTTCCTGTCCGGCGGGCTGGCGGCCGGCGCCATGCTGTTCCTCAACCAGCGCACGCGGCTGAAGGAGGACACGATCATCGGCCTGATCTTCACCTCGTTCTTCGGCCTCGGCCTGTTCATGGTGTCGCTGTCGCCGGCCTCGGTGAACATCCAGACCATCGTGCTCGGCAACATCCTCGCGATCACGCCCGCCGACACGCTGCAGCTGGCGATCATCGGCTTCGTCTCGCTGGCGATCCTCGGGCTGAAGTGGAAGGACCTGATGGTGACCTTCTTCGACGAGAACCACGCCCGGTCGATCGGCCTCAACCCGGCGCTCCTGAAGATCGTGTTCTTCACCCTGCTCAGCGCCTCGACCGTGGCGGCGCTGCAGACGGTGGGCGCGTTCCTGGTCATCGCCATGGTGGTGACGCCCGGCGCCACGGCCTACCTCCTGACCGACCGCTTCCCGCGGCTGATCCTGATCAGCGTCGCCATCGGCGCCGTGACGAGCTTCGTCGGCGCCTATGCCAGCTTCTTCCTCGACGGGGCGACCGGCGGCATCATCGTCGTCCTGATGACGTCGATCTTCCTTCTCACCTTCGTCTTCGCACCCAAGCACGGCATGCTGGCCGCCAAGCGGCGGCGGGCCGAGGCGCTGGAGCCGTCGCCATGAGCTTCCTCGACACGGCGCTGATGCCGCTGCAGTTCCCGTTCATGCAGAACGCGCTGATCGTCGCGGTCCTCGTCGCGGTGCCGGCGGCGCTGCTCTCCTGTTTCCTGGTGCTGAAGGGCTGGTCGCTGATGGGCGACGCGATCAGCCATGCGGTGCTGCCGGGCGTGGTGATCGCCTATATCGTCGGCATCCCGCTCGCCATCGGCGCCTTCGCGGCTGGCATGACCTGCGCGCTCGCCACCGGCTTCCTGCAGGAGAACAGCCGGATCAAGCAGGACACGGTGATGGGCGTGGTGTTCTCCGGCATGTTCGCACTCGGCCTGGTGCTCTACACGCAGATCCAGACCGACGTGCATCTCGACCACATATTGTTCGGCGACATTCTCGGCATCGGCTGGGCCGACATCGCGCAGAGCGGCGTCATCGCCCTGGTGGTCGCCGGGATCATCCTGCTCAAATGGCGCGACCTCCTGCTGCACGCCTTCGACCCGGCGCAGGCCAAGGCCGTCGGCCTGCCGGTCCAGCTGATGCATTACGGCCTGCTCTGCCTCCTGTCGCTGACCATCGTCGGGGCGCTCAAGGCGGTCGGCATCATCCTCGCCATTGCGCTGCTGATCGCGCCGGGGGCAATCGCCTTCCTGCTGACCCGCTCCTTCGGCATGATGCTGTTTACGGCGACGCTGGTCGCTGCCGGCGCCTCGCTGGCCGGGGTCTATCTCAGCTTCTTCATCGACAGCGCGCCGGCGCCGACCATCGTGCTCTTGATGACCATCGTGTTCATCGGCGCCTTCATAGCGACGACGCTGCGGACGCGGGCGGCGGAAAGGCGCGGCGGCGCCCGGCGCGGACCCGACGGACCGGCGGAACAGGCCGGCTGAGGAGCCTTCACGCCATGGCGCGCGAGATCGAACGGAAATTCCTGGTGGCAAACGACGACTGGCGCGGCGCGGTCACCGAAACCGCGCGGCTCGCCCAGTTCTATCTGTTCGCCCGGGCGGACGCCTCGATGCGGGTGCGCATCAAGGACAGGGCGAGCGCCCGGCTGACCATCAAGACCGGCAGCGGTGCCGACCGCGGCGAGTTCGAATACGACATCCCGCTGGAGGACGCCGAGGCGCTGCGAGACAGCCGCGTCGGCAAGCTCGTCGAGAAGACCCGCCACATCGTGCCGCTGGGCCGCTGGCAGGTGGAGGTCGACGTGTTCGAGGGAGACCTGGCGGGCCTGGTGCTGGCGGAGATCGAGCTGCAGGACGCCAGCGACCAGCCGCCCTTGCCGGCGTTTCTCGGCCGCGAGGTCACCGGCGATCCGCGCTACCTCAACGCCCGACTGGCGCTGGACGGCCTGCCCCAGCCGGACTGACGTCGCGCCCGCCCGCCCAGGCCTTGTCGCCGCCTTCTTCCGCCCGATACCTTTGCGCCCAACACAAGGACGATGCGGATGGCCTACCGATTCGACCTCGCTGCCCCGTTCGATGCGGAGGTCCGCCGCATCGCCGGCGAGCAGATCCGCAAGGCGGAGAAGGAACTCTCCGACCCCGCGGGCGACCAGCACGAAGCCGTCCACGATGTCCGCAAGCGGCTGAAGAAGCTGCGCGGCCTGCTCCGGTTGGTGCGCGACGCAAGGCCGAAATTCTACGCCAAGGAAAATGCCCGCTTCCGCGACATGGCCCGGGCGCTGTCGGGCGTGCGGGACCGCGCTGCCCTGGTCGAATCGCTCGACGCGCTGCAGGCCCGCTACAAGGACGAGGAAGCAGGCGAGGCGTTCGAGCCGATCCGGCAGCATCTGATCGCGCAACGCGAGACGGCGTCCGCCGCCGATCTCGCCCCGGCCATCGAGGCGACGCTGCGCAATCTCGCCGAGGCGCGCAGCCGGCTCGACGCCTTCGCGGTCGGCAAGAAGAACAAAGCGGGCGACGCCGCCGCCATCGTCGCCAGCGGCTTTGCCCGCATTGCGGGTCAGGCGCGCGTCGAAATCAGCGACGCCGAAAAGCGCGGGGAGGCGTCGATCTTCCATGATCTGCGCAAGCGCGCCAAATACCATTCGATGCATCTGAAGCTGCTCGGACCGCTGTGGCCGGAGGCGATGGCGCCGCTGGCGGACGCGGCAGCGGCGCTGGGCGACGATCTCGGGCTCGACCACGACTATGCCGTGCTGCAGGCGGAGATCGCGGCGGACCCCGAGCCCTTCGGCTCGCCCGACAAGGTGGCGGTGGTGCTGGCGCTGATCGAACGGCGCCAGGCGGAACTGCGCCAGGCCAGCCTCGACAGGGCGCGGCGGCTCTTCGCAGAGGATGCATCGGCGGCCGAACAGCGCATCGGCCGGCTCTGGCACGTGGCGGCGGAGCGCGCCCGGCGTGACGGCGAGCCCGCCGGGACGGGCGCGGCCGCGGTCTCCTGACCCCGGCCACCGGTGGCACTGGGCGGCCATTTTCTTCCGCGACGAACGGCGCGATAAGCGAGGCCGAACAGGACGGGAGACATCCGCATGGCCGAGGCCTTCATCTGCGATTTCATCCGGACGCCGATCGGGCGCTTCGGCGGGGCGCTCTCCGGCGTGCGGGCCGACGATCTCGGCGCCGTGCCGATCCGGGCGCTGATGGAGCGCAACGGGGGCGTCGACTGGGCCGAACTGGACGAGGTGTTCTACGGCTGCGCCAACCAGGCCGGCGAGGACAACCGCAACGTCGCGCGCATGGCGCTGCTGCTGGCGGGCCTGCCGGCGAGCGTGCCGGGCGTGACGCTCAACCGGCTCTGCGGCTCCGGCATGGATGCCGTGGTCACCGCGGCGCGGGCGATCCGGGCCGGCGAGATCGAGCTGGCGATCGCCGGCGGGGTGGAGTCGATGTCGCGGGCGCCCTTCGTCATGCCGAAGGCCGAGACGGCGTTCTCGCGCCACGCCGCGATCTACGACACGACGATCGGCTGGCGCTTCGTCAATCCGCTGATGAAGGCGCAGTACGGCGTCGACTCGATGCCGGAGACCGGCGAGAACGTCGCCGCCGACTACCAGATCTCCCGCGCCGACCAGGACGCCTTCGCGGCGCGCTCGCAGCAGCGGGCGGCGGCGGCGCAGGCCTCAGGCCGGCTGGCGCGCGAGATCGTCCCGGTGGCGATCGCCCAGAAGAAGGGCGAGCCGGTCGTCGTCGACGCGGACGAGCACCCGCGCGGCGACACCACCGCGGAGAAGCTGGCGAAGCTGCCGACGCCGTTCCGCAAGGAGGGCGGCACGGTGACGGCCGGCAACGCCTCCGGCGTCAACGACGGCGCGGCGGCGCTGATCGTCGCTTCCGAGGCGGCGGTGCTGCGGCACGGGCTGACGCCGATCGCCCGCATCCTCGGCGGGGCAACGGCGGGCGTGCCGCCGCGGATCATGGGCATGGGGCCGGCGCCGGCGACGCAGAAGCTCTGCGCGCGGCTCGGCATCGCGCCCGGCGATTTCGACGTGGTCGAGCTCAACGAGGCCTTCGCCAGCCAGGCCATCGCGGTGCTGCGCGAGCTGGGGATCGATCCGGCGGCGGCGCATGTCAACGCCAATGGCGGGGCGATCGCGCTCGGCCATCCGCTCGGCGCCTCCGGCGCGCGGATCACCGGGACGGCGGCGCTGGAGCTTGCCGAGCGGGACGGCCAGATGGCGCTGGCGACGATGTGCATCGGTGTCGGCCAGGGCATCGCCATCGCGCTGGCGCGGGCCTGAGCCTCACCAGGCGGCGCGGTAGATCGCCAGCGCATCGGCCTCGCCGACGGCGCGCGGGTTGTTGACCAGGAGGCGCTGCTGCAGCATCGCGTCCGCCGCCATGGCGGGCAGGTCCGCCTCGCCGATGCCGACGTCGCGCAGAAGCTGCGGCAGGCCGAGGCGCTGCGACAGCCCGGCCAGCGCCTCGATGAAGGCGGCGCAGCGGCCCTGCGTGCCGGGCTCGTCGGCCAAAGCCGGGAAGGCGTCGGCGGCGATCTCGGCGTAGAGGTGGGCGGCCTCCGGTGCGTTGAAGCGCAAGACATGCGGCAGGACGAGGGCATTGGAGAGGCCGTGCGGGACGTGGAAGCGGCCGCCGATCGGATAGGCCAGTGCGTGGACGGCGGCGACCGGCGAATTGGCGAAGGCCTGGCCGGCGAGCATCGAGCCGAGCAGCATCGCCTGGCGGGCGCTCAGATCGGCGGGGTTCGCGACGACGGTCTCGATATGCGCGCCGAGCAGCTGCAGGGCCTGGCGGGCCAGCATGCGCGACAGCGGATTGTTGTTGGGGCTCTTCGAGGCATAGGCCTCGATGGCGTGGACCATCGCGTCGATGCCGGTGGCGGCGGTGATCGCGGCCGGCAGGCCGAGGGTCAGCTCGGCGTCGAGGACGGCGATGTCCGGCAGGATCAGCGGCGAGGAGACGCCGCGCTTCTCGTTGTCGCCGACGGTGATGATCGAGACGGGCGTGACCTCCGAGCCGGTGCCGGCGGTGGTCGGGATCAGCACCAGCGGCAGGCGCGGGCCGGCGGCGTTGCCGACGCCCCAGGCGGCGTCGAGGTCCTCGTTCGAGCCGAGCAGCAGGGCGGCGAGCTTGGCGACGTCGAGGGAGGAGCCGCCGCCGAAGCCGGCGACGCCCGTGGCGCCGGCTTCACGGCCGGCCTCGACGGCGCGCTCGAGCGTCGTGCGCTTCGGGTCGGCCTCGACGGCGTCGAACAGCGTCACCGCCACGCCTTCGGCCTCCAGCGAAGCGATCGCCGGGGCGCCAAGGCCGAGGGCGGAGAGGCCGGGATCGGTGACGAACAGCACGCGGCCGCCGAGCCGGCCGGCGACGATGGCGCCGAGGCGCTTCGCCGCGCCGGGCGCGCAGACGATCGACGCGGTGGTGTTGAAGATGAACGGTGTCATGCCTGGCTCCCCCATGCTCGCCCGTCTTTCTGCGGCGAGCATGGGGTCCGAGGCAAGGGCGTCAGAGCATCGGCCGGCCGCCGGTGACCGGGATCACCGCGCCGGTGATGTAGGAGGCCTCGTCGGAGGCCAGCATCACGTAGGCGCCGGCGAGTTCCGCCGGCTGGCCGGCGCGGCCGAGCGGGGTGTTCTCGCCGAAGCTCTCGACCTTGTCTTCCGGCATGGTCGAGGGGATCAGCGGCGTCCAGATCGGCCCGGGGGCGACGGCGTTCACGCGGATGCCGCGGTCGGCGACATAACCGGCGAGGCCGGCGGTGAAGTTGGAGATGGCGCCCTTGGTCGTGGCGTAGGCGAGCAGCATCGGGGTCGGGTTCTTGGCGTTGATCGAGGAGGTGTTGATGATCGACGAACCCGGCTTCATGTGCGGCACGGCGGCCTTCGACAGATAGAACTGGCTGTAGATGTTGGTGCGGAAGGTGACGTCCCATTCCTCGGCGGTGATGTCCTCGATGCGCTCGAAGGTCGCCTGGTGGGCGGCGTTGTTGACCAGAATGTCGATGCGGCCGAACTCGGCGACGGTCTTCTCGACGAGGCCGATGCAGAAGGCCTCGTCCTTGATGTCGCCGGGGCAGAGCACGGCCCTGCGGCCGGCCTTCTCGACCCACTTCGCGGTCTCCCTGGCGTCGTCGTGCTCGTCCCAATAGGCGATCAGCACGTCGGCGCCTTCGCGGGCATAGGCGATGGCGACGGCGCGGCCGATGCCGGAATCGCCGCCGGTGATCAGCGCCGCGCGGCCCTCGAGCCGGCCGGAGCCGCGGTAGCTCTCCTCGCCGTGGTCGGGCTTGGGCGTCATCGCGGCGGTCTCGCCCGGCATGTCCTGCTTCTGGGAAGGCTGCGGCGGCTGCGGATGGCCGGTGGTCGGATCGGTGGTCATGGGATGGCTCCGTCGGAATGCGTCGGCCCGGCGCGTCGCTGCGGGCCTGCTCCCCCGGTCAATCCCGGCCGTTGCCATGTGTTCCCGGCGGCTTGCGTAGCCGCCACCCGGCCGCCCGGTCAGGCGTCGGCGGGGACGCCAGCAGCATCGACGATCGCCTGGATCTCGCCGCGGCAGGAGCCGCAATTAGTGCCGGCCCCGAGCCGGGCGCCGATCTCGGCGACGCTGCCGGCCCCGGCGGCGACCGCGCGGGCGATGTCGTTGCATCCGACGGCGAAGCAGGAGCAGACGATGGCGCCCGGATCGGGCCGGCCATTGCCCGGACGGCCGGCGAGGATGCCGGCCCGCGCCCGCGGCTCGAACGGGGCGGCGGTCAGGAGCGAGCATGCGAAAGCCCGCGAGACGGCGACCGGCCCGCGCGCCAGCCACAGCGCGCCGGCGAGGCGGCCTTCCTCGAAGGCGGCGAAGCCGTGCGCGCCGGTGCGGCGGTCCTCGCGCACGACGGTGTCCGGGCCGATGAGCGCGCAAGCGAGCGAGGCGGGATCCGCCTCGCCCCGCCCGGCGAGCTCGACGCGCCAGCCGCCCTCGGTGCGCGCCATCGCGACATAGTCGGCGAGCCGGGGGTCGGGCCGGGCCCGCAGCACGGCGAAGCCGTGCCAGCGTGCCGGAAAGCGCGCCAGTGCGGCGGCCGTCGCCTTCAGCGCCGGCTGGCCGGAATGCGGGTCCCGGGCCGGATGGACGAGCGGGCCGATCCGCCCGGCGGGGGCGAATTCTTCCGTCCAGTGCATCGGCGCGAACAGCGCGCCGCGTGCCTGCCGGTCGGTGACCAGCGCCCGCAGCACCGCGCTGCCATGGGCGGTGGTGACGGTCGCCAGGTCGGCGTCGGCGATGCCGTGCGCTTCGGCGTCCGCCGGATGGATCTCGACGAAGGGCTCGGCGATGTGCGCCGACAGGCGCGGCGAGCGTCCGGTGCGGGTCATGGTGTGCCAGTGGTCGCGCACCCGCCCGGTGTTGAGCACGAAGGGGGCGGCGATCGGCGCCGCCGGGGTGATGGCGACGAGGCGGGCGCGGCCGTCCGGGGTGAAGAAGCGGCCGTCGCCGAAGAAGCGTTCGGTCGTCCCGCCATCGGCGCGCACAGGCCAGCGCGTCGGCGCGAGCGCGGCGTAGCCTGCCGCGCCGAGGCCGGCGAGGCCGGAAATGTCGAAGTCGCGACGCCCGTCGTTCCCGACGCCCGAGAGCCTTGCGTGCTCGTCGAAGATCGCCGCCGGCCCGTCATGGTCGAAGCCGGCGTCGAACCCCATGCGCCGGGCGACGGCGGCGAGGGCCCACCAGTCCGGCCTTGCCTCGCCCGGCGGCGCGAGGAAGGCGCGTTGGCGCGAGATGCGGCGTTCGGAATTGGTGACCGTGCCGTCCTTCTCGCCCCAGCCGAGCGCCGGCAGCGTCACGTGCGCGAAGGGCAGGGTGTCGGTGCCCTCGACGATGTCGGAGACGACGACGAAGGGGCAGCGGCCAAGCGCCTCGCGCACCCGGCCGGCATCCGGCATCGACACGACCGGGTTGGTGCCGAGGATCCAGAGCGCCTTGATGCGGCCGTCATGCACCGCCTTGAAGAGTTCGACGGCCTTGAGGCCCGGCCGGGTGGCGAGGTTCGGCGCCTGCCAGAAGCTGCCGACGATGCGGCGGTGGTCGGGATCGGCGAGATCCATGTGGGCGGCGAGCATGTTGGCCATGCCGCCGACCTCGCGCCCGCCCATGGCGTTCGGCTGGCCGGTGACCGAGAACGGCCCCATGCCAGGCCGGCCGATGCGGCCGGTCGCCAGATGGCAGTTGACGATGGCGCCGACCTTGTCGGTGCCCGACGCGGACTGGTTCACGCCCTGGCTGTAGACGGTGACGACCTTCGGCGTCGCCGCGAAGAGGTCGAAGAAGCGGCCGATGTCCGCCGGCGCGAGGCCGGTGGAGGCCGCCAGCGTCGCCTCGTCGATCGCCGCGCCGGCGAGCGCCTCGGCGAGCCCTTCCGTGTGCTCGGCGACGAAGGCCGCGTCGAGCGCGCCGGCGCGCGCCAGATGCGAAAGCAGGCCGCAGAACAGCGCGGTGTCGCCGTCGGCGCGGATCGGCAGATGCCAGTCGGCGATGCTGCAGGTGGCGGTCCGGCGCGGATCGACGACGACGATTCGCATCTGCGGCCGTGCCGCCCTGGCGGCGGCGATGCGCTGGAACAGCACGGGGTGGCACCAGGCAAGGTTGGAGCCGACGAGGACGAGGAGGTCGGCGGCCTCGAGATCCTCGTAGGTGCCGGGCACGGTGTCGGCGCCGAAGGCGCGCTGGTGGCCGGCGACCGAGGAGGCCATGCAGAGGCGGGAATTGGTGTCGATATTGGCCGAGCCGAGGAAGCCCTTCATCAGCTTGTTGGCGACGTAGTAATCCTCGGTGAGCAGTTGGCCGGAGCCGTAGATCGCGACGCTGTCCGGCCCGTGATCCGCGATCGTCGCGGCGAAGCGGTCCGCAATCAGGCCTACCGCCGCGTCCCAGCTGGCGGGCCGCCCGCCGATCGCCGGCCGCAGAAGCCGGGCTTCCGGGCCGAGCGTCTCGCCGAGCGCCGAGCCCTTCGAGCAGAGCCGGCCGAAATTCGCCGGATGCTCCGGGTCGCCGGCGATCGCCACCGAACCGTCCGGGCGCGGCGCCGCCAGCACCCCGCAGCCGACGCCGCAATAGGGACAGGTCGTGCGGGTCGGCGGCGCGGTCGGCGCGACGTTCAAGGCGCTACTCCGCCGCCTGGCCGTAGGCCGAAGTCGCCTCGATCTCTAGCTCGATCGCCAGGGTGGCCGGATCGAGCCGGAGCTGGAAGCTGCGGACGGCGCCGGTATCCGGCCCCTGCACCAGCCCGTCGCGCAGCGAGATGACCTGGTTGTGCAGCGGACAGGTCACCGCGGCGCCGTGGACGATGCCCTGGCTGAGCGGACCGCCGCGATGCGGGCAGCGGTCCTCCAGCGCGAACACCTCGTTGGCCTCGGTGCGGAAGACCGCGATGCGGCCGAGCGGCGAGTTCACGCAGCGCGCGCCGCGGCGCGGAATGTCGTCGAGATGGCCGATCCGCACGAAGCGCGGCAGGTGGCCCATGCCGGCGGCCGGCTCGGCAGCGGCGGGCGCACCGGCGCCGGCCGGGGCGACGACGGCGAGCGGCAGGCCTTCTCCCATGCGCGCCATCACTCGGCCGCCTCGCGCAGTCCGAGCTCGGCCATCGGGCGGAACTCGTGCGCCGCCACGCGGCCGCTGGCGCGCTCGGCCCAGGGGTCCTTCTGGCTGAAGGACTGCGAGTGGCGGAAGCGCTCGAAATAGGCGAGCCGCTTCTCCCGGTCCTCGACCACCGCGGCGCGGATGCTCTCCATGCCGACGCGCTTCAGCCATTTGTACATGCGCTCGAGATAGTGGCCCTGCTCGCGGTAGAGCTGCGTCAGCGCCACGATCACCTCCAGCGCCTCCTCCTCGGTCGCGACATGGCAGAGGACTTCCGTACCCTTGATGTCGAGGCCGGCGGCGCCGGCGAAATGGATGTCGTAGCCGGAGTCGACGCAGATGACGCCGACATCCTTGCAGGTCGCCTCGGCGCAGTTCCGCGGGCAGCCGGAGACCGCCATCTTGACCTTGGCGGGGGTCCAGGAGCCCCACATGAACTTCTCGATCCTGATGCCGAGGCCGGTCGAATCCTGCGTGCCGAAGCGGCACCAGTCGGTGCCGACGCAGGTCTTCACGGTGCGCAGGCCCTTGGCGTAGGCGGCGCCGGAGACCATGCCGGCGGCCCCGAGATCCGCCCAGACGGCGGGCAGGTCCTCCTTCTTCACGCCCAGCATGTCGATGCGCTGGCCGCCGGTGCACTTCACCGCGGGGATCTGGAACTTGTCGACGACGTCGGCGATGGCGCGCAGCTCGGCGGCGGTGGTCATGCCGCCCCACATGCGCGGCACGACGGAATAGGTGCCGTCCTTCTGGATGTTGGCGTGGACGCGCTCGTTGATGAAGCGGCTCTGCTTGTCGTCGACATATTCGCCGGGCCACTCGGCGATCAGGTAGTAGTTCAGCGCCGGCCGGCATTTCGCGCAGCCGCAGGAAGTCTTCCACTGCAGCTCCTGCATCACCGCCGGGATCGACTTCAGCGCCTTGGCGACGATCAGCCGGCGGACGTCGCCATGGCCGAGATCGGTGCACGGGCAGATCGGCTTGACCGCCGTCGGGTTGAAGGCGGCGCCCAGCGTCAGGCTCATCAGCTGCTCGACGAGGCCGGTACAGCTGCCGCAGGAGGACGAGGCCTTGGTGTAGGCCCGCACGTCGTCGATCGTGGTGAGGCCCCCGGCGACGATGGCGCCGGTGATCTTGCCCTTGCAGACGCCGTTGCAGCCGCAGATTTCCGCATCATCCGGCAAGGCTGCAACGGCCGCCATAGGGTCCAGGGGGGCGCCCCCCTGGTAGGACTGGCCGAAGATCAGGGTATCGCGCATGGCCGAGACGTCGGCGCCCTTCTTCAGAAGGTCGCCGAACCAGCCGCCATCGGCCGTCTCCCCATAAAGGACCGCGCCGAGGATGCGGTTGTCCTTCAGCACGAGGCGCTTGTAGACGCCGGCGGCGGCATCGCGCAGCACGATCTCGTCGCGGCCTTCGCCGTCGGCGAAATCGCCGACCGAATAGAGGTCGATGCCGGTGACCTTCAGCTTGGTCGGCGTGTCGGAGTGGGCAAAACCCTTGCCCGGCGCGCCGGCCAGGCTGCGGGCCGCGACCTCCGCCATCTGGTAGAGCGGGGCGACGAGGCCGTAGACGCGGCCCCCGATCTCGGCGCATTCGCCGAGCGCCAGGATGGCGGGGTCGGACGTCGCCATCTGCGCGTCGACGAGGATGCCGCGCCCGACGGCAATTCCGGCGTCGCGCGCCAGGTCCGCCGACGGCCTGATGCCGGCGGCCATGACGACGAGGCCCGCCTCGATGATCCGCCCGTCCGCGAGTTCGACGCCCTCGACCCTCGTCTCGCCGCGGATAGCCCGGGTGGTCGCGCCGGTGATCACCTCGATGCCGCGCTTCTCGAGCGCCTTCTGCAGCAGGTAGCCGGCGGCCGGATCAAGCTGGCGCTCCATCAGGGTCGGCATCAGATGCACGACGCTGACCGCCATGCCCTGCGCCCTCAGCCCGGCGGCGGCCTCGAGGCCGAGCAGCCCGCCGCCGATGACCACCGCCTTCACCCCGGCCTGCGCCGCCAGGATCATCGCCTCGACGTCGTCGAGGTCGCGGTAGGAGAGGACGCCGGCGAGGTCCTTGCCGGGCACCGGCAGGATGAAGGGCGAGGAGCCGGTGGCGATGACCAGCCGGTCATAGGGCTCGGTGACGCCGTGGCTGGAGGTCACGGTCTTCGCCACGCGGTCGATGGCGACGATGCGGTGGCCCTTGTAGAGGGTGATGCCGTTGGCGACGTACCAGCCGTCGCCGTGGATGACGATCTCCTCGAAGCGCTTCTCGCCGGACAGGACCGGGGAGAGCATGATGCGGTCGTAATTGACCCGCGGCTCGGCGTTGAAGATCGTCACCCGGAAGCGGCCGGGGGCCAGCTCGAACAGGTGCTCCAGCATGCGCCCGGGGGCCATGCCGTTGCCGATGATGACGAGTCTTTCGGTCATGTCGGGTATCTCCCGGACGGTGATGCGACAGCGCGGCTGTCATGGCGGTCCCATCGCCCGGGGCCGGTTGTCCGGCGGCCTCGGGATGCTGGGGATCGGCGGCTTCGGCAGCGCTGGCGAAGCAGGGTGTCGGGCACTTGCGACCCGCGTCCCGAGCGCGTCGGCGGACGAGGCGCGGCGACGGCGGAACGCGCTCAGGCGGCTTCGACGAAGCGGTTGCGCTCGTAGAGGAACTTCAGCACGGCGGTGCGGCAGCGCAGGTAGACCGGGTCGGTCGCCAGATCGAGCCGCCGCCGCGGGCGGGCGAGCGGCACGGCGAGGATCTCGCCGATCTTCGCCGACGGGCCGTTGGTCATCATCACGATGCGGTCGGACAGCAGCACCGCCTCGTCGACGTCGTGGGTGATCATCATCACCGTGGTGCCGAGATCGGCCTGGATCTGCATCACCTGGTCCTGGAGATGCGCGCGGGTCAGCGCGTCGAGCGCCCCGAACGGCTCGTCGAGGAGCAGGATCTTCGGCTCCATCGCCAGGGCGCGGGCGATGCCGACGCGCTGCTTCATGCCGCCGGAGATCTCGGCGGGGCGCTTGTCCCGGGCGTGGCCCATATGGACCAGCTCGAGGTTCTTCATCACCCAGTCGCGCCGCTCGGCGGCGGATTTGACGCCGCCGAAGACCTTGTCGACGGCCAGCGCGACATTCTCGTAGACGGTGAGCCAGGGCAGCAGCGAGTGGTTCTGGAAGACCACGCCGCGGTCCGGCCCCGGCTGGTCGACCACCCTGTCCTCGAGCAGGACGACGCCGGACGAGGCGGTGGTGAGGCCGGCGACGATGTTGAGCAGCGTCGACTTCCCGCAGCCCGAGTGGCCAATGATCGAGACGTACTCGCCCTCGTCGACCGTGAGGTCGATGCCCTTGAGCACGTCGGTGGTCGCGGCGCCGCGGGTGTAGCTCTTGTCGACGCCTTCGATGGAGAGGAACGGCTTGGCGTGCATCGGTCGGTTCTCCGGTTCAGGCGGCGGCGGTGCCGCGGGTGACGGCCCGGGCGATGAGGGCGACGATCCGGTCAAGGGCAAAGCCCACGAGGCCGACATAGACGAGGGCGAGGATGATGTCGGAGATCAGCGAGGAGTTCCAAGCATCCCAGATGAAGAAGCCGATGCCGACGCCGCCGATCAGCATCTCCGCCGCGACGATGGCGAGCCAGGACAGGCCGATGCCGATGCGCAGGCCGGTGAAGATGTAGGGGGCCGCGGCCGGCACCATGATCCGGGTGAAGAACTCGTAGCCGTTGAGGCGCAGCACTTTGGCGACGTTGCGGTAGTCTTCCGGTATGTTGCGGATGCCGACGGCGGTGTTGATGATGATCGGCCAGATCGCGGTGATGAAGATCACGAAGATCGCCGCCGGCTGACCGTCCTGGAAGGCCGCCAGCGACAGCGGCAGCCAGGCCAGCGGCGGTACGGTGCGCAGCACCTGGAAGATCGGGTCGAGGCTGCGCATGGCGAGCGACCACTGGCCGACGAGGACGCCGAGGCCGATGCCGGCGACGACGGCCAGCGCATAGCCGACGGCGACCCGCTGGAGACTGGCCCAGAGCTGCCAGCCGAGGCCCTGGTCGTTGCCGCCGTTGACGTAGAAGGGATGGGCGATCAGGTACCAGGTGTCGGTCACCACCTGGCTGGGCGGCGGCAGCGACGCGCCGGGGCCGGAGCAGAGCGCCTCCCAGAGGCCGAGAATGACCATGAGCGCGAGGAGCGGCGGCAGCACGTTGGAGAGCAGCGACTGCGCGCCCCGCGCGAGGAGGGCGGCAAAGCGCGGGCGCGGCCGCGGCAGCGGCACCACGGTCGCCGGCGGCTCGCCGGCCTCGGCGGCCGGGCGGATCGGCAGGACGACCGGTTTCTGGGAGAGGGCCTGGGACATCGGTTCGCCTCGTCGTCGGGGAAAGGGGACCGGGCGCGGGCGCCCGGCCGGGATCAGCTGAGCGCCTTGATCGACTGGCTCTCGAGATAGGCGTCGGGATTTTCCGGGTCGAAGCTCTTGCCGTCGAAGAAGGTCTCGACGCCGCGCGAGGTCGTCGCGGGGATGTCGGCCGCGGCGACGCCGAGTTCCTTGGCCGCCTCGCGCCAGAGATCCTCGCGGTTGACCCGGTCGATGATCGCCGCCTTGTCGAAATCGGCCGGCAGATAGCCCCAGCGCTGGTCCTCGGTGAGGAACCAGAGGTCGTGGCTCTTGTAGGGATAGGAGGCGTTGTCGGCCCAGTAGCGCATCTGGTGCGGGGAGTTCTCGACCAGCTTGCCGTTGCCGTAGTCGAAATTGCCCTTCATGCGGTCGACGACGTCGGCGAAGGGGGCGTTGATCCACTGCCGGCGGGCGCAGATCTCGGCCATCTCCTCCTTGTTGGCGGTATCCTCGCACCACATCTGGGCCTCCTGGATCGCCATGGTCAGCGCCAGGGCCGATCTGGGATTGGCGTCGACATAGTCGGCGCGCATGGCGAAGGCCTTCTCGGGATGGTTCATCCAGAGCTCGCTGGTGGTCAGCGCGGTGTAGCCGATGCCCTGGTTCTTCAGCTGCTCGTTCCACGGCTCGCAGACGCAGAAGCAGTCCATCGTGCCGACTTTCATGTTGGCGACCATCTGCGCCGGCGGCACGACGATCGTGGCGATGTCGGTGTTGGGGTCGATGCCGCCGGCGGCGAGCCAGTAGCGGATCCACAGATCGTGGGTGCCGCCCGGGAAGGTCATCGCCGCCTTGACCTCGGCGCCGGTCGCCTTCTTGGCCTCCAGCGCCGTCCTGAACGGGGCGGTGTCGAGGGAGAGCGCGAGATCGGCATATTCCTTGCCGACGGAGATGCACTGGCCGCCGAGATTGAGGCGGGCGAGGATGTACATCGGCGTCGGCTGGTTGTTCTGTGTCATCGCCCCCGAAGCGATCAGGTAGGGCATCGGCGTCAGGATATGGCCGCCGTCGATGCCGGAGCCCGCCGAGCCGAGGACGAGATTGTCGCGCGTCGCGCCCCAGGAGGACTGCTTCGTCACGGTGACGTCGGTCATGCCGAACTTGTCGAACATGCCCTTCTCCTTCGCCACGAAGAGCGGCGCGGCGTCGGTCAGCGCGATGAAGCCGAGCTGGGCGGTCGGCGTCTCCGGGCCCGCGCCCTGCGCGAAGACGCCGGCCGGGAAGGACGCGCCGATCGCCGAGAACAGCGCGGCGGTGCCGGCGGTGGCGGCCGTCGAGCCGAGGAAGCGGCGACGGTTCATCGAGATCGGTGACGTCCTATCGGTCATCAGAAGCTCCGTTCGGGCAAGGGAAAGCGCTCGCCGCCAAGCAGAAGCCCGGCTGCAGATAATAAAAAACGCCGCAAACCGTCGGGCACACCATGGTTTCCCATGCAGAGCTTCGGTTTAGCGACGTCGATGTCCTGGAGAGCGGAAGCCACAGGCGGGCCGCCTCGTGTGCCCGTCTTCGTTGGCGGGCACAATGCTAGGGAACCACAAGACTATCCAGTGCGAAAGTCCAAATATGCGGCAGTGCAAAATGCCGATCGGACGGGCAGGGAAGGCCGGAGCCGTTCGAAATCAGGGGCTTGAGGCGCGTTGCGGCTGCTGCCTGCAAAGGATGCGGCTGATGATAATTTCACCACGGCGGCTTTTGCGGCAGATCAGTCGGTGGCGGCCGACCCGGGATGCGCTCGTCCGGCGCCGATCGGGAAGCCGGCGACATAGGCCTCGATCGCTTCGGGATCGAACACGCGGCCGTCCATGAGCGGCGCGTCGGTGCCGTCGGGATCGGTCCCCGCCTTGATCGCCGCCGGATCGCCGATGGCGCTGGCATAGAGGTCGGGGCGGAAGGCGCTGGCGGCGGCGAGGCGATTGGCCTCGCTCGGCGCCACCTGTCCCCAGCGCAGCATCTGGCTGTAGACCCACAGCGCCTGGCGCCGGGAGGGCACGCCCGCCCCGGCGCGGTGAAACACCAGATAGTCGTCGATATGACGGGTCCGCGCCGGGCTCGCCTGCACCGGCACGTCGCCGTCGAGGATCCGCCGCAGCATCGCCGCGTCGCCGCCAATGAAGCGGGGCGCGGCGAGGATCTCGGCAAGGGCCGGGTGGTTGCCGGGCTCGTCGCACCAGCGCGCCGCGGCGTCGAGCGCGACCAGCAGGCGCGCGACGGTGTCGGCATTGGCCTCCGCCCAGTCGGGGCGCAGCCCGAGGACCTTCTCCGGCGAGGCCGGCCAGATATCGGCCTTCACCGCGACGATGCGCCCGACATCGGCGCGCACCGACACGACGTTCCAGGGGGCGTTGACGCAGAAGCCGTCGATGGCGTTGGCGGCGAGCGCATCCGCCGTCATCGGCGGCGGCACCACGGTCATCGTCACGTCGCGGTCGGGGTCGATGCCGCCGCAGGCGAGCCAGAAGCGGAACTCGTAATTGTGCGAGGAGAACGGGTAGACGACGCCGAACACCAGCGGCGCCAGCCCGCGCGCCTGCCGCTCGGCGACGACGCGGCCGAGACGCCCGGCCTCTGCCAGCGCCCCGTCGCCCTCGCCCGGCCCGCGGCACGCGTCCATCGCCTCGGCCAGCGACCGCGACAGGGTGATGGCGTTGCCGCCGCGCCCGAGCGCCATCGGCGCGATCACCGGGAACGGGTTGGTGCCGATGCCGACCTGCGCGGCGACGGCCATCGGCGCCAGCAGATGCGCCGCGTCGAACTGGCGGAAGGCGAGGCGGTCGCGGATGTTCGACCACGACACGTCGCGGACGAGGTCGAGGCTCAGCCCCTCGCGGCGTGCGAAGCCGAGCTCCTCGGCGGCGAACAGCACCGCGGCGTCCATCAGCGGGATGAAGCCGGTGCGCACGCTCGTCGCCTCCCGGTGCCCGAGCGCGGGAGCGGGAAGCGGCGGGGCCGACGGGCGGGGAGGATCGATGTCTGCCACGGGTGTCACTTCTCCAGGAGGCTGGTGGCCGCCACGACGCCGCGGGCGATCTCGACGAGCTTGCGTTTCTCGTTCATCGCCGTCTGGCGCAGCAGCGCGTAGGCCTCGTCCTCGGGGATCTGGCGCAGCTTCATCAGGACGCCCTTGGCCTTTTCGATGACCTTGCGGTCGGCCAGCTCGTTGCGCGCCTCGTGCAGTTCGCGCTCGAGGCGCGAATAGGCGTTGAAGCGCACGATCGCCATGTCGAGGATCGACTTCACGCGCTCCTTCTTCAGCCCGTCCACCACATAGGCCGAGACGCCGGCGCCGATCGCGGCCTCGATGGAGGCGGCGTCGGAATGGTCGACGAACATGGCGATCGGCTTGCGCACCGAGCGGGAGACGGCGAAGAACTGTTCCAGCCGGTCGCGGTTGGGGTTTTCGAAGTCGACGACGATGACGTCGGGCGCCAGCTGCTCGATGGTGCGCACCAGCCCGTTCATCTCGCTGACGACATGGACGCGCGAATGGCCGGCCTCGCGCAGGCCAGCGTCGATGATCGACGCGCGCGCCGGATTCTCGTCGATGATCAGGATGACCAGTTCGTCCACCGTCATGGCTTTTTGTGCAGTGCGAAGGCCGCGAGCGCAAGCCTCGTCACCGAGAGCCCGGTGGATGCGTTCCGTCAGCCGCCGCGGACCTCACGCCCGCAGGCTGTGGCGGCCGCGCGATCTGCCCGGCCGAGGCCGCGGCGCAATGCGGGCGGGCCGGCGAATCCGCCGCCGCGATGCCGGGACCGGCAGTCGGCACGGTGGGATGAGGTTCTGGATGAGATTTTTCAGCTGATGGTGCCCAGGGACGGAGTCGAACCGCCGACACTGCGATTTTCAGTCGCATGCTCTACCAACTGAGCTACCTGGGCGCCGCGGCCGTCGGAACCGGCTTCCGCATCGGGGCCGGCCCGGCGAGGGCTGGGGCCTTATAGAAAGACTGCCCGACCCTGTCCAGCGTCTCGACGCGGGCGAGGGGAAAAAGACGCGGGGGCCGCGCCGGTGGGATCGGCCGCACCCCGCCGATGCGGCCGGCGGAGCCCCGAAGGATCAGGCGCTCGCCGCGGGTGCCGCCGACAAAGTGCCGGCCGGCGGCTGCCGGCTGTTGACCTTCGGCGGAAAATCAAGGAAAGAGCGCGCATCGCCGCCGCGGTCCATGGCCCTCCCCAAGGGAGCGCCTCTGGCTGGGGCGGTCGGCACGAGGCCTTCAGGGTCCGCCTGCCCCGGTCGCCCGGGGCCGCGCCCGCCAAGGCCGATGCTGTGGTAGCTCAGTGGTAGAGCACTCCCTTGGTAAGGGAGAGGTCGAGAGTTCAATCCTCTCTCACAGCACCATTCCCTTGCTTCTCGCATAAACCGATGAACCGGGCGCAGAATCGCAGCTGCACATGCCCGTGGTCGCGCTCGGATTTCGGCCTCGGTGGCCCTGATGCGGCCCGCCGTGGCGCCGCAGGCGCGTTTTTCGGACCTCACAGCACGAACGTCTTGCCGACGGCGGACGGAACGACCCTCTCGCCGTAGGCCGCGGCCAATGCACCTATGGCGCGCCAACCCGTGCAGTGCCCGGGTGCTATCAGGCGCAGGTCGAACGGCGCGAGCGCCGCAACCGTCTCCGGGATGATGCGTTCGGTGGTCCCGGAGAGGTGAAAGCCGCCGAACACGCCATAAAGCGGCACATGCGGGAACCGCGCCTTCGCTTCGGTCAAGACGTTGATCAAGCCGGCATGCGAGCAGGCGGTGAAGACGACCTGTCCCTTGCCGGCGACGTGGATCGCCACGAATCGCTCGTCCGGCATGATCTCGTCCAGCTCCCAGTCGCCCGTCGCGGTCTGGCGATACTGACCGGGAAAGCCGCGCTCGAACCGGGTCAGTCGGGGGATTTCGCCGCTCACATAGAACGTCTCGTCGCACGCGAACCGCTCGTAGCAGGTGAGGCGGACATCGGCACCGTTTCCCGACAGTACCGCCACGCCGGGGACCAGCTCCATCTGACGAAGACGCCCGTCCGCGGACCTGGTCGCGCGCAGGGCGAACATGGCGGGGTGCATGTAGGTCGGAACAGGGTGCCCGCCGTTGGCCATGGTGATCATCTGAAGGGCGCGGGGCAGCGCGCCGGCATGGTCCCAGTGTCCGTGCGACAGGACCACGGCGCCGACGGCGGCAAGGTCGACGCCGAGCCTAACCACGTTGCGCTCGAACACCCATTCCTCGGGTCCGGCATCGAACAGGAGCGTATGGCTGTCCGATCCAGCATGGACTGTGATCAGGCAGGAAAGCCCGTGCGCGGCGCAGCAAAGGCATTTGCCTGAAAGCCACGGCATGCCGCGGCGACGCAGGCGGGAGAACTCCGACTCGAAGAATCCGGGGCTCGACGACAGGCTGTCGGTCGCGTTGTCGACCAGGAAGATGATCTCTGCTGACTCGACTGCCTTCATCGAAGCCGCCCCGCCTGAGGATGCGTCGCAGGATACTAGGCGACCTCCGCCCCGGCGAACAACGGCGGCGGCTCGTGCATGGCGTCGGTCGGCGCGGCCACTGGAACCGCCCGTGCTGACCGCGCGGATTCGACCCTTCAGATCATCCCGGGGGACATCAGACGCCCAGCGCGCAGCCGTCCTTCCTCGGGTCGGACGCCGCCAGCAGGAAGCCACCGGTGGGATCGCGAAGAATGACCTGTGCGCCACCGAGCGGCTTGGTCAGTGTCTCGACCCTGTGGCCGCGCGCTGAAAGTTCGGCCGCAACGCCTTCCGGATAAGTCGGCTCCACGTCCAAGATGCCATCATGGGCGAAGGAGCGCGGAGCATCCACTGCCGCCTGGGGGTCCAGCCCGCGATCGAAGAGCCCGGAAAGCAGCGCCGCATGGCCGGCGGCCTGATAGTGGCCTCCCATCACCCCGAACACGCCCGCCGGTTGGCCGTCCCGGCGCAGCAGGCCCGGGATGATCGTGTGCATCGGCCGCTTGCGCGGGCCGATGGCGTTGGGGTGGCCTTCGATCAGGCGGAAGGAGGCACCGCGCGAATGCAGGAGCACGCCGGTGGTCGGATCGAGGTGCGTCGAGCCGAATGCGTGGAAGAGCGAGTTGATGAACGACACCATGTTGCCGTCGCGATCGACGGCGCAGACATAGACGGTATCCTGATGCACCGGCTCGTCCCAGGAGAGGTGCGGTCGGGCGCGTTTCATGTCGACGAGGGCAGCCAGACGGCGCGCGGTGCCATGCGAGAGCAGTTCCTCGATGGGCACCGTCATCGCCGCCGGATCGGCCAGCAGGGCGTCGCGGCTGTGATAGGCAAGCTTGGTCGCCTCGGCATGAAGGTGGATGCGGTCGACCGTCGAAAGTCCTTCTCCGAGGTCGAATTCCCGCAGGATGTTGAGCAGCATCAGCGCTGCAAGGCCCTGGCCGTTCGGCGGGCATTGCTCCACCGTATAGCCGCGATAGTCGCTGGAGATGGGAGCGGTATAGAAGGCACCCTCCGTCATCCCGGCAAAGTCCTCCAGCGTGTGAAGCCCGCCGAGACCCTTGAGGTATTGCACCAGCGATGCCGCCGTGGCGCCTTCATAGAAGGCCCTGGCGCCATGCGCGGCGATCTCGCGCAGGCGCTGTCCCAGGCGCGGTTGCGCGTGGCGCGCGCCGGGCGCAAGGGGCTTGCCGGCAGGCAGGAACAAGGCGGCGGCGCCCGTATCCTGCGCCAGCAGCGGGGCCGCCTCCGCCCAGTCGAAGGCCACGCGTTGGCCGATCGGGTAGCCATTCTCGGCATAGTCGACGGCGCGGGCGAACAGTCGGTCGAGCGGCAGACTGCCGTGGTCGGCATGCAGCCTCGTCCAGGCTGATACCGCACCCGGGACTGTCACGGCATGGGCGCTGGTGCGCGGAATCTCCGCGCCAAGGCCTGCCGAGCGAAGTGCCTCGACCGTCGCGGCCGCAGGGGCGCAGCCGCTGCCGTTCATCGCGACCGTCGGTTTGCCGGAGGGTGCGTAGAGCACGAAGCAGTCGCCCCCGATGCCCGTCATGGCGGGTTCGACCACACATTGCGTGGCGACGGCGGCCAGCGCCGCATCCATGGCGTTGCCGCCCGCCTGGAGCATCTCCAGGGCTGCCCCCGTCGCCAACGGATGCGAGGTGGCGACAGCGGCCTCGCGCAAGATGACGGTCGGGCGCGAGGGGCCGAAGAAGTCGCTACGGCGAGTGGCAATCACGGCGGAGTCCTTGTTCTTTGGGCGGCGGGAGTGACCGCGCATGGTCGAGCCCGGGGGGGACCCAGTCGTCGTTCCAGTCACATCCTTGTGCGCCGCCCGCAATTGTGGCGGAAACAAGGGAACCTTCCTGGCCTTTACGGATTGTTACCCTCGTACGCGCATTGTGTACTGAACAATGTGCGTTCCAAGAGGTGCATCGATGTCCGAACTTGCCAGAGTTGTTTTCCATCCGGGACGGCGATCGGAGGTTGCGCGCCATCTCGAACGGCTCCACGTCTTCCAGCCTGTGCACGACCTGTCGCAGCAGCTGAGCGAGAAGCTGGAGCGGCTCGACCGCGCCGAGAGCCGCCAGCGCCAGGAACGGGCTCGCAACACCTGTTAGCCGCAGACCCGGCGTGCCCCTTTTCCGCGCCTACCGGCCGGAGGCGCCTGCGTCCGGCGAGCGAGGCGACATGACGCCGGCCCGTCTCCTGCCTCGCAAGCATCGCGGCGCTTTATTCCCCCCGGCTTCTGGTGTAACGGAGATTTCGCCGTAATCTGCCGGCCCCGGGGGCGCTCCATGACCAAGAATCTCGATGCCGCGATCGACTCGATCGGCGAACGCGTGACCCATATCTGCGAGTTCCTGCACGAGCTGGAGCCGGGCCAGCCGGTCGATCCCGCCGCGCTCGCCGACGCGGTGCACGACTGCTCCAACGTCAGCCAGTCGATGACGAGCCTCAAGCGGGTGGTCAAGCGTATCGACAAGGTCGAGGGCTGACCCCTCACGAGGCCGCCTTGCCGCGGGCATGAGCCGGCGCGCGCCGCGCCGGCGCCGGCTGCCGTCCTTCCGCCCGCACAACAGGAGCCCCGCATGGTCGCGACCGACATCGCCACACGGGTCTGGAACCACACGTTCAAGCTCGACACGATCGTGCGCAGCCTGCTCGACACGGATTTCTACAAGCTGCTGATGCTGCAGATGGTGCACGGGCTGCATCCGGACGTGCGGGCGACGTTCTCGCTGCACAACCGCTCGCAGCAGGTGAAGCTCGCCGAGATCATCGACGAGCAGGAACTGCGCGACCATCTCGACCACGCCCGCTCGCTGTCCTTCACCAAGCGCGAGATGATCTGGCTGGCGGGCAACACCTTCTACGGCACGCGGCAGATCTTCCGGCCGGACTTCCTCGAATGGCTGCAGCACTTCCGCCTGCCGGAATACGAGCTGCGCCGGGTGGACGGGCAGTTCGAGCTGGATTTCCACGGCCCCTGGACCCACACGATGATGTGGGAGATCCCGGCGCTGGCGATCATCAACGAGCTGCGCTCGCGCGCCGCGATGAAGGACTTCAAGCGCTTCGAGCTCGACGTGCTCTATGCCCGCGCCAAGGCCAAGATGTGGGAGAAGGTCGAGCGGCTGCAGGCCCTGCCGGACCTGCGGATCTCGGATTTCGGCACGCGGCGGCGGCATTCCTTCCTGTGGCAGCGCTGGTGCGTCGAGGCGCTGAAGGAGGGGCTCGGCAACCGGCTGATCGGCTCGTCCAACGTGCTCCTGGCGATGGAGACCGATCTCGAGGCGATCGGCACCAACGCCCACGAGCTGCCGATGGTGCTGTCGGCGCTGGCCGACGGCGACGAGGCGCTGCGCCAGGCGCCCTACCAGGTGTTCCGGCAGTGGCAGAGCTACTATGGCGGCAATCTGCTGATCGTCCTGCCGGACACCTACGGCACCGCCGCCTTCCTGCAGCAGGCACCGGAATGGCTGGCGTCCTGGACCGGCTTCCGGCCCGACTCGGCGCCGCCGATCGAGGGGGGCGAGGAGATCATCGCCTGGTGGAAGCGCATGGGCGAGGACCCGCGCGACAAGCTGTTGGTGTTCTCGGACGGCATGGACGCCGACACGATCGAGCGGACCTACCGGCATTTCGAGGGGCGGGTGCGGATGAGCTTCGGCTGGGGCACCAACCTGACCAACGATTTCCGCGGCGTCTCGCCGGTGCCGACCACCGGGCTCGACCCGATCTCGCTGGTCTGCAAGGTCACCGAGGTCAACGGCCGGCCGGCGGTCAAGCTGTCGGACAATCCGGCCAAGGCGAGCGGCGACCCGCAGGCCGTGGCGCGCTACCGCCGGGTGTTCGGCGAGACAGCCTACGCCGAGCGCGCGCTGGCGGTCTGAGCGCCGCCGCCGGGTGCGGCGCCAAAAAAGTTCGGTGCGGAAGGCTCGGTAAGCCTTGCTTATGATAAGCAGGGTTACTAGATCGCCTGCATGAGCGAGAAATCACACCCCAGCCTGGGCTTCCTGCTGATCGACGCGGCGCGGCTGATCCGCCGCCGCTTCGAGCAGGAGAGCCGCGACCTTTCGATGACCTCGGCGCAGCTGCAGATCGTCGCCCGCCTCGCCAAGAACGAGGGGATCGGGCAGGCGGCGCTAGCGGCGCTCCTCGAACTCGAGCCGATGACCGTTTCGCGGCACGTCGACCGCATGGTTGCGGCCGGACTGGTGGAGCGGCGGCAGGATCCGGCCGACCGGCGGGCCCGCCAGCTGTTCACCACCGTCCGGTGCCGGGCGCTGATCGAGCCGATGCGCGAGCGCGCCGCGGCCGTGTTCGAGGACGCGCAGAAGGGGATGTCGGCGGCGGAACGCCGGCAACTGATGGCCGCCCTGGAGACGGTGATCGGCAATCTGTCGAGCGCGGAGGCCGGCGAAGGCGCCGGCGGCGCGGCTCGCCAAACGAAAGAGGTGGCGGCATGAACGCGCAACCGGACAAGAAACGACTGGAGGCGGCGCAGCCGGTGAGCGAGCCGGGGGCCGCGCCCGTGACGCCGCCCGCCGCGGACGCCGGCGCGCCGGCCCCGACCACGCCGGCACAGACCCCGACGACGCAGGCACCGGTCGCGCCGGCGCCGCAGCCGGAGCGGCCGAAGAAGACCGGCCGCCCGCTGCGCAAGCTGCTGATCGTCGCGCTGCCGCTCGCCCTCGTCGTCGGCGGCGCCTATTACTGGGTCACCGGCGGGCGCTACATCAACACCGAGGACGCCTATGTCCAGCAGGACCGCGTCACGGTGGTGCCGCAGGTGAGCGGCCAGATCGCCACGGTGGCGGTGGCCGAGAACCAGACGGTCGAGGCCGGCGCGCTGCTCTTTGCCATCGACGACAGCGTCTATCGCAACGCCGTGGAGCAGGACCAGGCCAACCTGGAATCGGCCCGGCTCAACGTCGAGAAGCTGAAGGCGGCCTATGCGCAGGCGGTGACCGAGGCCAACACGGCCCGCGATGCGCTGGCCAATGCCGAGACCCAGAACGAGCGCCAGCAGACGCTGGTGAAGAAGGGCATCGTCAGCCAGGCGACGCTCGACGATGCCGACCTCGCGCTGCGCCAGGCGCGCGGCGCCGTCGCCTCCGCCGACAGCCAGGTGCTGGCGGCGCGGGCGGCGCTGGCCGGCGACCCGGCGATCGCGACCGACCAGCACCCGCTGGTGCTGGAAGCGCTGGCGCAGCTGCACGCCGCCGAGCTGGACCTCGCGCATACGAGGGTGACGGCGCCGGCGGCCGGCGTGATCAGCCAGACCGACCGGCTGCAGCAGGGCCAGTACGTGACCCCGGCCACCGCGGTGATGAGCCTGGTGGAGACCGACAGCAGCTGGATCGAGGCCAACTACAAGGAGACCGAGCTGACCGACATGCATGTCGGCCAGCCCGTGGACGTCGAGCTCGACACCTATCCCGACCATGTGCTGCACGCCACGGTGGGCTCGATCGGCGCCGGGACCGGCTCGGAATTCGCGCTGCTGCCGGCGCAGAACGCCACCGGCAACTGGGTGAAGGTGGTGCAGCGCATCCCGGTGCGGATTCGTATCGAGGATGGCGGCGACATGCCGGCCCTGCGCGCCGGCATGAGCGCCAGCGTCACGGTCGACACCGGCCATGCGCGGGGCGTGCCCGACTTCCTCGAGCCCGTCGTCGCGGCGCTCGGCCTCGACACGTATCTGCCCGCCGGGCGCGCCGTGGCCGCCACCACCGGATCCGCGGCGCCGGACGTGGTCGCCGCGGGACCCAACTCGCAGGAAGGGGCCACCGCCGGTTCGGCGACGACCCCGGCACGATGAGCGCCGCCGCGCCGGCCGCCGCCGGCCCGGACGGCGTCGTCGCCCACAAGGGCCTGATCACCGTCTCGATCATGCTGGCGACGATCATGCAGGTGCTCGACACCACGATCGCCAACGTCGCCCTGCCGAACATGCAGGGATCGCTCGGCGCGGCGCAGGACCAGATCACCTGGGTGCTGACCTCCTACATCGTCGCCGCCGCGATCATGACGCCGGTGACCGGCTGGCTCTCCGACCGGATGGGGCTGCGCGAGCTGTTCATCGCCTCGGCCGCCGGCTTCGTGGTCGCGTCGATGGCCTGCGGCTTCGCCACCAGCCTCAACGAGATGATCCTGTTCCGGCTGATCCAGGGCCTGTGCGGCGCGGCGCTCGTGCCGCTGTCGCAGACCGTGCTCTTGAACATCAACACCAAGGAGCAGCACGGCTCGGCGATGGCGATCTGGGGCGCCGGCATCATGGTCGGCCCGATCGTCGGCCCGACGCTGGGCGGCTGGCTGACCGAGACCTTCAACTGGCGCTGGGTGTTCTTCGTCAACCTGCCGATCGGGCTCCTGGCGCTGGCCGGGATGATCCTGTTCCTGCCGAAGACGCCGAAGCGCCAGCGCGGCTTCGACTTCTTCGGCTTCGCCATGCTGTCGCTGTTCATCGGCGCGCTGCAGCTGTTCCTCGACCGCGGCGAGCAGGTGGACTGGTTCGCCTCGCCCGAATGCTGGATCGAGCTCGGCCTCGCCGTCTCCGGCCTGTGGGCCTTCGTGCTGCACATCACCGGGCGGGAAGGCGCCTTCATCGACCCGAAGATCTTCACCGACCGCAATCTCGTGATGGCGTTGGTGATGATCTTCGTCGTCGGCATGATCCTGCTCGCCGGCCTCGCGCTGCTGCCGCCGATGCTGCAGAACATCCTCGGCTATCCGGTGGTGACGACCGGCCTGGTGCTCGCGCCGCGCGGCGTCGGCACGATGATCTCGATGATCGTCGTCGGCCGGCTGATCGGCAAGGTCGACACGCGACTGCTGATCTTCACCGGGCTGATGCTGACGGCGCTGTCGCTCTACCAGATGAGCGGCTTCTCGATCCTGATGGATTCGACGCCGATCGTCGTCTCCGGCGTCGTGCAGGGGCTGGGGCTGGGCCTGGTCTTCGTGCCGCTGTCGACGCTCGCCTTCGCGACGCTGGAACCGCGCTTCCGGCCCGACGCCGCGTCGCTGTTCAGCCTGCTGCGCAACATCGGCTCGTCGGTGGGCATCTCGATCGTCTCGGTCGAACTCGCACACAACCTGGTCATCAGCCGCTCCGACCTCGTCGGCCGGCTGAACCCGTTCAACCCGGTGTTCACCGACGCGGTGGCGACGATGGGAGCCGACCAGACGACGGCGCTCGCCGTCCTCAGCCAGCAGGTGCAGGCGCAGGCGGCGATGATCGCCTATGTCGACGACTTCAAACTGATGATGATCATCACGCTCTGCGCCGTGCCGCTGCTGGCCTTCATGAAGCCGCCGCAGCGCCAGGCCGCGGGCGGCGATGCCCATGCGGCGGTGATGGAGTAGGGTTCCCTATCCTGTCCGCTCCGCCACCGGCCGCCCCGGCCGGTGCGGGGCGGTCGCGAGGAAATGATCGCCCGGACGGAACGCCCGCCGGATGCGGTCATTGGCCTTGAGAGGATGACGCGTCCGGCATGGGCGCGTCATCGCCAATCCACACCGACATCTCGAAGGGTGCCAAACCATGAAAATCCTGATGGTCCTGACGTCGCACGACCAGCTCGGCGACACCGGCAAGAAGACCGGCTTCTGGCTCGAGGAATTCGCCGCGCCGTATTACGTCTTCAAGGACGCCGGCGCCGAGGTCACGCTCGCCTCGCCGAAGGGCGGCCAGCCGCCGCTCGATCCGAAAAGCGACGCCGCGGACGCCCAGACCGAGGCGACCAAGCGCTTCAAGTCCGATCCCGCCGCGCAGCAGGCACTGGCCAATACCAAGGTCCTGTCCACCGTCGACGCGGACGGCTTCGACGCGATCTTCTATCCCGGCGGTCACGGCCCGCTCTGGGACCTCGCCGAGGATGCCGACAGCCGCCAGCTGATCGAGACCTTCGCGCGGAGCGACCGCCCGGTGGCCGCGGTCTGCCATGCGCCGGGGGTCTTCCGCCACACCAAGACGGCGGATGGAAAGTCGCTGGTCGCCGGCCGGACCGTCACCGGCTTCACCAACACCGAGGAAGAAGCCGTCGGCCTGACCGAGATCGTGCCGTTCCTGGTGGAGGACATGCTGGTCGCCAATGGCGGCCACTACAAGAAGGGCGACGACTGGGCGTCCTTCGTCGTCACCGACGGCAAGCTGGTGACCGGCCAGAACCCGGCCTCGTCCGAGGAAGCCGCGCGCAAGCTGCTCGCCCTTCTGTAGGAACCACGGGGTGCCCGCTGCACCCCTGCGATGGAAACCGCCCGCCGGCACCGCCCGGCGGGCTTTTTCATGCGGCGCGGCGTATCGCCCGCGCCGCACGATGGCCCGGACCGTCAGTCGCCGAGCGCCACGCCTTCGCGGCGGGGGTCGGCGGCTCCCTGCAGGCCATCCGGGCCGATGACGATGGCATGCAGGCCGGAATCGAGCGCCGTCTCGTTGACCTCGTAGCCGAGCGCGCGCAGCGGGCCCGAGAGCGCCGTCGCGGCGGTGCCGGCCTCGACGTCGAAGGGGCCGAAGCGGTTGACCAGATGCGGCATGGCGACGGCGGCCTGCGGATCCATCCGCCAGTCGATCAGCGCGACCAGCGCCTGCGCCACGTAGCCGATGATGCGGCTGCCGCCGGGCGAGCCGATGGCGATGACCGGCGCGCCGTCCCGCATGACGATGGTCGGCGCCATCGAGGAGCGTGGCCGCTTGCCGGGCGCGACGGCGTTGGCGATCAGCCGGCCGTCGTCGTCGCGGGTCTCGAAGGAGAAGTCGGTGAGCTCGTTGTTGAGCAGGAAGCCGCGGGTCATCAGTCGCGAGCCGAAGCCGGCCTCGATCGTCGTGGTCATCGAGACGACGTTGCCGGCCGCGTCGACGATGGAGAAATGGCTGGTCGAGGGCAGTTCGAGGGCGGTGTCGTCGCCGAGCAGCAGCGCGTGGTCCCAGGGCGGCGAGCCGGGCACGATCTCGGCTTCGGCGAGCGCCGCCTCGCCGTCGAGGAGTCTCGCGCGGTCGGCCAGATAGGCCGGGTCGAGAAGCCCCTTCAGCGGCATCGGCACGAAGTCGATGTCCCCCATGTAGCGGCCGCGGTCGGCGAAGGCGAGGCGCGAGGCGTCGCCGATCAGCCGCCAGGCCTCGGGGCTCTCGGGGCCGAGTGCCGCCATGTCGTGCGGCTCGATCATGCCGAGGATCTGGCCGACGGTGAGCGCTCCGGAGGAAGGCGGGCCCATGCCGCAGACGTCGAGGTCGCGGTAGTCGACGCAGACCGGTTCGCGCTCGGCGATGGCGTAGGTGGCGAGGTCCGAGAGGGCGAGCGTGCCGGGATTGCCCTCGGCATTCCGCACCGTGTCGACGATGGCCTGCGCGACCGGGCCTTCGTAGAAGCCCGCCGGGCCCTTGTCGGCGATGGCCCGCAGCGTCTCGGCATATTCGGTGTTGACCAGGCGGTGGCCGACCGTCAGGGCGGCGCCGTCCGGGCCGAGGAAGTAGTCGCGGGTGCCGGCGTGGCGGGCGAGGTTCGCGGCGTCCTCCGCGATCAGCGCGTTGAGGCGGGGCGAGACCTCGAAGCCCTTCTCCGCAAGGTCGATCGCCGGCTGCACTACGTCGCGCCAGGCGAGCTTGCCATAGCGCTCGTGGGTGTCGAACAGCAGCCTCACCGTGCCGGGCGTGCCGACCGAGCGCCCGCCCACCACGGCGTCCATGAAGGCCAGCGGCTCGCCGGAATCATCGAGGAAGAGCGTCGGCGTGGCGCCGGCCGGGGCCGTCTCGCGGCCGTCGAAGGTGGTCAGGCGGTCATCGGCGGCGTCGAAATAGACCAGGAAGGCGCCGCCGCCGAGCCCGGAGGACTGCGGCTCGACGAGGCCGAGCACGAGCTGCGTCGTCACCATCGCGTCGATGGCGTTGCCGCCCTGGCGCAGGATCGCCCGGCCCGCCTCGGCGGCCAGGGGGTGGGCCGCCGCGACCATCTGCCGCTCGGCGCGGACGAGGCCGGCCTCGGCGGAGGGCGTTGCCAGCTCGGGCTGGAAGGCGTCGCTCGGCTGCTCCTGCGCGAAGGCGGCCGGCACGAGGCCGAGGCCGGCGATCAACAGCCAGGCGGCGAATGTCCGGCGGGGCATGGGCATCTCCTGGGATCGACTCGCCCCCAGCCTATGCCAGCCGGACGGGCACGCAAGCCCGGCGTTAGATGCCGCCGGGGAAGGCGTGCGGCGCGGCATCAAGGTTTCGCGAAACCGTCTGGTGCGGGATCAATTCCTCTTTTCGCCGGGCGCACTTGGCAATAGGGTCCACCGCGAATCGGGCCGCCGCATCCGGGCCGGCCCGACAGTGATCAGCAGGGAGGCTCGGTCGTGGCCATACGCATCATCTCTTTCATCCTGGCGCTGTTCGTGATGCCGGGGCTCGCCCTGGCGCACGGGCCGACGCGGCAGAAGGCCAGCGAGACCGTCGAGATCGATGCGGCGCCGGAGAAGGTCTGGGCGGTCATCTCCGCCTTCGGCGACATGTCCTGGCATCCGCGCGTCGCGATGACCGATTCGCCGAAGGGCGCGGAGGTCGGCGCGATCCGCACGCTCGGCTACAAGAGCGGCGGGACGATGGAAGAGGAGCTGTCGAAGATCGACGCGACGAAGATGTCGCTCTCGACCTTCATCGGCCACGTGAATGTCGACGTGCTGCCGGCCACCAACTATTCCTCGACGATGACGGTCAAGCCGCTCGACGGCGGGGCGCGCTCCGAGGTGACCTGGCGGGCCGCCTTCTACCGCGGCTACCCGAACAACGATCCGCCGGCCGAGCTCAACGACGAGGCCGCCGTGACCGGCGTTTCGGCCTTCCTGCGCGAGGGTCTCGACAACCTGAAGACGGTGGTCGAATCCGGCTCGTGAGCCCGCTTCGCGGCATCGCGGCGAGTGCCGGCCTGGTGCTCGCCGGCATGCTGGCCGCCGGCACCGCCGCGGCCGGCGACCTCGCCTACGTGACCAGCCAGGAAGCCGAAACGCTGTCGATCGTCGATCTCGACACGATGACCGTGCGCTCGACGGTTCCCATCGCCGGCAAGCCGGCCGGCATCGCCCTCTCGGCGGACGGCAAGCGCGCCTATGTCTCGCGCCCCGAGGCCAAGGCGATCAGCGTCGTCGACACGGCGTCCGGCACGGTGATCCGCGAGATCGCGACCGGCGGCGGGCCGCTCGGTATCGCGGTGCATCCCTCCGGCGCGCCGGTCTATGTCGCCGACTGGTTCTCGCATTCGCTGCTGGTGGTCGACCAGGAGGCGGGCAAGGTCGTCGGGGCCTTCGAGACCGGCCAGTCGCCCTCCGGCGTCGCGGTGTCCGGGGACGGCAGCGTCGTCGTCACGGCCGACCGCGATTCCGATCAGATCTCCTTCATCGACACCCGGACGGGAAAGGCGATCGCCCGCGTCGCGGTGGGCGCGCGGCCGTTCGGCGTGGCGTTCTCGCCGGACGGCACGCGCGTCTATGCGGCGAATGTCGGCGGCGACAGCGTCACCATCGTCGATGCCGCGACCCATAAGGTGCTCGCCACCGTCGACGTCGGCTCGCACCCCTATGCCGCCGCCGAGACGCGCGGCAAGGTGTTCGTCACCGACCAGTACGGCAGCACCGTCACGGTGTTCGATGCGGCGACCCGCGAGCGCTTGACGACGCTGGAAACCGGCGAATATCCGGAAGGGATCGACGTCGGCAGCGACGGGCGTTTCGTCTATGTCGCCAACTGGTTCGACGATACGCTCGCCAAGATCGACGCCGAGACGCTGGAGATCGTCGGCCACGTCACGGTCGCGGAAGGCCCGCGGGCCTTCGGGGCGTTCGTCGGAGCCGATCCGGCGACGCCATAGCCAGGGAGGATTCCATCATGCCAAGCCTAATGCGATCGGCCGCGCTCGCGGCACTCGCCACGCTCGTCGCCGCCGCGCCGGCGGCGGCCCAGATGGTGGTGCCGCCCAGCACCGTGGTCGGCCCGGCCGGCATCACGCGGGCGCCCGGCATGGGCAGCACGCCCTTGGCGGCAACCGCCGACTATCCGACGGACGTCACCGCCGACTACGTGTTCGGCTGCATGTCGAGCAACGGCAACACGCGGACGGCGCTGGAACAGTGTTCCTGCTCGTTCGACGTCGTCGCCTCGCTGCTGCCCTACGACCGCTATGTCGAGGCCTCGACCTTCCTGTCGATGCAGCAGGTCAGCGGCGAGAAGGGTGCGCTGTTCCGCGGCGGCGTCGAGCAGAAGGCGGCGATCGACGCGCTGCGCCGGGCGCAGGCCGAGGCCGAGATCCGCTGCTTCGACTGAGGGACGCGGGCGAGCGGGCCGGCGCGGCGGCCGGCCGGTCGTCTCAGCTCTGGCCGGGGGCGAAGCTCTTCTCGAAGACATTGCCGTCGGTGTCGACGGCGCGCGCATGGAAGGGCGCTGCCGCATCGCCCGCATAGGTGAAGCGGAAGCTCGGATCCTCGGAGATCGAGATACCGCCGGTCATCGAGAAGAGGCGCTCGCCGCCGCGGGTGACTTCCAGCTCGCTGACGAAATGCGCCGGGATATAGAGCAGCGTCACCTGGTCCTTCTGCAGGCCGGAATTGTTCGGATGCCGGATCATCAGCTGCGCCTCGCGCTCGGTCGAATCCGCCGGCGCCTCGAAGAAGCGCAGCTTCATCTGGCCCATCTCGCGGGCGGCGACCTCGGGATCCTTCGCCGCCGGGGCAGCACAGCCGCCGGCCGCCTTCACGAACTTGCTGGTGACGTAGAGCGTGCCGTCGGCGGCCTCGGCGATGGCGTGGATGTCGGTGTATTCGTTGACCCGCACCCGCGTCGACAGCTGCGTCACCCCGGCGTTCTCGGCGATGTCGAAGGTCGCGGCGACGGGCGCCGGGTTCTCGTCGATCACCAGCGTCACCTTGCGGATGGCCTTTGCCGGATCGAGCCGGAGCGTGACCGGCACGATCGCCGGGTCGGTGGCGCGGTCGGGCGCCTCGATGCTGACCGCATCGCTGCCCTCGACCAGTTCGCGATCGCCGAACAGGTCGCCCTTGAGGCTCGCCCAGCTCGAGGGGCTGGCGGCCGCCGCGGCCTCCGGCGTGGAGGCCGTCTCGGCCCGCGATGGGGGCGCCGCGAGGGCGATCGCGAGGCAGGCGAGGGACAGGCCCGCCGCCCCCGTCAGGAACCTGCTTCTTCCATGGGTCTTCGACATCGGAACCTCCCTTGCGACCTCGCGCGTGCCGGTTCGCCGGTCATCTTGTGCGCTAATGTGAGCCTTGCCCGCGCCTTGGGCAAGCGGCGCCCGAAAATGTCATCGGGTCCCGGCGGCGGCCCGGGCCGGCGCTATTCCCACTCGAGTTCCGCGAAGGCGGCGGTGGCGTTGCGCGGGTTGTAGGCCTCGAAGAGCCGCCAGTTGCCGGCTTGGCCCGCGGCCGCTCCGTCGACCGCTTCGGCGATCGGCACGCCGGCGGCGATGGCGGCGCGCAGATCGGCGGCGAGCGCTTCCAGATAGGCGGTCTGCGCCTCCAGCGCCTGCGGCCAGGGCGCGCTCGGCGGGCCGTGGCCGGGCACCACGCGCTCGGCGTCCAGCGCGGCGAGTTCCGGGAGCTGGGCGAGCCAACCCTTGATCGAGCCGTCGAGCACCGGGACGTGCTGCATGAACAGGAGGTCGCCGGCAAACAGCGTGCCGGTCGCCTCGTCGAGCACGGTGAGGTCGTTGTCGGTATGGGCCGTCTCCCAGGCCCGGAGCAGCAAAGTGCGGCCGCCGAGGTCGATCCGCTGCTCGCGTTCGACCGTCTCGTCCGGAAGGGTGATGGTGACCGCCCCGGCGAGCTCCGCGCCGAGCTGCTCGCGCATCGACTGGCGGTAGAAGTCGGCGCGGGCCGACAGCGCCGCCGGCAGCCGGCGATGGCCGATGATGGTGGCGCCGATGCCGGCGAAGACCTGGTTCCCGAACACATGGTCCGGATGCATGTGGGTGTTGATGAGATAGCGGACGGGCAGGTCGGTCACCTGCCGGATGGCGGCGAGCGCCGACTCGGCCACCGCGACGCTGCCGCCGCTGTCGATCACCGCCACCGCGGACTCGCCGACGACGAAGCCGATATTGGCGATGTCGCCGCGGTTGCCCGGCGAGGTCTGCGCCACGGCGCCCGCATGGACGAATACGCCGGGCGCCACCTCGGTCACCGGCAGCGGCGCGGCGGCCGGCGCGGCCGGTGCGGCGGTGGCGACGAGCAGGCCGGCCAGCAGGGCGGCGACGACGGGGGAAAGCCGGAACATGGGCGGCATCTGAGCCGCTTCGATGCCGCGAGGCAAGGCCGCGCCGCGCGGGGTTCGAGCGCCGCCTGCGTCAAGCTGTCCGCAAACGGATGTTCTTCGGAGTGCCGGCGGGATTTGCGTCGGCCGGTGTGCAGACGGTCAGCTGGGGAATGATGTGAAGCAGGCGCCCAAGTCCCGTTCCGAGAGGCGCAAGTAAGGACAATCAAATCCCGGCGTGACACGGTCGCTTCCGGACGGGAATGACTGCTGTTGACGGCAGAGATGCGCGCGGCAAGGCGAGCTACTTGTCGCGATTGCTGAAGCGGGCGAGGGGCGATTCTGCAAGGCCGGGCCCGAATATCCTTACAGCATGGCGAATTTTTGCGATGCGGGATAAGATTGCTGCAGCGCACCTACAAGTTTGTGTTTTTGCGCTTGCGCAGGAATTTTTCCCGAACTAGCATCCCTCATGGTTTCCGGCTTCAAGGTCGGGGTGTTGGGAGCACTCCGAATCTCGAAGGCCACGGTAGGGCGTTCGATCAACGGTGCCCACCAAGACCCCTATTGGCGGTCGTGACACGCTGCCGGAAACCTTCCCCCAGCTCGCTACATGTCGTCATCGGCAATCCTGCCTTTGGACGCCATCGGGATATGTCTTTGGGAGGACAGTTGATGTTGAAAACACTTACGAAAGCGGCGCTTGCTTCGAGCCTGCTCGTATCGTTCGGGGCCGTCGCCTCGGCGAACGAGGCGCTCATGGACCTGCAGGACGACGCCACGCAGTGGGTCATGCCCACCGGCAACTACGCCAACCAGCGCTATTCGACGCTCGACGCCATCAACAAGGACAATGTCGGCGACATGGTCCCCGCCTGGACCTTCTCGACCGGCGTGCTGCGCGGCCACGAGGGCAACCCGCTCGTCGTCGGCAACACGATGTACGTCCACACCCCATTCCCGAACATCGTCTACGCGCTCGACCTCAACGACGAGGGCTCGATCAAGTGGAAATACGAGCCGAAGCAGGATCCGAGCGTCATCCCGGTGATGTGCTGCGACACCGTCAACCGCGGCGTGGCCTATGCGCCGGCGCAGGGTGAGGGCGGCAAGAACCTGGTCATCCTCCACCAGGCCGACACCACCGTCGTGGCGCTCGACGCCGAGACCGGCGAGCAGGTCTGGTCGGTGCAGAACGGCGACCCGTCCAAGGGCGAGACCGGCACGGCCGCCCCGATGGTGTTCAAGGACAAGGTCCTGATCGGCATCTCCGGCGGCGAGTTCGGCGTACGCGGTTCGGTGACCGCCTACAACCTCTCGGACGGCAAGCAGGCATGGCGTGCCTACTCGACCGGTCCGGACGACGAGATGCTGTTCGATCCCGAGAAGACCATGTCGCTCGGCAAGCCGGTCGGCGCCGACTCCTCGCTGAAGAGCTGGGAAGGCGACCAGTGGCAGATCGGCGGCGGCACGACCTGGGGCTGGTTCGCCTACGATCCGGAACTCAACCTGATCTACTACGGCACCGGCAACCCCTCGACCTGGAACCCGGCACAGCGCCCGGGCGACAACAAGTGGTCGATGACCATCATGGCCCGCGATGCGGACACCGGCGTGGCCAAGTGGGTCTACCAGATGACCCCGCATGACGAGTGGGACTTCGACGGCGTCAACGAGATGATCCTCGCGGACATCGACGTCGGCGGCACCGAGCGCAAGGCGCTCGTCCACTTCGACCGCAACGGCTTCGCCTACACGCTGGATCGCGAGACCGGCGAACTGCTGGTGGCCAAGAAGTACGATCCGGCCGTCAACTGGGCGACCGAAGTCGTCATGGACCCGAACTCGGACCAGTACGGCCGGCCGCAGGTCGTCGCCGAATACTCGACCGAGCAGAACGGCGAAGACGTGAACTCCACCGGCATCTGCCCGGCGGCACTCGGCACCAAGGACCAGCAGCCGGCGGCCTTCTCGCCGGAGACCAAGCTGTTCTACGTCCCGACCAACCACGTCTGCATGGACTACGAGCCGTTCCGCGTCGCCTACACGGCGGGCCAGCCCTATGTGGGCGCGACCCTGTCGATGTATCCGGCTCCGGACAGCCACGGCGGCATGGGCAACTTCATTGCCTGGGACGCCGGCACGGGCGAGATCAAGTGGTCGCTGCCCGAGCAGTTCTCGGTGTGGTCGGGCGCTCTGGCGACAGCCGGCGACATCGTCTTCTACGGTACGCTGGAAGGCTACCTGAAGGCGGTCGACGCGGAGACGGGCGACGAACTGTACAAGTTCAAGACCCCGTCGGGCATCATCGGCAACGTGATGACCTACGAGCATGAAGGCCAGCAGTATGTCGGCATCCTGTCCGGCATCGGCGGCTGGGCCGGCATCGGCCTCGCGGCCGGCCTCACCGACCCCAACGCCGGTCTCGGCGCGGTCGGCGGCTACGCGGCCCTGTCGAAGTACACGGCGCTCGGCGGCCAGCTGACGGTCTTCACCGTTCCGGATCAGACCGCTTCGGCGGCGCCGGCGGCGACCCCGGCTTCGGCTCCGGCCGACGCGGCGGCTCCGGCCACCAACAACTAAGCCTGACGCTTCAGGGCCTCGCTCCACTCAGGTGCGGGGCCCTTTGCATGACTTGAGGGCCCGTCGTCAGGTGATGACCTCGACGTCGGGCCCTCGCCCTTTGGGAGAAGGGTGGTGCGCGAGCCTGCGGGACGCGTATCGACCGAAGCTCGGACCGCCGCGGCGGCCCGTTTTGTCAATTCGTGAGGTTTGCATGACGTATAGACTGATCGCCCTTGCCAGTGCCGTGTTCCTCTCGACGACCAGTCTGGCCGGCGCCCAGGGTGCCGGCACGACCGTCGTTCCGGCGGGGCAGGAAGCACCGGCCGCGGGCGCGACGGCGCCGACGGGCGGCGGCGCTGCGGCAGCCAGCACCGCGCCGGCCGCGGCGGAAGCGCCAGCCGCCGCCGCGGCGCCGGCTGCCGGCGAGGCGCCTGCTGCTGCAGAAGCGCCCGCAGCGGCCGAAGCACCGGCCGCGGCCGCCGCAGCGCCGGCCGAAGGTGGCGCCCCGGTGATGGCCACCGCCGAGGGCATGCAGCCCGACGCCCATCCTTCCAAGGACACGGCGACGGCGGGCAACGAGCCCACCGAAGGCGACATGGGCAAGTGGGTCGACCCGGCCGGCAACCCGACCTACAATATCGCCGCTGACGGCAAGGTCGACTGGTACGCCTGGCGCGGCTATAAGAAATACGGCGCCAACTGCCTGCAGTGCCACGGTCCGGACGGCATGGGCTCGTCCTTTGCTCCGAACCTCACCGAGCAGCTGCAGAACCTGAGCTATTTCGACTTCGTCGGGATCGTCGTCAGCGGCCAGCAGAACAAGTGGCATCCGCAGAACTCGGTCATGCCGGCCTGGGGCGAGGATCCGAACGTGATGTGTTCGCTCGACGCCATCTATATTTATCTGCGCGGCCGCGCCGATGGCGTGATCGGCCGTGGCGAACCGCCGCGTCCGGAGAAGAACGATGCAGCCCAGAAGGCGGAGTACGACTGCCTGGGATTCTGATGCGATGAAACGACTCATCTCCATCGTCGCCGGCGCCGCGAGCATCATCCTGCTCGCGGCGCCCATCGCGGCAAAGGCGCAGGACCGCGAGTTCGGCGGCGAGATCGAACTCGTCGACCCGGACGTCCTGCGGGTCTGCGCCGACCCCAACAACATGCCGTTCTCGAACCAGGCGGAAGAAGGGTTCGAGCAGGCGATCGCGCGCTTCCTGGCGGAAAAGCTCGGCCGGAAATCGGTGTCCTACGCCTATTTCCCGCAAGCTACCGGCTTCGTGCGGATGACGCTCGGCGCCAATGCCTGCGACCTGATCATCAGCTACCCGCAGGGTGACGAGCTGGTCCAGAACACCAATGCCTACTACCGGACGGCCTATGCGCTGGTCTATCCCAGCGGCGGCGACCTGGAGGGCGTCGAGTCCCTCTCGGACCCGAAGCTGAAGGACAAGCGGGTCGGCATCATCGCCGGCACGCCGCCGGGCAGCTACCTGGCGCGAGCCGGGCTGATGGGCAAGGCCAAGGCCTACCATCTGATGATCGACACCCGCGTCGACAACTCCGCCAAGGCGATGATCGACGATCTCGAATCAGGCGAGATCGACGCCGCGGTGCTCTGGGGTCCGATGGCCGGCTACTACGCCAAGCAGGCCGAGCGCGACTACACCGTCGTGCCGCTGCACAAGGAACCGGGCGGGGCCGCCATGGCCTTCCGGATCACCATGGGCGTGCGGCCGGCCGACCAGGAATGGAAGCGGACGCTGAACCGCGCCATCGCCGAGTATCAGGACGAGATCAACGAGATCCTCTTGTCCTACGGCGTGCCGCTCCTCGACGAACAGGACAACCCGATCCTGTCGAAGGCGGGTGAGACGCCGCAGGAAGCGCCGGATCCCGACGGCGGTGCGGCGCCTGCCGCGGGCAGCGCGCAATGAAACGGCCGCGGCCGGCGCTCCTGCGCCTCGCCGCGGCCACCATCGCGGCCGCTTGCCTGGCGTTGCCCGGACCGGGCGGAAGGGCTGCCGCCGCCGGACCCGCCGTGGCGGAGACCGCCGCGGCATCGCCGGTTCCCGAACCCGACGGCTACCGCATGGACGAGTACCGCGCCCCGGTGCCGGCGACCCTGTCGGGCGGCACCGTCGTGGACACGCAAGCGGCCAAGGCGCTGCATGATCGCGGCGTCCCCTTCGTCGACGTCCTGCCGCGCGCGCCCCGCCCGAAGAACCTTCCGGAAGGCACGATCTGGCGGCCCAAGGAACGGGCGAACATTCCCGGCTCGCTGTGGCTGGTCGATACCGGCTACGGGGAACTGCCGCCGGTCATGGAAAACTATCTGATGCGCGGGCTCGCCAGGGTCACCGGCGGCGACAAGAGCGCCCCGGTGGTGATCTATTGCCAGCGCGATTGCTGGATGAGTTGGAACGCCGCGAGACGGGCGATCGCCGCCGGCTACACCGCCGTCCACTGGTATCCCGACGGCACCGAAGGCTGGGCGGAAGCCGGCCTGCCGCTGGTGGCGGCGGAGCCGGAGCCCCGGCCGGACGAGTGAGCCCGGCCGGAACGCCGATGCGCCGGTTCAGGCGGCGGGTGAGGAATCGCCTTCTTCCTCGAAGCTGACGGCAACGTCCGCATTGGCCGACAGGCGGACCTTGTCGCCCTCGACCTCAGCGACCAGCCCCATCGGAATGAAGTGGTGATGGCCGCGATGCGAGCCTTCGCCGGCATCGGCCTTGGTCAGCTTGATGCGGTCGTTCTCGACGCGGTCGACGGTGCCGACATGCGTGCCGTCGGCACCGATGACTTCCATGTGCGGCTGGATATCGTGGCTCATCGTCTTCTCCTTGCGGGCGGTTGTGTCGTCCCGACAACTCGCCAGCCGCCGAAGGGATGCATCGGCTGCTTCAGAGTGCGCGGGTGATCGCCCGGCCCAGCGCGAAGGCGCGCTGCTCGATCAGCGTCGGCACCTCGCAGACATAGGTCAGCGAGGCCCGCCGCTCGTTGAAGATCCGCGTGTCCCAGACCATCGACTGGCGGGCTTCCTCGACGGCGGCGGCATCGGCGCCTTCCTCGCGCTGCATCGCAAAGAACTCGGCGTTCTCCTGCCGCAGCCGCGTCGCCAGTTCCTTCTGCTTGGCGCCGTAGCGCTCGATGCCGTCCATCACCTGGCTGCGCTCGGCGTTGAGGGCGGTCAGGATATCGCCGAACAGCGCCGCCGCCGTGGCCTCCCGTTCGGCCTGCGGCCGGGAGGCGACGAACTCGGCGACCATCGCCTCGGCCTCGTCGAGCGGCAGGCGGCGGGCGATGACCGTGCCGACCAGGCGGCGCATCTCCGGCGTCCGTTCGACGCCGTCGGCAAGCGCCAGATCCGGTCCTGCCCAGATCTGGGCAGGGGTCAGCGATTCCACCCGGCGCTGGACGCAGGGCCAGTCGGTGGTGCCTTCGTGCGGGGCGATGGCGAAGCTCATCGGGTCGGCGGCCGCGGGCGGCGTCGGGGAGTCCGGGCCGGCGGCGCCCGCCTCGGGCGCATTGGTCGGAGCGGGGCCGGGGACGACGAAGCCTTGCGGCACGTCGCGCGGCTGGGCGCCGTCCTGGGCGGCTGCCGGGACGACGGCGAGCGCGGTCGCCAGCGCTAGGCCGGCGGCCCGCAGAACGGTGCGTGTGGATCGAGCGGACATGGGCTCTCCTCCCTGGTGTTTTCCCGGACGACCTGTCCCGGCGGTCGTCGGCTGCGGCCTCACGCGGCCTGCCGCTTGCGGCTGATCAGGCCGCGCGACGGGTCGTAGGCGAGGATCGCGGCGCCGAGGAACGCGATCGTGCAGCCGAGGACGATGGCGAAGGCCTCGAGGTTGAACTGACGATAGAGCGCGAAGCGGACGAGTTCCACCGCGTGGGTGAACGGGTTGAACAGGCAGATCGTGTAGAGCAGCGGGCTCGATTCCTGCACGCGCCAGAGCGGATAGAGCGCCGACGAGGCGAAATACATCGGGAAGATCACGAAGTTCATGACGCCGGCGAAATTCTCCAGCTGCTGCACCAGCGAGGAGAGCAGCATGCCGAGCGCGCCGAGCATCAGCCCGGCGAGGATCAGCGCCGGCAGGACGTAGAGATAACCCTGCCAGGGCGGCCGCACCTCCCAGAACCAGGCGATGACGAAGAACACGTAGACCTGGAGCACGCCCACCGCGACGCCGGCGGCGAGCTTGGAGACCAGCAGGAACCAGCGCGGCAGCGGCGAGACCAGGAGCGTCTTCATCGTGCCGGTCTCGCGGTCGTAGACCATCGACAGCGACGACTGCATGCCGTTGAACAAGAGGATCATGCCGACGAGGCCGGGCGTGATGTAGACCTCGTAGAGGATGTAGGTGACGTAAGGCGGCACGATCGAGACGCCGAGCACCTGGCGGAAGCCGGCGGCGAAGATGAACAGCCAGAGCAGCGGGCGCACCAGCGCCGAGACGAAGCGGCCGCGCTGGTGCAGGAAGCGCAGCGCCTCGCGCCAGACGACGCCGCGGCAGCAGATGACGTAGGCCGAGAGCGGGAAGCCGCGGGGTGTGCCGGCGTCGGAACGGGCGGGGGCGAGACTGTTCACGCGACCATCTCCGGCTCGGGCTGGCGGGTCGCGAGACCGGTAAGGCGGGAGAAGGCGTCGCGGATCGAGCCGGCGCTCTCGGCCTCCACCACGTCGGGGACGGCGCCTTCCGCCAGCACCCGGCCGTGATGCAGCACCACGACGCGGTCGGTTTCGTCGATCTCGTCGATCAGGTGCGTCGCCCAGAGGACGCTGACATTTTCGTCCTGCACCAGCCGCCGGACCTCGGCGACGATCTCGGCGCGCGAGCGGATGTCGAGGCCGACGGTCGGCTCGTCGAGCAGGATCAGCTGCGGCCGGTGCATGAAGGCGCGGACGATCTCGACGCGCCGGAGCTGGCCGCCGGAGAGGCTGCGGGCCTTGTCGCCGAGCCGGTCGATGAGTTCGGAGCCGGCGAGGATCTCCTCGATGCGCCGGTTGGCGGCGGCGCCCGAGATGCCGTGCAGCGCGGCGTGGTATTTCAGATTCTGGCGGATCGAGAGTTCGAGGTCGAGGGTGCGGGCCTGGAACACCACGCCGAGCCGCCGCAGCGCTTCGCCCGGCCGCTGGCCGAGATCGTGCCCGAGGATGCGGATCCGGCCCTCGCGGACGTTGAACAGGCGGGTGACCAGCGAGAACAGCGTCGACTTGCCGGCGCCGTTCGGGCCAAGCAATGCGGTGAACGAGCCCTGCGGCACGGTGAAGGAAACGTCGTCCAGCGCCTTGCGGGCGCCGTAGGAATGGCTGACGCCCTCGATCTCGAGAGCGGGCGGGGCGGCGAGAGCGGGGGCGATGCTGGCCATCTCTGTCCGTTGCGGTTGATCGGTCCGGGGCACGTTAGCCTGACTGGGGGCGCGAAGACAGGACTGCCGTGGCGCCGGACAGCGAAGGCCCGCATGCCCCTCTCAAGGGATGCGGGCCGGACGCGGGTCGTTTCGGCGGGCGCCGTCAGGTGCGGCTCATGGAACGACGGTGATCGTGCCCTTCATGTCCTGGTCGCCTTCCAGGCCCTCGACGTACCACTCGTAGCGGCCCGGCCGGATGGTCTGGAACGACACGCTGATCGTGCCGTGGGCGTCGTATTCGAGCCAGGCCGGCGCGCCGGCCATGTGGATCTCGAGGTCGTCGATGACGATCTGGTTCATCCAGACATTACGGAAGAAGCCGGGCGCGTTGAACTTGTACTCGACGTCGCCCTCCGAGGTGATGTCCCAGCGATAGGCCTGGTTGGACCGCAGGTAGATGTCGTTGTGGCTGACCGCGAAGGGCTCGCCGCCCTTGCCGAGGATCAGCGGCGTGACGATCTGCGACGACAGCGTGGCGGGCGGCAGGCCGATCTGGTCGCCGTTGAGGGCGCTCGCCGGCATCAGTTCCGAGCCCTGCGGGATGTTCAGCTGGTCCGCCGTCGGCACCATCGCGGCGCTCTCGCTGCCGCCGGCAGCATCGTCGTCGTCGTCGTCATCGTCATCATCGTCTTCGTCGGCGGCTGCTGCCGGGGTACTGCCCGAGGCGTCCTGCGCGTACGCGACGGTGATCGGGGCGAAGGCGAGCGTCGCTGCCATCAGCGAGAGCCAGAGTGGTTTCATAAGTGGTGTCCTCCCTTCCAGTGGGTAATGCAGTAGGCGGAATGCCGCAGCGCCGCCTCCCGGGCTGCGGCAGGTGCTGGTCATTCCGGCGTGACGGCGACGCCCCAGGGCTCCTGGCCGACCTGCACCGACTTGATCACCTCGCCGGCCTCCACATCGACGATCGAGACGTCGTTGGAGATGCCGTTGGTGGTGAACAGGTGCTTCTGGTCGGGCGAGAAGGCGAGCTGCCAGACGCGCTGGCCGACCAGCAGATAGTCGAGCACCTCGTAGGTGTTCGCATCGATCACGGCGACGCGGTTGGCGGGTCCGAGCGCCACGTAGGCCCTGGTGCCGTCGTCGGAGATGCGCACGCCGACCGGCTGGATCGCCTCCGGCCGGATGCCCTGGATCTCGAAGGTGATCTTGTGCTTGACCTCCTTGGTCGCCGCGTCGATGACCGTGACCGTGCCGCCGATCTCGGCGCTGACCCAGATCTCCGAGCCGTCGGCCTTGTACTGGGCGAAGCGCGGCCGCGAATCGACCAGCACGTTGGCGGTGATCTGCTGGCTGTCGCGGTCGATGAAGTGGGCCATGTTCGTCGTTTCCGACGTGTTCACGATGGTCTGGCCGTCCGGGGAGATGCCCATGCCCTCGGGCTCGACGCCCACCGGAATCTCGGCGAGCCGCTTGCCGGTCTCGAGGTCGATGGCGGTGACGAGATTGTCGTCCTCGTTGGCGGCGTAGAGGCGCTTGCCGTCAGGCGAGACCACCAGCAGCTCGGGATCGGGGCCGGAAGGCAGGGTGCGGACGAACGCGTAGGTCGCGGTGTCGTAGACCTGGATCGTGTCGTTGTCGCTGGCGCAGACATAGAGGTGCTTGCCGTCCGGGCTGACGGCGATGCCGCGCGGCCGCTGGCCGACGGCGAAGGTGTCGATCACCTCGAAATTCTCCGAGTCGAGCACGGTGATGTCGTTGCCCTTCTCGTTCGATACGAAGATCTTGTAGGCGAAAGCGGGGCTCGCGGACAAAGCAAGCGTCGCGGCCAGGGCCGCCGTCGTCAGTCGTCTCAATTCATCCTCCCGGCGGGACCGGCGATCCCGTCTCCTGAAAACTCGCCCGGCAGGATGCCGACAAGCCAGATCCTCATCCAACGAGCCGCCGTCGGCTCGCCTCCGGTATGCCCGCAACGCTGCCAAGAGTGAAGGCGCGCTGCTAGCCGGATCCTCCCGGCGACGGTCGACACGCTCGGTCGCCTCCCGCCCGGCGTCCGGTGCCACCGCGCCGGGCCGTCCGCCATCTCCCGATCCGGCGAAGCGACCCGGCCGCCCCCGACCCCGCTGCCTTTGGGAGGGGCAGGGAGCCGGGAAGCGACCGTTGAAGGAAGCTAGCCCGGAAGATTCAGCACCGACAACGGGACAAGTTCCCGTCTTGCCGGGGGCGGACGGCTACTTGCCGTCCCGGCCCAGCATTCGCCCGCCCTTGGTCTCCAGCGCGAAGCGTACGAGGTCGGAGGTGCGCTCGACGCCGAGCTTCTCCTTCATGCGGGTGGAGGTGTTGGCGATGGTCTTGTAGGCGACGCCGAGCCCGTCGGCGATGTCGGCGAGGCTCTTGCCTTCACCCAGCATGTGCAGGATCTGCAGCTCGCGCCGTGACAGGTCGCGCGCCCCGCCGCCGTGCGACTCGTGCTCGGCCATCAAGGCGGCGGTCTCGGCGTCGACATAGGCGATGCCCTCGAAGGCCTTCTCGATCGCCACCAGCAGCTCGTCGGACGGGGCACTCTTGGAGACGTAGCCGAGTGCGCCGTCGCGCTGGGCGGACACCGCGTAGACGATGTCGGAATACATCGAGAAGACGACGACACGGGCCTTGGGGTCGTCGGCCCGCAGCCGCCGCAGGGCGTCGAGGCCGCTGCCGTTCTTCAGGTTGATGTCGAGCACCACCACGTCCGGGCGGAAGCGCCGGAACATCGCCAGCGCCTCAGACGGGCTCTCGGCCTCGGCGATCTCGGTGTCCGGCAGCACCTCGACCAGCCGCCGGACCCCGTCGCGCACCACGGTGTGATCGTCGACGATCAGGATCTTCATGCCGCTCTTCCCCCTTGCCGCGCCTCGTCGTGCGCCGCGAGCGGCACGCTGCCCGACAGCCGCACCCCCGGCGGCAATGCCACCTGCGTCACCGTCAGATCGCCGCTCGCCGCCTCGATACGCTCGCGCATGCCGATCAGGCCGAAACCGCCGGTCGGGCCGCCGGCCGGCAGGCCGCCGCCATCGTCGACGATCTCGAACCACAGGCGCCCGTCCCGCGGCGCGACGTGCACGGCGATGCGCCCCGGGTGGCCGTGCCGCAGCGCGTTATTGACCGCCTCGCGGACCACCCGCTGCAGCAGCGTCTCGGTTGGCCCGCCCCAGTCGCCGTCGGCGACGTCGGCGACGAAGGCGACGTCCGGGTGCCGCCGGGCGAGTTCGCCGAGCATCGTCTCCACCGCCACCTTGAGGCCGAGGCCCGGCAGCAGGCCGGGGCGCAGGCCGCCGAGGATTCGCCGCACCTCGCGGCGCGCCTGGTGCGCCGCCTGCTTGATCGCCTCGGCGCGTTCGGCGAGCGGGCCCTGCGGCGTGTCGCGCCGCGCCAGCCGCGCGATCGCCGAGGCATCGACGTCGATGGCGAAGAGCAGCGGCCCGACCTCATCGTGCAGGTCGCGGGCGAGTTCGGCGCGCTCCTCGTCCTGCAGCCGCAGCAGCTGCTCGGAGAGCCGGCGATTGCGCGCGGAGACCTCGTCGAGCTGGCTCGCCATGCGATTGAACCCGGCCGCCAGGCTGCGCATTTCCGGCGGCCCCGCAGCTTCCACCGGCGTGGCATAGTCGCCGCCGCCGATCCGCCCGAAGCCCGCCTGGATCGCGTCCAGCGGGCGCAGCGCCCGGTCGGCGACCACCCACACCGCCACGAAGGCGATCAGCACGAACAGTGCCAGGATGGCGAAGCTGACCGAGAGTTCCGTCCAGGTATCGGCGAGTTCGTTGCGCGGGTCGATCGACACCACCGCGCCGGTCATCGGCAGGGCGCTGCCCGACAGCGGCATGACCGTCACCGACGGTTCCGGGGCGAGCAGCTGCACGAACCAGGCCGGAAGGGCGCCGCCATCCTGCGCCGGCTGCGAGAAGTCCCGCACGGCGCCGGTCGCGTCGATCAGCATGATCTGGACGTGGCGGTCGCCGTTGAAGGCGCGCACGAAGCTCGCCAGCTTGCCCGGCACGTCGCGCGAGGCGGGCAGCTCGGCGATCAGCTGCGCCACCCGGTTGTTGGCGACGCTGCGGGCGGCGCTGAGCTCGGCGGCGATGTTCTGCGTCGCCTGCCGGAAGGTCAGCGCGCTGCCGATCGTCAGGATGACGAGGAAGGCGATCGTGAGCGTGACGGCGAGGCGGGCTTTGAGGGACACGGGAGGGAGGCGGCCGATCCTGTTGCGACGGGGAATGGAGGAGGGGGAAGGCTCATCGCCCCCGCCCAGTCTCGCACGCCGAAAAGCGCCGTCGGGCCCGCCCCGTCAAGCCCCGTGGGCCGGTGGGCCAGCGCCGCGCCTAGTTCTCGAAGCTGCACTCGGTCTCCGGCTCGTCGACGCCCAGCGTGTCGAGTTCGGAGACCTGGTGCAGGAAACCCTCCTGCGGCGAGGCCGAGACCACCGAATCCTCGGTGCCCAGCAGGATCGGCTGGCGCAGCTGCCAGTCCCAGTCGCGGAAGGTGAGACGCTGGCCCTTGAAGGCGGCGATGGCGAAATCGTCGCCCTTGATGAATTCGGCGATCGCGGCGGGGTCGGTCGACTGCGTCCGCGAGGCGGCCTCGCCGATGACCCGCACGGCGGTCCAGGCTTGCATGTCCTTCGACTGCATGCGCCGGCCGGCGGAATCCTCGAAGCGGTTCTGGATCTGGGCGCCGCCCCACTGCTCGCTGGCCGGGTGCCAGGAGCCGGCGGTCAGGCCGGCGGTGCCGGCGACGGGGCGCGGCACCCAGGTACGCCAGGGCACGTAACTGCCGAACACCTCGCTCTCGTCGGCGACGAGCAGCACGTCGTGATCCGGCAGGTCCTGCAGGAACACCGGGATCTGGCGCTGCACCAGCGCCTGGCCGGAATCGGTGGCGCGGGCGCCGCCGGCATCCTCGAAGACCTTCTCGCCGACGATGGTGCCGCCGAACTTGGTGGCCGACTTCTTCATCGCCGCGGCGAACAGCTGGTCGCCCTCGTGCTCGCCTTCGACGAGCGCCCAGTTCCGCCACTGCTTCCACATCAGATACTGGGCGAGGCCGTCGGTGAGCATCGCGCGCGACGGCGCCGTGTGCAGCATGTTGGCGCGGCACGCCTCGCCGCGCAGGCGGTCGTCGACCGCGCCGGCATTGAACACCAGCGTGCCGGTCTCGCCCGCGATGTCCGCGACGGTCAGCGTGTCCTCGGCGGAGAGGTCGGTGACGATGTACTGGATGCCGTCCGCCAGCATCTGGCGCGCCGGCTCCGCCACGTCTTCGCCGGGCGCCAGCGTGACGACCTCGAGCTCGAAGTTCTGGCCCATGAACGAGCCGGTGGTGTTGTTGTCGACGATGGCGAGATTGGCGCCGGCAAGGCCGATATCCTCGGGCGGAATGTCGAGCACCGACAGGGCGAGGGTGCGTTCGTAGGTGCGCAGGAATCCGATCCGCACCGATTGTGCCTGCGTCTCGGCCGGCGCCGCGGCGGGCGCGTTCGCCGCCGGCGCGGCAGCCTGGGCGAGCGCGCCGCCGCAGACCGGCGCCAGCATCGCGGCGCCGAGAAGCAGGGCGGCGAACTTGTTTCTGAGCATGGCGTGCAAGGCACTTCCTCCCCGGGCACCGCGCTTCGCGCAAGCCCTTCTTTCGAAATCGTCTTTGCTCGCGTCATCCTTCGGGCTAAGTCTCGCCGGTCGACGGTGGGCCGTTCGTCAGGAGAGCCGGGATGATCGAATTCCTATTGTGTCGCGGAGCCCATCGCGGAAGACAAGCACGACTTTTTCCCGTTGTGCTGCTGGCGACGCTGCTTGCCGGACCGGCCTTCGCCACCGACCGGACCGTCGCGGTGTTCGATTTCGAGCTGATCGATTCCAGCCTCGACGGCCAGATGCTGGGCGAGAATGCCGGCGAGCAGGCACGGCTGGAGACGATGGCGCCGGCGATCCGCGAGGCCGTCGAGGAGCTCGACGGCTACACGGTCGTCGACACCGAGGCGGTGCGCGAGAAGGCGCGGTCGCACCATCTGGAAAGCTGCGGCAACTGCGCGCTGAGCTTCGCCAAGGAAGTCGGCGCCGAGATCGCAGTCATCGGCTCGGTGCAGAAGGTCTCGAACCTGATCCTCAACATCAACGCCTATGCCTTCGACGTGGAGACCGGCCAGCCGATCGCCCGCGGCAGCGCCGACATCCGCTCCAACACCGAGGAGAGCTGGCAGCGCGGCATCGACTATCTGTGGGACAACGTCCTGAAGAAGCAGTTCGAGGAAGCCCGTTGATCAGGCTGCTGGCAAGCGTCACCGGGCCGGAGGAGGCGGAGATCGTCATCGCCGGCGGCGCCGACCTCGTCGATCTCAAGGACCCGCGCCGCGGCGCCCTGGGCGCTGCGACGCCGGCGGTGCTGGCAGCGACGCTGCAGGCCGTGGCCGGGCGGCGGCCGGTCTCGGCGGTGGCCGGCGACCTGCCGATGGAGCCGGCGGTCGTGGTGCGCGAGGTGACCGCCCGGCTGGCGGCCGACTACGTGAAGATCGGCCTGTTCCCGGCGAGCCGCGAGGCGCGGCTGTCGGTGATCGAGGCGCTGCGGCCGCTGGCATCGAAGACCCGCCTGATCGCGGTGTTCTTCGCCGATGGCGACCCGGATTTCGACCTCCTTCCGGCGCTGGCCGAGGCCGGATTCGCCGGGGCGATGATCGATACACTCGGCAAGACGAGCGGCCGGCTGACCGCCTCGCTGTCGCCCGCCCGGCTCTGGGACTTCGTGCGGCGCAGCCGGGGGCTCGGGCTGATGAGCGGCCTTGCGGGCTCGCTGGAGCCGCCGGACGTGGCGCGGCTGGTCGTGCTGCAGCCGGACTATCTCGGCTTCCGCGGCGCGCTCACCGACGGTCCGCGCGACGGACCGGTGACGCTCGAGGCGGTGCGGGCGATCCGCGCGCTGATCCCGCGGGACGGGCAGGCCGCCGCGGCGACGCCCGCCAGCGGCGCCGGCGACCGGATCTTCGTGCGGGACTTCGACCTGCCGCTGGAGATCGGCGCCTATGGCCACGAGCGCGGGCGCAAGCAGCAGGTGCGGTTCTCGGTCGAGGCGGAGATCGACGCGATCGCGCCCGACGCGCGGTCGATCGGCGCGGTCTATTCCTACGACGTGATCATCGACGCGATAAGGGCCTTGGCGGAGAGCGGCCATACCGACCTCGTCGAGACGCTGGCGCTCGATCTCGCCCGCACGATCCTCGCCGATGCCCGCGTTCGGGAGGTCACCGTCAGGGTCGAGAAGCTGGAGCTCGGCCCGCGCGCGGTGGGCGTCGAGATCACCCGCCGGCGCGAGGACACCGCCCCGGCTTAGGAGCGCTTTCGCCTGCGTTTCGAGCAGCTTGCCCTTTACCTTTCCGCAACGGGATCGATCTCTGTTCAGGAGACGTCGCGCGTTGGAGCGACGCGACCCGAATCGACCGGGACAGGCCGGACGGGGATGCACGCCGGCGGGCGTGCGGGAGGAAACGCGACAGGGCAGGGCCGGGAACATGAAGGACATCGTGGTCGTGAAGTTCGGCGGCAGCTGCGCCGCTTCGTCGGATCTGGCGCGCTGGGTGGCGGCGGTCGAGAAGACGCGGATACCGCTGGTGATCGTGCCCGGCGGCGGCCCCTTCGCCAATACCGTCAGGCGCTACCAGCAGCGTATCGGCTACGACGACGAGGCGGCGCACGAGATGGCGATCCTCGCCATGGAACAGTTCGGCTGCGCCCTCGTCAGCCTCGCCAGTCGCCTGGTCAAGGCGGGCACGACCGAGGCGATCATGAAGGCGCTGGACGAGGGCCGGATCCCGGTGTGGATGCCGCGCGACGCGGTGCTGGCGGACCCGAGCATCCCGAAGGACTGGTGCGTGACCTCGGACAGCCTCGCGGCATGGCTGGCGGGGCAGCTGCCGGGCGCGCGGCTCTGCCTGGTCAAGCAGATCGACATACCGGAGAGCGCCACGGTGGAGGCGCTGGTCGGCGCGCATGTGGTCGACGACTGCTTCGCCCAGCTGCTCGATGCGGCGACCCAAGTCTATGTCGCGGGTCCCGCGGACCTCGCCTCGGCGGGGCTGCGGCTCGAAGAGGGCCAGATTCCCGGCAGGCTCGTGGCCGGGCAGACCGCCGCCGTCCCGGCGATGGCCGGATGAGGCGCTGCGGGGCGCCGGCACGGGAAATAACCGTGCGGCACGGCGGACCAATCGGCGCAACCGGCTTTTCATCCGCCCGCGGATGGTCGACATAGCCGGCATGGCGACGGAACGACTGCTCTTTGTCACCGGGCATCTGGCCCGGCCCCGGCTCGAACGGGTGCTGACCGGCCTCGGCGAGACGGCGTTCGGCTGGGCGATCGCCGATATCGGCGTGAAGGTGGCGGCGCTCGCCACCGGCGAGATCATCGAGCGGCGGCTGAAGCGGCCGGTCGAGGCGGACCGCGTCATCCTGCCCGGCCGCTGCCGCGCCGATCTCGACAGTCTTTCGTCGAGCTTCGGCGTGCCCTTCGTGCGCGGCCCGGACGAACTCGCCGACCTGCCGGCGTTCCTCGGCCGCAAGGGCACGCCGCCGGACCTGTCGCGCCACGACATGCGGATCTTCGCGGAGATCGTCGACGCCTCGGCGCTTTCCGTGGAGGAGATCGTCCGGCGGGCCGAACCCATGCGCGCCGCCGGCGCCGACGTGATCGACCTCGGCTGCCTGCCCGACACGCCGTTCGCGCATCTGGAAGACGCCGTGCAGGCGCTGAAGGCGGCGGGCCACCGTGTCAGCGTCGATTCCGCCAATCCGGACGAGCTGTCGCGCGGCAACCGCGCCGGGGCTGACTTCCTGCTCAGCCTCACCGAGGAGACGCTGTCGATCGCCCGCGACGGCAACGCCGTGCCGATCCTGGTGCCGGCGCGGCCGCATGATTTCGCCTCGCTGGAACGGGCGATCGGCAAGGCGCGGGAGATGGGAATCGACTTCATCGCCGACCCGATCCTCGACCCGATCCATTTCGGCTTTTCCGCCTCGCTGGTGCGCTATCACCGGCTGCGCGAAGCCTTCCCGGACATCGAGATCCTGATGGGGACCGGCAACCTCACCGAACTCACCGACGCCGACACGTCGGGGATCACCGCGACGCTGCTCGGCATCTGCTCGGAACTGTCGATCCGCAACCTGCTCGTCGTGCATGTCAGCCCGCACACGCGGGCGACGGTGGAGGAGCACGACGCGGCACGCCGCATGCTGTTCGCGGCGCGCGAGGATGGCGCCCTGCCGCGCGGCTACTCCTCGGCGCTGCTGCAGGTGCACGACGTGAAGCCCTTCGCGGCGACCCCGGCCGAGCTCGCCGAGCAGGCGGCGACGATCAGGGACCGCAACTACCGGATCGAGACCGCCGAGGACGGCATCCATCTCTACAACCGCGACGGCCACTTCATCGAGACCGACGCGTTCGAGTTCTTCCCGCATCTCGAGGTGGAGAACGATACCGGCCACGCCTTCTATCTCGGGGCCGAGCTGCAGAAGGCCGAGATCGCCTGGCGGCTCGGCAAGCGCTATGCCCAGGATGCGGCGCTCGACTTCGGCGCCGCGGCGCCGCCGCGCGAGGACGACCGCACCCGGCTGGAGGCCGCCGGCCACACGCTGAAGGCGAAGAAGCCGCCCGCCTGACCACCGGCCCGACAGACTAATCCGGACAGCAGAAAGCCCGCGATGCCCTATATCCGCGAGACCATCCTCACCACGATCTCGAACGACGGCGCGGTCCACATCGCGCCGCTCGGCATCATCCAGGACGGCGACCACTGGATCATCGCGCCGTTCCGCCCGTCGACGACGCTGGCGAACATCGAGGCGACCGGGGTGGCGGTGGTCAACTATACCGACGAGGCGAAGATCTTCGCCGGCTGCCTGACCGGGCGGCGCGACTGGCCGCTCGTGGCGGTGCCGGACTGCCGCGTGCCGCGGCTCGAGGCGGCGCTGTCTCACGACGTGCTCGAGGTCGTCTCGGTGAAGGAGGACGCGACGCGGCCGCGCTTCACCTGCCGGGTGGCAGCTTCCGGCCAGCACCGGCCGTTCCAGGGCATGAACCGCGCCAAGGCGGCGGTGCTGGAGGCGGCGATCCTGGTCAGCCGTCTGCACATGCTGCCGGCCGACAAGATCGAGGACGAGATCGCGTACCTCAAGATCGCCATCGACAAGACCGCCGGCCCCGACGAGGAGCAGGCCTGGTACTGGCTCCTGGAGAAGGTGATCGACCATCTGGCGACGGTGGAAGGCAAGAGCTGAAGCGCCGTCGCCGGACCGCGGCGGCTTGGCCGGGTACAAGTCTTCCGGTGAACACAGCGTCGCAGCTTCGAACCATTCCAGCTGCCATTCGTTGCACCCCTGATTTCGAACCGTTCCAGACTGGCGCCGCGCGGGCCGGTCGTCGGGACGAAGGGACCAGGGGACTTCACAGTGATCAATCTCACCATCAACGGCACCGAGCACCAGCTCGATGCGGACGTCAGGACGTCGCTGCTCGACGCGTTGCGCGACCATCTGGCGCTGACCGGGACCAAGAAGGGCTGCGACCACGGGCAGTGCGGCGCCTGCACCGTGCTGGTCAACGGCAGGCGGATCAATTCCTGCCTGACGCTGGCGGTGATGCACGAGGGCGACGCGATCACCACGATCGAGGGCCTTGGTGCGCCCGGTAATCTCAGCCCGATGCAGGAAGCCTTCCTGCACCATGACGGCTTCCAGTGCGGCTACTGCACGCCCGGCCAGATCGTCTCGGCGACCGGCATGCTGGACGAGGTCGGCAAGGGCTGGCCGAGCCATGTCAGCGGCAGCCTCGACGGGGGCGCCGAGCTTTCCGACGAGGAGATCTCCGAGCGGATGAGCGGCAATCTCTGCCGCTGCTCGGCGTATCCGAACATCGTCGACGCCATCCGCACGGCCAGCGGCAAGCCCGCCAAGACCGGAGAATCGGCATGAGGGAATTCGAGTACAACCGCGCCACGGATGTCGCCGACGCGATCCGCCTCTCCGGCACGACGATGGGCCGCTTCATCGCCGGCGGCACCAATCTCCTCGACCTGATGAAGCTGGAGGTCGAGACGCCGGACGGCCTCATCGACATCAGCCGCCTGCCGTTGAAGGACATCACCGTCGCCGACGACGGCCGGCTGCGGATCGGGGCGCTGGTTCCCAATTCCGATCTCGCCGCCGACGAGCGCGTGCGGCGTGACTATCCGGTGCTGGCGCGGGCGCTGCTCGCCGGCGCCTCCGGGCAGCTGCGCAACAAGGCAACGACCGGCGGTAATCTCCTGCAGCGCACCCGCTGCTATTATTTCTACGACACCACGGCGCCCTGCAACAAGCGCGAGCCCGGCTCCGGCTGCGGCGCCATCGGCGGCTTCAACCGCATCCACGCCATTCTCGGCGCCAGCGACAAGTGCATCGCCACGCATCCGTCCGACATGGCGGTCGCCCTGAGGGCGCTCGGCGCGACGATCGAGACGCGCAAGACCGACGGCTCGACGTCGGAGATCCCGATCGAGGATTTCTATCGGCTGCCGGGCGAGACGCCGGAGATCGAGACCAATCTCGAGCCGGGCGAACTGATCACCGCGGTGGTGCTGCCGAAGCCGGCCGGCGGCGTGCAGCGCTACCGCAAGGTCCGCGACCGGGCGTCCTACGCCTTTGCGCTGGTCTCGGTGGCGGCGGTCATCCGCATGGAAGGCGGCAAGATCGCGGCGGCGAGCCTCGCCTTCGGCGGGCTGGCGCACATGCCGTGGCGCGATGCGGCCGTCGAGGCGGCGCTGGTCGGCCAGGCGCCGTCGAAGGAGCTGTTCGCCAAGGCCGCCGACATCCTCCTCAAGGATGCCAGGGGCCAGGGCGAGAACGATTTCAAGATCCCGCTGACCCGGCGAACGCTCGCCGCCGTGCTGCGCGAAGCCACCACCGAGGGAGCAACCGCATGAACAAGCATGTGATGGACAAGGCGATCGGCGAGACCCGTCTCGACCGCCAGACGCAGGGCGTCATCGGCAAGCCGGCCGACCGCTACGAGGGACCGCTGAAGGTCTCGGGCATCGCACCCTACGCCTACGAGCACCTCAAGGGCGAAGAGGTCGGCTACGGCTTCGTGGTCACGGCGGGCATTGGCAAGGGCAAGATCGTCTCGGTGGACACGCTGGCGGCGCTGTCGGCGCCCGGCGTCCTCGCCGTGGTCGAGGGCGACAGGGTGCTGCGGGCTTCCGCGCAGCCGATGAGCCCGGCGGCGCAGACGATCGACGGCCAGGTCTTCCACTATGGCCAGCCCGTGGCGATGGTCGTGGCGACGAGCTTCGAGGCGGCGCGGCACGCGGCGAAGCTGGTGACCGTCGAATACGAAGCGGAGGATGGCCGCTACGATCTCGCCGAGGTCCAGCACACCGGCGTGCCCTCTCAGCGCGGCGTCATGCCCTCCGATACCGGGCGCGGCGACTTCGAGGCGGCCTTCGAGAAGGCCGAAGTGAAGTTCGACCAGACCTACACGACGCCGTCCCACCATTCGGCGGCGATGGAGCCGCAGTCGACGGTGGCGAAATGGGAAGGCGACCAGCTGACGGTGTGGTCGTCCTGCCAGCTGCTCGAGACCAACGTCCAGCAGATCGCCAAGGGCGTCGGCGTGCCGGTCAAGAACGTCCGGCTGCTCAGCCCCTATATCGGCGGCGGCTTCGGCAACAAGCTCGGCATCGGCCCGGACGCGGTGCTGGCGGCGCTCGGTGCCAAGGCAGCCGGCCGGCCGGTCAAGCTGGCGCTGACCCGGCAGACGGTGTTCCAGGCGACGTCGCGGCGCTCTGAGACCATCCAGCGCATCCGCATCGGCACCACCAAGGCGGGCCACATCACCGCCTTCGCCCACGAGACCTGGGCGGCCAATTCTCCCGGCAACGGCTTCTTCGAGCCGGCGGGCATCTCCAGCGTGTTCCTCTATGCCGGCAAGGATCGCAAGATCACCCACCGGCTGTGCGAGACCGACGTGCTGATGACCTCGGCGGTGCGCGCGCCGGGCGAGGCGGTCGGCATGCTGGCGCTGGAGAACGCCATGGACGAGATGGCGGAGGTGCTCGGGCTCGACCCGGTGGCGTTCCGCCGGATGAACGAGCCGGAGGTGATGCCGCAGGACGACACGCCGTTCTCCTCGCGCATGCTCGTCGACTGCTACGAGGAAGGGACCCGGCTGTTCGGCTGGGACAGACGACCGGCCAAGCCAGGCACGATCCGCGAAGGCGAATGGCTGATCGGCTACGGCATGGCCGCCGCCTCGCGCTCCAACTCGCTGATGAAGTCGTCGGCGGAGGTCGAAATGTCCCCGGACGGCCGCGCCACGGTGCGGACCGCGATGACCGACATCGGCACCGGCACCTACACGATCCTGCAGCAGATCGCCGGCGAGATGCTCGGCCTGCCGCTCGACCGGGTCGACGTCGTGCTCGGCGACACGTCGCTGCCTGCCTCGTCCGGCTCCGGCGGCTCCTGGGGCGCCAACAGCGCCGGCTCGTCGGTCTATGTCGCCTGCGAGGAGCTGATCGGCACGCTCGCCAAGCGGCTCGGCGTCGACGCGGACGGGCTGACCCTGAAGGACGGCTTCGCCATCGCCGGCAACCGGCAGATCCCCTTTGCCGAAATCCTTGCCGGTGAAAGCCTGTCGGCGACCGGCACGATCGAGCCGGGCAAGACGGCCGACTCGCACCACCAGGCGAGCTACGGCGCGCATTTCTGCGAGGTGGCGGTCAACTCCGTCACCGGCGAAACGCGCGTCCGCCGGCTGCTGACGGTGGCCGCGGCCGGCCGCATCCTCAACGAGAAGACCGCCACGTCGCAGTGTTACGGCGGGCAGATCTGGGGCATCGGCTCGGCCCTGACCGAGGAACTGGTGACCGACAAGCGCACCGGCCTCCTGGTCAATCACGACCTCGCCGAATACCACGTGCCGGTCAATGCCGACGTCCCGCAGCTTGAGGTGGTGCTGCTGGCCGAGCGCGATCCGCATGCCAGCCCGCTGGCCGGCAAGGGGATCGGCGAACTGGCGCTGGCCGGGGTGGGCGCGGCGGTGACCAACGCGATCTACAATGCCTGCGGGGCGCGGGTGCGCAGCTACCCGATGACGCTCGACAAGGTGCTCGCCGGCATGCCCGACGCGATCGCCGACGCGGCCTGATCCCGCAAGCGGCGACCGGCGGCGAACCCGCCGCCGGTCGCCGCCGGCAGCTCGGCAGGATGCTCAGGCGGCGCGGGTGCTGCGCCGCTCCACCATGGTCGGCTCGAACGTCCGGTGGGTGTTGCGGCCGCTGGCCTTGGCCGCGTAGAGCGCCATGTCGGCGCGGATGAACAGATCGGACGCGCTGCATCCCTCGGCACGCGCGATGCCGATCGAGGCCCCGATGGCCCTCGGCTGGCCGCCACAATCGACCGGATTGGCGATCGCCGCGACGATGGCCTCGGCGAGCGCCGCGACATCGTCGTCCCGGAAGGATGGGCCGAGCAGCAGCGCGAACTCGTCGCCGCCGATGCGGGCGACGAGCCGGGCGTCGCCGCCGAGTTCCTCGAGCCGGGCCGCGACGGCCTTCAGGCAGTCGTCGCCGATGGCATGGCCGAATGTGTCGTTGATCCCCTTGAACCCGTCGAGGTCGACCAGCAGCAAAGCGCCGGAACCGCCCTCGGCCAAAGCCGCCAGCTCGGCCTGGAAGCGGCTGCGGTTGGCAAGGCCGGTCATCACGTCATACTCGGCCAGATAGCGGGTCCGGTCGAGCAGAAGCTTCTCCTCGGTGATGTCCTGCTTCATCCCGAAGATCCGGACGGGCCTGCCGTCCTCGGACTCCACCGTGGCCGTGATCCGGATCCAGCGCCGGTTGCCGGCTGCCGTGACGATCTCGGTGTCCAGCGTGAACCCGCCGCATTCCTCGATGGCCCGGCTCCGCAGCGCCTCGAGCGTCTCGCGGGCGCCGGCGGGATAGCAGGAGAGGGTCAGGTCGCGGTCGAGGAGCGCGCCGCGCGGCAGGTCGAAAATATCGTAGACCACATCCGTCCAGGTGAGGGCATGATCGGCGAGGTTGCACTCCCAGACGCCGATGCGGGCGGCCGCCGAGGCACGCTCGAAGATCTTGCGGCTGTGGGCGAGCGACGCCGCCTGTCGTCCGATCAGCGCCTCGAGGGCCGCGATCCTGCGGCGCAGGAGGGCCAGCTCTCCGGATTCTTCCGCGGAATGAATGGCGGTATTGGGTCTCACGTTGGCCGGGGCTCCGCCGGCGAGCCGGTCCCGCTGCAAGCGGCGCAGCGGAGTCGGAACAACAGGGAACGACGGCGAGAGCGTCCGTGGCGGCCGGCATCCGGGCCGCAGCATCGGTATCTCGTCGCGCGTTCTGTCATCGTCCTCGTGTCCGCTGGCGGGGATAGAACCGCACGGTACTGCTACAGGGTTAACGTTTTGTTTGCCAGCCACGCAAGTATCCGGACGCGAAAAAGCGCTCGCTGGCTCAGCCCGCCTCGGTGGCCGGCGCGGCGGCCGCGCCCGGCTGGTGATAGGCCGACATGTGCCGGACATAGTCGGCCTTGCCGAGCTCGACGCCATTATGTCGCAGGATCGCGTAGGCGGTCACGAGGTGGAAATAGAACTGCGGAAGCGCCCAGTCGCGAACATATTCCGATCCGTTCATCCGGAACGCCATGCCGTTCGGCAGCCGCAGGTCGATGACGCGGTCCGAAGCGGCGTCGATGTCCTGCGCCGATGCCCGGCGCAGCACGCCCCGTGTCTCGGCGATCTGGGACTGCAGCCCGGCGACCGTCTCCTCGCGGGCCAGCATCGGCGGCAGGTCCTGGCCCTGCAGCCGGGCGAGGGCCTCGACGACCTGGATGCAGGAAAAGCGCACCTGGTCGGCGAGCGGGAACATGTCGGAGGCGAGGCGCGCTTCGAGCAGGTCGGGCCGGGCTTCGGCCTTGTCGATGAAGCCGGACAGCGAGCCGAGCATCTGGGTGAAGGTCGGGACGATGAGCGTGTAGAGCGACATGGGCATTCCTCCGGGGCGATGGTTCTTCCGGCACGGCGGCTGGGAGATGCCGTCGCCCCGACGGGACGGCGGCTCAGCCGCGGCGGGCGGCGAGCAGCGCCAGCGCCGCGGCCGGTGCGGCGCGGCAGACCGCATCCCGTCGCTCGGCCGGGCAGTCGAGCAGGTCGGAAAAATCGACGACGCCGCGATCGAGCCGGGCCGCCAGCCGGCGCAGCACCGGCCGGCCGGCGCCGGCGATGACCACGGGGGCGTCGTCGGTCAGATCCTCCCGCGACAGGACCCGCAGCGCCGCGTCGTGGATGCGCCGGATCTGCGCCTCGGCAAAGGCGTGGCCCAGCCACTCCCACGCCCCGTCGGTGCCGTCCGAAGCATCCATGCCGATCATCCGGGCGAGCCGGCGGCGCGAACCCTCGAGCGTCTTCGCCTGGCCGTCGGCGGCGGGATAGAGGTCGTCGGCCTCGTCGAGCGTGCCGACGACGCGCTGGACGTCGGCCATGCTGGCGAAGAACTCGTTCATCACCGGCACGAGGCGACCGGCGAACGGCACCTCGCTGGCGACGGCCATCAGCGCCGTGCGGGTGAAGCCCTGGTAGACCAGTTCGCCCGCCGCCAGCCGCTCGGCGTCGGTGGTGGCGGTGGCGCGCACGGCGCCGCCGGCGACCGGCAGGATGTCGGTGGTGGTCGAGCCCATGTCGAGGAACAGCGCCTCCTCGATGGCGCCGGCGGCGAGCGTCGCGCTCGCATGCCAGTTCGCCGAGGCGATATCGGCGACGTGGTCGCCCGCCGCCTCGGGGCTGACGAACCCGGCAGCGCCGGCATAGATCGCGACGTCGCCGGGCAGTCTCTCGGCGAACAGCCGCGTCAGGCGGTCGACCCCTTCGCTGCGCGAGGCGAAGACGTCGGACAACTCGCCGGTCATCGTCACGGCGTGGCGCTCGACGCCCTCGACCTCGGCGAGGATCGTCGCCAGCGCCTGGTCGAGCCGGTCGAGGCCCTGCCAGATCGGGCTCGGCTCCTGCCAGACCTTCACGATGCGATCCCCGTCGGCGAGCGCCGCCTTCAGATGCGCGCCGCCCACGTCCCACCCCAGCACTCTCGTCATGCCATGCCCGTTGGTTTCTGCTACGGCCCTTCCTATAGCACCGAACCACGGCGGCGCGAGCCGAAGGCAACCATGCAGATCATCCCGGTCCTCGATATCATGGACGGCGTCGTCGTCCGCGGCGCCGGCGGCGACCGCGCCAACTACCGGCCGATCGTCACCCCGCTTGCGCCCGGCGCCGATCCCGTGGCGGTGGCGAAGGGGTTGATGTCGCTGGTGGATTTTCCGGCCTTCTACATCGCCGATCTCGACGCGATCGAGGGCAGGGCACCGAACGCGGCGGCGCTGGCGGATCTCCTCGAAGCGTTGCCGCGGACGCAGTTCTGGATCGACGCCGGGGTCCGCGACCGGGCCGATGTCGAGCGCATCCTGGCGGTGCCGCGCCAGGTCGCGGTGATCGGCTCGGAATCGATTGCCGACGCCTCTGTCGCGACGGACTTTGCCGGCGAGGCCCGTGCGGTGCTGTCGCTCGACTTCCGCGGCGAGAATTTCCTCGGGCCGGCGGCGCTGCTGGATGATCCCGCCGGCTGGCCGCAGCGCGTCGTGGTGATGACGCTGGCGAAGGTCGGCAGCGGCACCGGGCCGGATCTGGCGCGGCTGGCGGAGATCGTCGGGCGGGCGGGCGGCCGCCGCGTATTCGCCGCCGGTGGCGTGCGCGATGCCGGCGACCTCGCGGCGCTCCGCGATGCGGGGATCGCCGGCGCGCTGGTCTCGACGGCGCTGCATGACGGCCGGCTGTCGCCGGCGACGCTGCGCGGCCTCGCCTGATCCTACGCCGCCTGCCTGGCTGCCGTCAGGCCGGCGGATCGACGTCGCGCTGACCGGCCAGCCAGGCTCTCGCCTGGTCGAAGTCGAAATCCTCGGCCACCAGCTCGCCGAGCCGGAACGGGCAGGTGCCGGGCATTTCCCCGCCGATGTCGCGGCCATGCTCGCGGAGCGACTCCCGCGCCACCCGCAGCGCAAGGCGCCACGCCTGGTGCAGGTCGATGCGCTGGCGCATGGATGGCGTGTATCTCTGGACGAGCTCGGCATGGAACATCGTCGCCTCGGTCCGCCAGTGGGGGATCGCGCGGGATGTCGGGTCGGCGCAGGCCTTGACGAGGTGGACGAGGATGTTGCGGATCTGGCTTTCGACCGCGGCGAGCTCGGCTCTGCCCAAATCCTCGATCTCCTCGGCGACGTTCGCAAGGTCCAGTGCTTGGGGCAGGTCGGGGCAGATGCCCGGAAGCCTCCGCAAGAGGCGGGCCTGAGTCTGGGACCAGGCGAAGAAATCCAAGGCGTGGGCGGTGCTGTCCGGCACGGTGTCGTCGCTCATGACATGCTCCACGATAGAGCCGACCCGGCATAGGCAGCCGGCCTCGCCGACAGGTCCGAGGCTGTCCGCAGGGGTCAGGTTAAGCCAATACGCGGCCTCGGAAAAGTCCGGCGCTTCGGGAGCAGCGTGCGTGGCCGCCGGGTCGGCAGTCGCCTGGCGATGCCGTCCTGTCCCTGCATCGCCTCGCAAAGAAAAAGGGGCCGCTGGGGCCCCTTCTCGTTGTCGTCTTCCGAGCGAAGACCGGGGTCCTACTGGAACCCGAATTTGGCGGCCAATCGCCGGAGAAGGCCGGCGGGCATCGCCGGCTTGGTGTCTTCCCCGGGATGGTCTCTTGTCTAAGCCCCGGCGAACGGATGCGCAGCGGAGCCCTTCTTGGCCACGACTTCGGCGGCGGTCGGCGTGCCCTTGATGGCGCGCTCGATGGATTCCATCGTCGCCTGGTAGTTGTAGTCGCGGATCTTCGCGTCGTCCTCGGCTTCCCAGTGGATGAAGACGCCGACGCAGATGAACAGGTCGTCGGCTTCGGCAGCCGGGATGATGCCCTTCTCGACGGAATCGGCGACAGCGCGCGCGACGGCGGTCTGGGCCGGGCCGAACATCTGGACCGCCTGCTTGGCGCCCTTGATGGTGACCTTGTTGAACATCACCGTGTTCGGCTTGCAGGGCAGGTTCGGCGCGACCACGGCGAGCAGGGTCGTGAAGCCGTCCTTGTTGTTCGTCAGCGAGTTGCAGAACGCGGCCTCGGCGGCCGAGCCGCGGGGTCCGATGATCAGGTCGATGTGGGCGACTTCGTTGCCTTCGCCGACGAGCGATTCGCCGACCATCACTTTGTTGATGGTTGCCATGAGCAGTTCCTCCAAAAATACGTTGCGCTAACCTGTCCGGCGTTGCTGCCGGCCGGTTGAGAACTTCCGAATCCAGGTAGGCCGAACTTCCGCGACGCCCTGTTGGCCGTCACGGCTGCCGTCCTCCCTTTCGCCGGACCCTCCGGTCCGGCACACGGCTACCCTTGTTGGCAGCGTCCCCCAGGGGACCGGTTAGCCAGATAGCGCCGGGGTCAAGATGGACCCCGATGGCCGACAGTCAATCATTCCGACTATGCTTCCGCAAGAAATCTCGCAAAAAGACTGGCGACCGTCAGGTCGGCGGAAGTGCCCGGATTGAGCTTTTCGCGCTTGAGTTCGGCGTCGAAGGCGAGCGCCGCCGACAGGGCATCAGCGGGTTCAGTGACTTGCCCGAAATCCGCGGCGAATTCGGCCATCCGCCGGCGCAGGGCCGCGGCGCGGGCGGCGCCGAACTTGCGGGCGACGTGGCTGTCGGGAAAGCGGCCGGCGAAGGCGAGGTAGGCGGCAAGGGCCGGGCCGAGGCCGGGGGTGGCGGGCGCCGCGTCGGCAGCCGCCAGCGCCGGCAGGCCGATGTCGAAGATCTCGGCGAAGCCGTCGGCATACTGGCGGGCGACGAGATCGCGGTCGCCGGCGAGCCGCATCGCAGCGACGAGGCCGATCGACGGCGGCTGGCGGACGTCGTGCTCGGCGGTTTCCCCGAGGCCGCCGGGGGAAGCGAGGGCGATCGCGGCGTAGGCGCCCTCGGCGTCCGTCGGTGTCAGCCCCGCCAGCGCCTGCGCGAGCGCCGTGCGCAAGGGTTCCGTGCCCCGCCCGGAGGCGGTCTCGGCGGCGGCGGCGAGCGGCGCGGCAAGCAGCACGATGCCGAGATTGGCGTTGACGCCGACGGCGGCCCAGCTGGCCCGCGTGGCGCCGAGGATGCGCGCGCCGACGCCGGCGCCGCGCTCTGCGATGAACGGCGCCGCCGCGGCCGCGGCCGCCTCGAAGGTCGCCGCCTCCATGCCGTGGCCGGGGGCGAAGCGATGCACGTTGCCGGGCTTGACCACGTCGAGCTCGGCCCGGCAGGCGGCGAGGAAGGCCGCCGCGATGGCCGCCGGCCCGAGGCTCATGAGGCGGCCAGGGCGCCCGCGGTGGCCGCTCTAGGGCTCGTGGCGGCGATTCGCGCCAGGAGATCGGCGGCGCGGATCGCGGCGATGTCCCGGCCGCTGGCGCGCTTCAGCCCGGTCCAGGCCGGCATGGAGTTGACCTCGATCACCTGCGCGCGCCCGGCTTCGTCACGCAGCAGGTCGACGCCGCAGAAATCGCCGCCGACGGCCTCGGTGGCGGCGATCGCCAGCGCCTCGAGTTCCGGGTCGGGCGGCATCGGCAGGGCCTCGGCGCCCTGCTTGATGTTGGTGATCCAGCCGGAAGATTCGCGCCGCATGGCGGCGGCCACCCGCCCGGCGGAGACGAGGATGCGGATGTCGGCGAAGCGGCCGCCCACCGCGACGCCGGCGAAATGCTGCAGATAGTAGACGCCGCCGGCGGTCTCGGTCTCGGCCGGCAGGTCGGCTTCCGAGGCGATCAGCTTCAGCCCCTTGCCCTGCGCCCCGAACAGCGGCTTCAGCACCATCGGCCGGCCCTCGTGGGCGAGAAGCCGCGCCGCCTCTGCACGTGTCTCCACGGCGTAGCTGCGGGGGCTCGGAATGCCGGCCCGGGCGAGCAGGAAACTGGTCGCCGACTTGTCGACGCAGTTCTCGACGGCCCTGGCATCGTTGGAGACGATGACGCCGACCCGCGACAGCGCGTGCAGGACGCCGAGCCGACGCGTCACCTGCTCGAAGCTGCCGCCGTCCATTGTCCTGAGGCACACCGCATCCGGCAGGGTGCCGGCAAAGCCCGGTATGGCGACGCCGTGCGGCGCGCCGGTGTCGAAGCCGATGGCGGCCAGTTCGACGACGCGGATCTCGGCGCCGCGATCGCCGAAGGCGCGGATCAACTCGCGCGCATGCCGGTCGATCCCCGCGGTGACGAGAAGGATTCGCGGGGACTTTGCGGGCTGCGGCGCCGGGATCTGCATGGCCGGCTCAGCCGAACGAGGCGTCGACGAGGGCGGCGTGGATTTCCCCGCCCCTGAACGTCTCGCCGGTCTCGAGCGCCACCACGGCGACCTCCGCCGGGGAGAAGAGCATCGGGTCGATCTTGTAGAAATCGCCGTCGTACTGGCGGAAGATCTCGGCGAAGGGCGTGCCGTGGTCGCTGGCGGTGGAACTCGGCAGGTTCTCGGCGAGCCGCCGGGCCTCGGACGCCGGGCCATTGACGTGCAGGAGGATCCGCCCGCCATAGATGACGGCGTCGTTGGTGCGGCCCATGGCGGTGATGAAGTCCGGATGCGGCGGCGGCAGCGGCGCCGTGCCCATGCCCTCGACGATGTTCGTCAGATCGAATTTCAGCTCGTGCGCCTTGTGCAGCGCCACCTCGACCACGCGCCCGACGATCTGCACAGAGCCGGCGAGACTCTGGGTCGGGGCGAAGACGATGGTGAGGTTTTCCGGCGCGACGTCGCAGTCGGCGGCGATGCGGCGGACCAGCGGCTCCGGCGGCGGGCCGGCGGCCTCCAGCACCAGCACGGCGGATTCGCTCCGGTCGGCATAGGCGATGTCCTTGAACAGCGCCTCGCGGCCGGCCAGCGCCCGGGCGGGGCCCGAGCCCATGGAGAAGTAGCTCTCCTCGCCCTCCTCGCTGACGAGCTGCCAGCCGGCATACTGGCTGCCGAGGCAGGCGATGACGGGGCTCGCGGTGCGCGCCGTCAGCGTGAACGGCCAGCGCGACAGACCGGGCGACGTGCCGATCGTCACCTCGCCGAGGCCGCCGAGGCAGATCTCGGTCATCAGCCGCCCGGCTTCCAGGCTGCCCTGCACGCTGGCGCCGGCGTCTATCAGCGTCTCGCCGGCAGCGCCGGTCGAGAACGCGACGCGCAGTTCGGCGGCGCGTGCCCGCATCGTCTCGATCAGCGGGAGCGCCCCCGCGTTGACCGACAAATTCCCCGTCCGGCTCATGCCGCTCTCCTCCCCAACCGTTCCGTCATCGCCGCGACGCGCTGATCGAACAGCGCCGTCGCGGCCTTCTCCGTGTCTGCTTCGGCCACGACCGTGCACAGCGGCTGGCCGGCCGCGAAGCTTGCCGGCGGCGTCGTGCGGTCACGGCTGAATGCCGGCCAGGCAAAGCCCGCCGGAAGCTCGATGTCGCTGTCCGCCCAGGCAAGGCCCGTGGCACGGATCAGGCCCGGGCCTGATACACGCTCCGGCAGCTCGCCGCGACAGGCTGCCAGATGCAGCGCCAGCAGCGGCTGGGCCGGGCTCTCGAAGACGTCGAGCGTCGCGCCGGCCCTTGCATTGATCTCCAGCAGCACCGGCCCGTCCGACGAGAGGACGAAGTCGGCGCTGGCGATACCGTCAAGCGGCAGCTGCGCGAGCATCGCCGCGACCGCCGCCTGCATCGCGTCGCCCTCAGTCACGGGGCCGGGCAACGGTCCGACCGCGCCGCCGTAGCGATAGGGCTCGGCGGCGGAGGGCGCGGTCCACTGCCGGGTGAAGCCGAGGAATGCGCAGCGCGTCCCTGCAGCGACGAACGCAAGGGAGATGCGCGCGCCGTCGACGCGGCGCTGGTAGTAGCGGTCCGGCGCCGGCGGATGCTCGCCGGGCACGACGTGGCTGCCGCCGGCGCCGCCGACCTTCTTCGACAGCCAGTTCGCCGGATCCGCCGGCGCGTCGCGGCGGATCGGCGGGTGGGCGACGCCGGCCGCCGCGCAAAGCTCGGCGAAGCTCTCGGGGTCCTTCAGCCGGCGCTGCGTCGCTGGCGCGGTGCCGAGGATCGGCCAGCGTTCGCCGATCGCCTCGAGCAGTTCAGGCCTGTCCTCGAACCCGGCGCCGTAGACGAAGCCGAGCGGCGCCACGCCGTCGGCCAGCCGCTCCAGCGCGGCGATCAGCGCCTCGGCGTCGAACCCGTCCGGGTAGTGGCCGTGCAGCACCTCGCTGCGCCGGGCGGCCTCGGCCAGGTCGCTGTCGCCGAAGAAGTCGAGCGCCAGCGCGCCCAGCCCGGCGAGCCGCGCGCTCTCGGCGATCTGCCGCGCCGAGAAGGCAGCCACGAGCACGGTGGGCCGGTCCGGGTCGCTCACGACACGAGCGTTCGCGCAAGCTGGAAGGCGTCGCGGAAGTCGAGGACCTGCGGTTCCTTGGCCTCGATCATACGCTTCAGCAGGCCGTATTCGGTCTTCGACTTCATCGGCCCGACGGCCAGCGCGCCGATGCCCAGCGCATTCGTGCCCTCGATCGGCGCCTCGTCGGCCATCACGTCAATGCCCTCAAGCCCCAGCGGCGGCACGGCATTGACGTCGGCCGCGACGAGCAGCCGCGTCGCGGCCTTCAGCTGCGCGGCGCTGAGCACCTGCACGCCTGCCTTGGCGGCCGACAGGATCACCTCGACCTCCTTGACGATCTCCGTGTTCTTGTCGTCGCTCGACCCGTCCACCGCCTCGACCTCGGCGCCGAACCGCTCCTTCATCTCCCGGGCGCGCGCCTCGACCCGCTCCAGCCCGCTATAGCCGACGATCTTGACCTTGGCGCCCTCCAGCGCGGCGATCACCGCGGCGCAGTAGCCGACGACGCCGGTGGCGCCGAAGACGGCGATGGTGACGTCCTTGAGCGCCTTCTGCTTCTTGTTCTTCAGGGTCCGCTCGACGCAGGCGACCATGGCCGCGGCGGTGGTGAAAGAACCGGCGGGGTCCGCCATGATGTTGCAGGCGAAGGGCGGCACCAGCGCCTTCTTCGCGGCGTCGATCATGTCCAGCGACAGCACCGCGTCGTCGCCGCCGAAGAACACGGCGCTCCTGACGCCGACATTCGGCGGCCGCGAGAAGATGACGTCCTGGACGAGGTCGCCGATCTCGCCGAGCTCGACCCGCTCGTAGGGCACGACCGCGTCATAGCCGGCGTCGAGCGCCATGTTCACGTCGAAGGGGCTGACGTGCTTGTGCGGCGTCAGCATGTGCAGGATGTTCTTGTCGGCCATTGGTGTTCCTCCAGTTCGGCTATCGTCTGCCCGTCGCCCGGGCGTTGGAAATTGTCGGTGATGCCGGGCGCCGCGGCTCAGCCGGCGCCGGCGACCCGCCGCAGCGGCGAGCGCTCGATGCGGGAGCCGGCATTGCGGCCGGCGACGACGCGCAGGGTCAGGCCCGCGTCCGCCACCGCGCCGGAGACGGCGCGCGCCAGCCGGTCGGCTTCTTCCGGCGAGGGCGCGAAGGCAAAGCCGGTCGGGCCCCAGGAGCTCTGCCCGATCCCGTGCGCGCCCGCCGCGGCGAGCATGCCGCAGATGCGCGACACCGCCGGGCTGGTGAAGATGCCGCCCTGGGCCGGGGCGAAATGGCTGCCGACCATCTGCTGGATCGTCGCGATGGCCGCGCCGAAGCCGGCGATGTCTTCCTCCGCCAGGGCCGGCAGCGCCTCGAGTAGCACGAGCCGGCAGATCAGCGCGGTGTCGATCTCGGCAAACGGGGGCAGGCTGGCGAAGGCCTTGAGCTCGTCCTCGCCGTGAAACCCTTCGGTGCGGGGGTCGAGGACGAGCAGCACCCGCCAGGCTTCCGGGAACGGCAGCCGGGCGATGATCGGCGGCGGCGCGTCGGTCGGCCCCTTGCCGCCGTCGACCGCAACGCCGCCGGCGCTGACGAAGGCCGCGCCGAGGCCCGAGCGGTTGCCCCGGCCGAGACGCGCGGCGTCGCCGGCGGGATCCGGCGCCAGCCCCTCGATCGCCCGCAGGCCCGTCGCCACGGCGAGCGCCAGCTGGGTGCCGGAACCGAGGCCGGCATGCGGCGGGATGGTCTCGTGGAATGTCAGTTCGTAGCGCCGGTCGCCGAGACCCAGATGCCCGCGCATGGCGGCAAGGTGCGCCAGGGCGCGCGCCGATTCCGGTCCGTCGGCGCGGTCCTCGGACGCGCGGCGGATCGACAGGCGGGTCGCCGGCTCGGCCAGCGCCAGCCCGATTCCGCCGAATCGCCGGCCCGATCGGCCGCCCGGATCGAGGAAGCCGAGATGCAGGCGCGCGGGCGCCGAGACGCTGACGACGTCTTCTGTCAATTTGTCCCTGCCTTCCGGGTGCCCGCACCCTATTATCGGGGCAGGCACCGATGCGGCAAGGGGAGATGGCCATGGCAGCGAAGACCTATACCGACCAGGAGGTCACCGAACGGCTGGCGAAGGAGCTGCCGACATGGCGGCTCGAGGACGGCTGGATCCGGCGGACATACAAGACGCATGGCTGGAAGGGCACGCTGATGGTGATCAACACCGTCGGCCATCTCGCCGAGGCGGCGTTCCACCATCCCGACATCACCGCCTCCTACGCCTGGGTCGAGGTGCGGCTGATGAACCACGCTGCCAAGGGCATCACCGATTCCGACTTCGCGCTGGCCAAGAAGATCGAGGAAGTGGTGAACTGGCAGCCGGGCAAGGAAGATGGCCCGCTTTCCGGAACGCCGGACGACCCGCGCTTTGCCTACATCAAATACGACAAGCACTAGGCCGGCATGGCGGGGTCTTTGACCTCGCCGGTCGAGGCGGTATCTTGGCGACGGGGCACAGGAAGCGATTCGTTTTGAGTAATGCATGGATCGACGGCCGGCCGGTATCGGTGCCGGAGGCCGTCGCTGCAGCGGCAGCGCTGATCGGTGGCAGCCGGCTGCCGGTGGTCACCGGCCTTTCGACCGACGTGGCGGGCAACCGCGCCGCGCTGGCCTTGGCCCGGATCGCCGGGGCGGCGATCGATCACCAGGGATCGGCGGCGATCTATCCGGCGATCACCGCGATCCGCGACGGCGGCATGATGATCGGGGCCCCGGCCGAGATGCGCCGGCGCGCCGACCGCGTGCTTATCGTCGGCGACGCCTTCGCGCAGTCGCCGGACCTGCCGGAATTCCTGTTCGGCCACACCCCCGACCTCGGCGAAAGGACGCGCGGCGAGCGTCAGATCCTGTGGCTCGGCGCGCCCGAGGGCAGCGCCGACATCCCGGGCGCTTCTATCGAACACGTCGGCTGTCCGGCGGATGGGATCGCCGATGCGCTGGCGATGATCCGCGCCGCGGTCGCCGGTCATCGCTTCGGCGAAGGGCCGATCGCCGCCGAACAGGCCGAAGCGGCCGCCGCGTGGATGAAAGGCGCCGGCTTCGGCTGCGCGATCTTCGCCGTCGCCGGCCTGGACGAACTCGGGATCGAGATGCTCGCCGGCCTGGTCTTCGACCTCAACGCCGCGACGCGCTTCACCTGCCTGCCGCTGTTCGGGCCGGGCCAGGGCTTCGGCGCCGCGCTGATGGCGACCTGGACGACTGGCTTTCCGCTGCGGGTCGGGTTCGGGCGCGGCTTTCCCGACCATGATCCCGACCTCTACGAGGCCGGGCAGCTGATCGCCTCTGGCGAGGCGGATCTTGCGATCCACGTCGCCGGCCTTGTGGACACGGCAACGCCGGAGCCGGAATGGTCCGGCCGCGTCAGGGTGATCGCCATCGGTGAAAGCGCAGCCGGCTGGGCGAACCCGCCGGCCATCCGCTTCGACGCGGGCATGGCGGGACGCGACCATGACGGCGTCCTCTACGACGAGCGCTTCGGCAGTTTCGTGCCGTTCGCGGCGAGCGAATCCGGCCCGCTGCCGCGTGCCGCGGACCTGCTCGCGGCGATCGCCGCGGCGATGGGCGACGTGACGACGGGAGCGGCGGCATGAGCGCGATGACCAACGAGGGCTGCCCATGCTGACGCGTCTCACGGGCGGGCACGTCGTCGATCCGGCCAACGGCATCGACGCGGTCGGCGATCTCTTTGTCGAGGACGGCGTGGTGGTCGAAGCGCCGGCGGACGGCCGGCAGGCGGGCGAGACGATCGACTGCACGGGCCTCGTCGTCATGGCCGGCGCGATCGACATCCATTCCCATATCGCCGGCGGTCACGTGAACACGGCGCGGCTGCTGCTGCCGGAATTCCACCGGGCGTTCCAGGCGCGGCCCGGCGCGACGGCGCTCTCCAAGGTCGGCTGGACGACCGAGGAAACGGGCCTGCGCTACGCCGAGATGGGCTTCACCACCGTGGTCGAGCCGGCGATGGCGCCGTCCTCGGCGCTGCATGCGCATCTCGAGCTCGCCGACATCCCGATCATCGACAAGGCGACGCTGGTCGTGCTCGGCAACGACGACTTCCTGATGTCGATGATCCGCGACGGCGAGAGCGAGAACGCCATCGAGGACTACGTCGCCTGGACGGTCTCGGCATCGCGGGCGCTCGGCGTCAAATGCATCAATGCCGGCGGCTCGGCGGCGTTCAAGGAAAACGTCCGCAAGTTCGATTTCGACGACGAGGTGCCCGACTACGGCGTCACCTCGCGGCGCATCGTCAAGACGCTGCAGGCGGCCGTCACCGGGCTCGGCATCCCGCATCCGCTGCATGTCCATTGTAACAATCTCGGCGTGCCGGGCGATTCCGCGGCCTCCGCCGTGGCGACCATCGAGGCGGCCGAAGGCGTGCCGCTGCATCTGGCGCATCTGCAGTTCTACGGCTACGGCACCGGCGGCGACCGGCGCTTCTCCTCGGAGGGCCAGCGTCTGGCGGAGCTGGTCAACCGCACCAAGGAGGTGACGGTCGATATCGGCCAGGTGATGTTCGGCCAGACCGTCACGATCTCCTCCGACGAGCTGCGGCAGTTCGTCGGGCGGGGGCAGGCCAGCCCCGGCAAGTCGGTGATCTACGACCACGAGGCCAATGGCGGCGGCATCGTGCCGATGGACTACAAGCGCTCGAACTATTTCAACGCGCTGCAATGGGCGATCGGGCTGGAGCTGTTCCTGCTGATCGACGACCCGTCGCGGGTGTTCTTCACCACCGACCATCCGAACGGCGCGCCGTTCACCGCCTATCCGGAGATCTTCGCGCTGCTGATGGACCGCAATGTGCGCGAGCGCTGGCTGGCGGCGCTGCCGAAATCCGTGCTGGCGATGACGACGCTCGCCGAGATCGGCCGCGAATACACGCTGGGCGAGATCGCCACGATGACCCGCGCAGCGCCGGCGCGGCTGCTGGGCACGCCCGACCGCGGCCATCTCGGCGCCGGCGCGGTGGCCGACGTCGCGGTGTACCGGCCGGGCGACGACAAGGCGGCGATGTTCGGCCGCGCCGCCTATGTCCTCAAGGACGGAACGCTGGTGGTGAAGGACGGGCAGGTTGTGAACCGCACGACGGGACGCACGCTGACGGTGCGGCCGGAGCCCGACAGAGCGATGGCGCGGCGGCTGGAGACCTATTTCGACGACCGCTACGGCCTGCCGGCCAAGTGGTTCGAGGTGCCGGAACACGCCATCGGGCGCGACGAACCGTTCAAGGTGGTGGCATGCCGGACATGAACACCGCCGCGACGATCAACGGCGTCGTCATCGACGACACCTTCGCCGAAGCCTTCCCGATGAACGGCACGGCGATCCAGGTGACCGCCGACAGCGAAAAATGGGCGCTCGAGGCGGCCCGCTCCTTCACCGGCTTCGCCACCTCGGTGATCGCCTGCGGCTGCGAGGCGGGGATCGACCGCATCGTGCCGCCGGAGGAGACCCGGGACGGGCGCCCCGGCGTGCGCATCCTGCTGTTCGCCATGGACAAGGCGGGGCTCGCCAAGCAGCTCGGCACGCGGCTCGGCCAGTGCATCCTGACCAGCCCGTCGTCAGCCTGCTACGCCGACCACGACGGCGACACCCAGATCGATCTCGGCTCGGCGATCCGCTATTTCGCCGATGGCTGGCAGATCTCCAAGAAGTTCGGCGACAAGCATTTCTGGCGCATGCCGGTGATGGAGGGCGAGTTCCTCTGCGAGGCCAAGACCGGGATCACCGCGGACGGCGTCGGCGGCGGCAATCTGCTGTTCCTCGCCCGCACGCCGCGCCAGGCATTGGCCGCGGCCGAGGTCGCGGTCGACGCGATGCACGGCGTGCCGGACGTGATCATGCCGTTTCCCGGCGGGATCGTGCGCTCCGGCTCCAAGGTCGGCGGCAAGTACAAGGGGATGATGGCCTCGACCAACGATGCCTATTGCCCGACGCTGAAGGGCGTCACTCCGTCGGCGCTCGGCCCGGACATCGGCTCGGTGCTGGAGATCGTCATCGACGGGCTGAGCGCCGACGCGGTCGCCGCGGCGATGCGGGCCGGGCTGAAGGCGGCGGTCGAGCTCGGACCCGACGAGGGCGCACTGCGGATCGGCGCCGGCAATTACGGCGGCAATCTCGGACCGCATCACTTCCATCTCAAGGATATCCTGCCATGAGCGGCCTGACCTTCCGCAAGAAGGCCGAGCCGGAGCAGCGGCTCGACCTCTCGGTGCTGACGCCGGCCCGGCTCGCCGGCCTGTCGACGGCCGAGATCGCGGCGCTGCCGGTGGGCACGACGCGGCAGCTGCTGCGGGTGGGCGACGTGTTCGCCGTCGACGGCAGCGACGCCGCGTCGATCCGCTTCGAGGGCGGCTCCGACCGGTTCGACCGGATCGGCGAGGCGCTGGACGGCGGCGCGATCCATGTCGAGGGCGACGCCGGCTGGCGCGTCGGCCGGGCGATGCAGGGCGGGCGCCTGACGGTGTCCGGTTCGGTCGGGGGCCTTGCCGGCTCGAGCATGAGCGGCGGCCTGCTGTCGATCGGCGGCAATACCGGCCAGCGGCTCGGCGGGCCGATGCCGGGCGAGATGGCCGGCATGCGCGGCGGCGAAATCCGCGTCGCCGGCAGCGCCGGCAGCCGCGCCGCGGACCGGATGCGCCGGGGCACGATCCTGGTCGCCGGCGAACTCGGCGAGGACGCCGGCAGCCGGATGATCGCCGGCACGCTGATCGCCGGCGGCATCGCCCGCGGCACGCCCGGCCGGCTGATGAAGCGCGGCACGCTGATCCTGTGCGGCGGCGCCGAGCGGCTCGGCCCGACCTTCCTCGACAACGGCCCGGCCGACCTCCTGATCCTGCGCCTGATGGCGCGCGAGCTCGCCGCCGGCGCGCTGGCGCCGCTGCCCTTCGACGGCGGGCCGATGCGCCGCATCGGCGGCGACACGGCGGTGCTCGGCAAGGGCGAGATCTTCCTGCCGCTGTGAAGGTCGCATTTCATTTTGCTAGTGTGGAGTGGATTCAGATCAGCGACCGATAATGTCGCTTATCGATATCACGGCGTATTTTTTTTGCGGCATGTTCGCGGACATCGCACACAAAGCACTCCTAAAAAGCGTCATACGATTTTCGCGTCGGTGTTGACCGGTAAGGTCAGCCCGGCATCGCGGTGCCTCGCGGGAGGGAAGTAAGGCAGGTGCGCGTTCGACCCGAATCGCGACGTCATCATGAAGCTGAACCACGCGATCCCGCTTCTCACGCTACACGACTTGTTGGATAGATGGTCCCGTCGCATCAAAGTACGGTATCTGCTGGCCGAATCTTCGCCCTCAATCCCCTGACTACGCCTCTGCTGATATCATGCACTGTACTGCGTGGCCGGCAAAAGGAGCATCGAGGGCATCTTGGGTGCCGCAGGTCCTCTCCGTCGAACCCATCCCGCAGAGCGACGGCGGCAACTACTCTGCCGATGCCGGGCATTGCGACCGACACAAAGGACGCTCTATCGGAAGCCTTTCTAATTCCTCTTGTGACGTAGCGTAATTTAGCGTATAATTTAAATTAATTCGTATTCTATATCATAAACTTATGTTATTGATCCGCTGGATATCACCCAATCCTTTAGAGGCTCCTATGTGGGATCTAATCGACAGCGAAACTCTAGTGATATTCATACTAAGCGCTGGCTTGCCAGTCTCGATATTCTTCGGGCGAGGAAGCATCCGAAAAAGACGATTGAAGCGGCTTCTTGATCTCAATTCCCGGTTAGATAGGAGCTCAGCCGACCCATTTCTGCGATCTATGATGTACCTATTGATAACAAAATATAGAAGTTACTCCGAGGTAGATCCTGTTCCATCAAGATGGAAAAGGTTTTGGTTTTATAATTTTGAGATATTTTCATTTATTGCACCAACGGTTATGTTCATTATCCTGAGTATGATTGGATTCTTTCTTGTATTGGAGGCGATGCGATATCCATTTACGGAAACAAACCTTTTGATGTTGGGGTTGCAGTCAAGCACTACGGCCGATGTCAGCGCAAATTATCAGAAGGTGACGGCGCTAATTGTTTGTGCAGGGTTTCTCGGCGCATACGTCTGGTCGACCAAGTACTTAATACTCAGAGTTGCCAATTTGGATTTAACGCCCATTGATTTTCTTCAAGTATCAGCGCACATTATATTAACAATTTTGATCGCAGGTATTCTTCGGCACTTTGAGGGGTCTGCGTTGGAATTCGCAGCTTCAGGTGCACTCTTGCTAGCGTTTCTTTTCGGGTTGTTTCCCGGGTTGGGGGTCGCAACGCTGTGGGACAGGTTGCCGGGGCGCTTGAAATCCAAAGGCGCGATCTCTCAATATCGAGAAATAGCCAGAGATTTTCCGTTAGATTTACTTGATGGAATTGATAGTAGCAAAAAATTTCGCCTGGAGAGTTATGAAATAACCGATGTACAGATAATGGCTACAGCAAATCCGGTGCAGTTGTTTGTTTCGACCCCCTACAATCTAGCGCTAATACTAGATTGGATTGCTCAAGCGCAGCTTTTAGTTATTCTTGGCCCAGAGAAATTTCTCGAGGCACGCGCGATGTGCATCAGAAATATACATGATTTCCTTGACGCAGCGGAAACCGTCGGAGGGCGAGCGTATATAATGCCGCTGCTCTCCACTAGTCCCATGTCCGACCAGATTATAAAAGAGCGGATAATATCTATATCGTCCGGGATTCATGTGCGGTTTCTAAGAGAGATATGTTTCGCGCTCAGTAATATCGAGCGGCGAGCATTTCCCTATCAAATCAGTGACAATCGGAATGATGCTAAAGATGAGTCGGTGAAGAGGGAGGAGGATGCGGCATAGAGTTTCATTGGCCTTTAAAGTCAATCTTAACCCCGGCGCCAAAATCGGTGTCGTTCGCGGTAGATCTCCGTTTTTAAGAAATTTATCTATTGAGGTTTCGGTGATCCCATTCTGAATATGGGGTGAGCGCCGGCCCGTAAGGAGCTTGCCTTAGCTCGTGTAGAGTGATGATACCGATCGTGCGGATCAGGATGTTTCGTCGAGGAGAACCGAGGGCCACCTTTAGGATCGCCTCCAAATCGACGTCTTCTCAGTGTCTCCGGCCCGTAGGCGTGACGCCGGCAGGGCACCGCATTCGGGAGTGACACGATGATCGACCTGATCCTGACCGTCTGCATGATCGCGGACCCCTCGTCCTGCCGCGAGGAACGGCTCGCCTACGAGAGCCGCGGCTCGCTGGCGCAATGCATGATGCTCTCGACGCCCTACGTCGCCGCGTGGGCGGGCGATCACCCGCAGTGGACGGTCAAGCGGTGGAAGTGCGGTTGGCCCGAGGAACGCAAGCAGCCGATCTGAGCTCCCAAGCGTGCGCTGCCGAGCGATCGCGCATTATGCCTGAAATCTAGGCGGCCCGTCGGAGCCGATCGTCCGGCTGCCTTAACATTAGGCACGCGGACGCTGCCGCAGTGCCGCTGCGGCGCCGGTTCCGCCGATCAGGCCGAGCATTCGCCGAGATTGGCACAGGCTTTGCTCCGTTTCACTCGTAACCCGACCGCGTCGGGGCCGAAACGAGTGGAGATGGCGCATGAACTCACCCTTCAAATGGATCCGGGGCATTGCCGCCGCGGCGGCAATGACAGGCGTGGCGCTCACCGGAGCCGCCGCCCAGGACGCGCCCAGCGGCGAGCCGATCAAGGTCGGCGTCCTGCACTCGCTGTCCGGGACGATGGCGATCTCCGAGACGACCCTCAAGGACGTCATGCTGATGCTCATCGAGGAGCAGAACAAGAAGGGCGGCCTGCTCGGCCGGCCGCTGGAGGCGGTCGTCGTCGATCCGGCCTCCGACTGGCCGCTGTTCGCCGAGCGCATGCGCGACCTCGTCTCCGCGCAGGACGTCGCGGCGGTGTTCTGCTGCTGGACGTCGGTGTCGCGCAAGTCGATCCTGCCGGTCGCCGAGGAGCTGAACACGGTGGTGTTCTACCCGGTCCAGTACGAGGGCGAGGAATCGTCGCGGAACATCTTCTACACCGGCGCCGCCCCGAACCAGCAGGCGATCCCGGCTGTCGACTACCTGATGGCGGAAGGCGTCGAGCGCTGGGTGCTGGAGGGCACCGACTACGTCTATCCGCGCACCACCAACAAGATCCTCGAGCAGTATCTGATGGACAAGGGCGTCGCCGCCGAGGACATCAAGATCAACTATACCCCGTTCGGCTTCTCCGACTGGCAGACCGAGGTCGCCGCGATCAAGGAATTCGGCTCGGCCGGCAAGAAGACCGCGGTGGTGTCGACCGTCAACGGTGACGCCAACGTGCCGTTCTACAAGGAACTCGCCAACCAGGGCATCGCCGCGACGGACATTCCGGTGGTGGCGTTCTCGGTCGGCGAGGAAGAACTCGCCGGCATCGACACCGGCCCGCTGGTCGGCCATCTCGCCGCCTGGAACTACTTCATGTCGGTCGACACGCCGGAAAACGCCGAGTTCATCGAGAAGTGGAAGGCCTTCATCGGCAACGAGGAGCGCGTCACCAACGACCCGATGGAGGCCCACTATATCGGCTTCAACATGTGGGTGAAGGCGGTCGAGAAGGCCGGCACGACGGACGCCGACGCGGTGATCGCGGCGCTGCCGGGCATCGAGCAGGCCAACCTCACCGGCGGCGTCTCCAAGATGCTGCCGAACCACCACATCACCAAGCCGGTGCTGATCGGCGAGATCAACGCCGACGGCCAGTTCGACATCGTCAGCGAGACCGAGGAACTGGTCCCCGGCGACGCCTGGTCGGACTTCCTGCCGGAATCGAAGCCCCTCGAGGCCGACTGGACCGACCCGATCAACTGCGGGAACTACAACACCGAGACCAAGACCTGTGGTGGCGCTTCGGCTGCGGCTGCTCAGTAAGCACACCAGGTCTGTCGAGGCTCGCTTGCTCCCAGAGCGAGCCTCGAGCGGGGGCGGCCAGGCGACCGTCCCCGCCAATGTCTCCACCGCTACAGGATATTTCATGGCCGTCTTCGCGCGCTGGTGCCTCGCTCTTCTCCTGCTGGTCCCGGTCACGATCCTATCCGCCGTCCCGGCGAGCGCGCAGGACGGCGATGCCGCGGCGATCATCCAGAAGTTCGGCGGCAAGCAGAGCTTTGCCGACACCGAGGCGGTGATCGACGAACTCGCCGCCACCGGCAATGCCGACGTGGCGCCGGCGCTGCGGGCGCTAGGCGACGGCAGCCTCTACTGGCGCAAGGGCGACGAGAGGGTGTTCATCGGCCGCGGCAGCGACCCGGTCACGCTGCTCGATCCGCTGACCGGCGCGGAGGTGGGCACGGCGCCGGCCGGCGACCTGACCAAGGTCCGCATCAAGAATTCCATCCGCAACGACATCTCGACGGCGCTCGGGTCGCTGACGCTCGGGTCCCCCGATCCGGCGCAGCGCCTGCGGGCCGCCTCGACGCTGTTTTCCGACGGCGATCCGGCGATGATCGAGCCGCTCCAGGCGGCGATCGCCCGGGAACAGGACGCGGCCGTGAAAGCCCGCATGGAGGAGGCGCTGGCCGCCGCCGTGCTGGCCTCCGACCGGCCGGCGGCGGAGAAGGCCGAGGCCGCGGCCGTCATGGAAGGGCGCGGCGACCGCGAGGCGCTAACGCTGCTCGTGCGCTTTGCCGGCGCCACCGAGGACGTGGAAGCCAAGGCCGCCGCCGAGAAGGCGATCGCGGCAATCGAGGGCAACATCGCCTTCTGGTACCAGATGCAGAACATCTGGTACGGCCTGTCGCTCGGCTCGGTGCTGCTGCTCGCCGCGATCGGGCTCGCCATCACCTTCGGCGTCATGGGCGTCATCAACATGGCGCATGGCGAGATGGTGATGCTCGGCGCCTACACGACCTTCGTCGTGCAGGAGGCGATCCGCACCAGCGCGCCCGAGCTCTTCGCCTGGTCGCTGGCGATCGCCCTGCCGCTGGCGTTCCTCGTCTCCGGCACGGTCGGGCTGGTGATGGAGCGCTTCCTGATCCGCTTCCTCTACGGCCGGCCGCTGGAGACGCTGCTCGCCACCTTCGGCGTGTCGCTGATCCTGCAGCAGGCGGTCCGCACGATCTTCGGCCCGACCAACCGCGAGGTCGGCAACCCGGAATGGATGTCCGGCGCCTTCGAGGTCGGGATGATGGCGATCACCTGGAACCGGCTGTGGATCATCGTCTTCTCGCTGGTGGTGTTCGCCGGCCTGCTGGTGGTGCTCAACCGCACCTCGCTCGGCCTGCAGATGCGGGCCGTCACCCAGAACCGCAAGATGGCCTCGGCGATGGGCATCCGCACGCCCTGGGTCGACGCGCTGACCTTCGCGCTCGGCTCCGGCATCGCCGGCATCGCCGGGGTGGCGCTCAGCCAGATCGACAACGTCTCGCCGGACCTCGGCCAGGGCTACATCATCGATTCCTTCATGGTGGTGGTGTTCGGCGGGGTCGGCAATCTCTGGGGCACGCTGGTCGGGGCGATGAGCCTCGGCATCCTCAACAAGTTCCTCGAGCCCTATGCGGGCGCGGTGCTCGGCAAGATCGTCGTGCTGGTTCTGATCATCCTGTTCATCCAGAAGCGGCCGCGCGGCCTGTTCGCCCAGAAGGGGAGGTTCGTGGACGCATGATCCTCGCGCGATTCCTCGGCCCACGGGTCTGGTTCCTGGTGGTCGCGCTGGTCGCCGCGGCGGTGCTGGTGCCGGCGGCGAGCCTGTGGCTGCCGGCCGGCCATCCGCTGCACGTGCCGCCCTATCTCGTGCCGCTGATCGGCAAGTACATCTGCTACGCGCTGCTGGCGCTCTCGCTCGATCTCGTCTGGGGCTATGTCGGCATCCTGTCGCTCGGCCACGGCGCCTTCTTCGCGCTCGGCGGCTACGCGATGGGCATGTACCTGATGCGCCAGATCGGCCCGCGCGGCGTCTACGGCAATCCGGTGCTGCCGGACTTCATGGTGTTCCTCAACTGGCAGGAACTGCCGTGGTACTGGACCGGCTTCGACCAGTTCTGGTTCGCAGCGATCATGGTGATGCTGGTGCCGGGGCTGCTCGCCTTCGTGTTCGGCTATTTCGCCTTCCGCAGCCGCGTCACCGGCGTGTACCTGTCGATCATCACCCAGGCGATGACCTATGCGCTTCTGCTGGCGTTCTTCCGAAACGACATGGGGTTCGGCGGCAATAACGGCCTGACCGACTTCAAGGACATTCTTGGTTACCCAATCCAGGCGGCGACGACGCGGGCGGCGCTGTTCTCGGCCAGCTGCATCGCGCTCGCCATCGCCGTGCTGTTCGTCGGCTGGATCACCCGCTCCAAGCTCGGCAAGCTGATGGTGGCGGTGCGCGACGCGGAAAGCCGCACCCGCTTCATCGGCTGGCGGCCGGAGCACGTGAAGCTCTTCGCCTTCACCGTCTCGGCGGTGATGGCGGGGATCGCCGGCGCGCTCTACGTGCCGCAGGTCGGCATCATCAACCCCGGCGAGTTCGCGCCGGTCAATTCCATCGAGGTGGTGGTCTGGGCGGCGGTCGGCGGCCGCGCGACGCTCATCGGCCCGATCCTCGGCGCGCTCATCGTCAACTTCGCCAAGAGCACCTTCACCGCGATCGCGCCGGAATACTGGCTGTTCGTGCTCGGGGGCCTGTTCGTCTTCGTCACGCTGTTCATGCCGCGCGGCATCGTCGGCACGTTCGATCACGGCTGGAGCGGCTGGCGCGCCCGCCGGGCCGCGAAACGCGCCGAAGAGGGCGAGGCGGTAGACGACCGCGTCGCCGCGGCGAACCCGGCGGAGTAGGCGATGAACATGATCGAACCCACGCCACAAGCGACGCCGGCCGCCGTCTCGCCGCACCCCTATGCCAGCGCGCGACGCGACGAGGCGCTGCGCAATCCGCCCGGCGCGGCGCGCCGCGAAACGCTGCTCTATCTCGACGGCGTCAACAAGAGCTTCGACGGCTTCAAGGCGATCAACAACCTGTCGCTGGTGCTGGTGCGCGGCGAGATGCGCGCGATCATCGGGCCGAACGGCGCCGGCAAGACGACGATGATGGACATCATCACCGGCAAGACCAAGCCGGATTCCGGCGAGGTCTATTTCAACGGCGACGTCGACCTCACCCGCCACGACGAGGCGGCGATCGCCGGCATGGGGATCGGGCGGAAGTTCCAGAAGCCGACCGTGTTCGAGGGCCACACGGTGGAGGACAATCTCCGCCTGTCGCTCGCCGGCCCGCGCTCGATCTTCAGCGCGCTCGTGCATCGCACGGACGACGGCGAGCGGGCGGCGATTGCACGGATCCTCGACACGACGCGGCTGTCGGCCAAGCGCCGGACGCTGGCGGCCGACCTCTCGCACGGCCAGAAGCAGTGGCTGGAGATCGGCATGCTGCTCGCACAGGATCCCGAACTCCTGCTGGTCGACGAGCCGGTCGCCGGCATGACCGACGCCGAAACCGAGGAGACCGCGCGGCTCCTGCGCGAGATCGCCGAGACCCGCTCGGTGGTGGTGGTCGAGCACGACATGCATTTCGTCCGCGATCTGGCGGTGAAGGTCACCTGCCTGCACGAGGGCGCGGTGCTCTCGGAAGGCACGCTCGACCACGTCTCGAAGGACCCGCGGGTGATCGAGGTGTATCTTGGGCGGTGAGGGCGGGGAGGGCGGCGTCGACACCGACGTCTCCGTCGGGATGCCGCCTCCTCCGCGTCGTCATCCTCGGGCCCCGTCCCGAGGATCCAGGACGGTGGAGGTCGCCTTCCCCGGGACAGAGTGTGGTCCAGCCTTTTCGCGCCGCCATTCAACGGCGCTCGGCCGGTGGCGACGTTGCTCTGGATCCTCGGGACGGGGCCCGAGGATGACGACCTGCAGGGGCCCGAGGATGACGAAGGGCCGGCAACATCCGACCTCTACGCAGCCTCAACCCCGCGACAACGCCTTCGCAGCCAGGAACCAGCCATGCTGACCGTCTCGAACGTCGATCTCTATTACGGCGCCGCGCAGGCGCTGCGGGGCGTGTCGATGGGGGCGAAGAAGGGCGAGATTACCTGCGTCCTCGGGCGCAACGGCGTCGGCAAGACGTCGCTGCTGCGGGCCATCGTCGGCCAGCAGCCGATCCGCGCCGGCGAGATCGCGCTGGACGGCCAGAGTCTCGGCCGGCAGGCGCCCTATGCCCGGGCCCGCAAGGGCATCGGCTTCGTGCCGCAGGGCCGCGAGATCTTCCCGCTGCTGACGGTGCGCGAGAACCTGCAGACCGGCTTTGCGCCGCTGAAGCCCGCCGACCGCACGATCCCCGACCATGTGTTCGAGCTGTTCCCGGTCTTGAAGGACATGCTCGGCCGGCGCGGCGGCGACCTCTCGGGCGGCCAGCAGCAGCAGCTCGCCATCGGGAGGGCGCTGGTGACGCGGCCGCAGCTGCTGGTGCTCGACGAGCCGACCGAAGGCATCCAGCCGTCGATCATCAAGGATATCGGCCGGGCGATCCGCTACCTCAAGGAGCACTCGGGCCTGGCGATCCTCCTGGTCGAGCAGTACCTCGATTTCTGCCGCGAACTCGCCGACAAGGTCTACGTCATGGACCGCGGCGAGATCGTCTTCGAGGGGCCCGCCGAGGGCCTCGACGACCCGGCGGTCCGCCGGCATCTGACGGTCTGACGCCATCTTGGAAGCGACGCAGCGTCATGCTAGCAATCGGCCACCGCCCGCACCCGGGATCGCCCCGGCCGCCTCAGGCAGCGCCGCGGTTTCGGGAGGATCGGCCGTTGCGTTTCGTGCTGTTGTTGATGGCGCTGGTGGCGTGGGGATCGCCGGCTCGCGCGCAGGAACTGGTCAAGGCGAGCGACATGGAGGCGATCGCCGAGCTAGCGCGGGGCTTCGGCTCGGCCTCGATCGAGAAGGGCGACTCCACCTACATCAAGGGCCGGATCGACGGCACGCTCTACGCGATCTTCTTCTACGACTGCGACAAGGACGGCACCGACTGCAAGAGCATCCAGTTCTATGCCTCGTGGGACGACGCCGTGGTGAAGCCCGACGTGATCAACGGCTGGAACCGGGACAAGCGCTTCGCCAAGGCCTATATCGACAACGAGGACGACCCGGTCCTGGAGATGGACGTCAACCTGCGGCATGGCGTTCCGCGCGCCAATCTCGAGGACACGATCGACTGGTGGCGGATCTCGCTGGAGAAGTTCAAGTCGGACGTGCTCGAACTCTAGTCGCGCCTGCGCCTGCCCGGCCAGCGCCTGCGGCGCGGCGGGCCCCGATGTCGCGGCGATGAGCATGGATGTTCTCGCCGACGATGCGGCGCCTGCCCCCGGCGCCTCGATGCAGCGTGCCGCCGGCGCCGTCGCGGCGGATTTTCGCCTCGTCGCCGGCCGCTCGCGCCTGCAGCGCCTGCACCAGGCGGGCTGCCTGAAGCTGCGGTTTCCGCGGCTGCCCGCCGCCGAGGCCGAGGCGGTGCTAATCAACACCGCCGGCGGCCTGACCGGCGGCGACCGGCTCGACCAGCAGTTCGCCGTCGCCTCTGGCGCCCATCTCACCGTCACCACCCAGGCCTGCGAGCGGATCTACCGCGCTTCGTCCGGGCACGCCGGCGTCGCCACCCGCGTCCACATCGACGCCGGGGCGGGCTTTGCCTGGCTGCCGCAGGAGACGATCCTGTTCGAGGCCGGCGCGGTGCGGCGTTCGCTCGCCGTCGAGGCGGATGCGGCATCGCGCTTCGTGCTCTGCGAAAGCATCATTCTCGGCCGCGAACTGATGGGCGAGACCGTCGAGACCGGCCTGCTGCACGAAAGCTGGCGGGTCCGCGTCGGCGGCAGGCTGGCCTTCGCCGACGATCTGCATCTGTCGGGCGCCATCGCGGCGGCGACCGCCGGACCGGCGAGCCTCGGCGGCAGCCGCGCGCTGGCCACGGTGGTCGCCCATGCCCCGGATGTCGAAACGAAGCTCGCCGCCGTCCGGGCGTTGGCCGGCGACAGCGGCGGCGCCAGCCTGGTCGGCGGGCTGATGGTGGTTCGCCTGCTGGCACCGACCGGCTTTGCGCTGCGCAAGCGGCTCATGCCCGTGCTGGCCGCACTGGCGAACGCGCCGGTGCCGCTTGTATGGTCGCTCTGACGACAGGATGAGGAATCAGGAATGCAGCTGACCCCCCGCGAGAAGGACAAGCTCCTCGTCTCCATGGCCGCGCAGGTCGCCCGGCGCCGCCTCGAGCGGGGCGTGAAGCTCAACCATCCCGAGGCGATCGCGCTGATCACCGACTTCGTGGTCGAGGGCGCGCGCGACGGGCGGCCTGTCGCCGAGCTGATGGAGGCCGGGGCGCACGTCATCACCCGCGACCAGGTGATGCAGGGCGTGGCGGAGATGATCCACGATGTGCAGGTCGAGGCGACGTTTCCCGACGGGACCAAGCTGGTGACGGTGCACGAGCCGATCCGCTGAAGCCGGCGAGCGGCGCGGCCTAGCGGCCGCCGCTGGCGTCGGCGTCCCGGTCGAGAACAGCGTCTTCCGGGGCCGCCTCCGTCCCGAGCGACGACAGCGCCATGGGCTCGGCTTCGACGGCGACCTCGAACGGCCTGCCGCCGACGAAGCGGTAGCCCTGCTCGAGCCGCGAATAGTAGGCAGGCCCGGTGACCCCGCCGAGCGTCACGGTGCGCACCAGCAACGGCTCCTGATGGCCGGCCGGCAGGCACGAATAGATAAGCGTCGCCGCGATCACGGATGATCTCAGCATCTGTCGACTCCAACCTGTTGTCGGCGGCAGGCACCGGTCGTTGATCGCCGGTGCTCCAGCCTGCCTGCATGCGTCTCGAACGGTCCGTCGATGCGGCCGGTTCGAAAACGTTTGTACGGCGCGGCTGGTTTCCGGAGTTTTGCGGTGCGGCAGCAATCTGGCGGTATCGTTTCCAATTGCTTCCATAGCCCTCCGCCGATGCCGCGTGCGCTGCGAGAAAGGCTTTGACAGCCCGGGGGCGGGCTTTCATGATCGCACCGACTCCGCGGCCATAGCGGGGAAGGACGCGACCCAAACCGGGGCGCCTGTCGATCAAAGAGAGAGACATCCATGTTCAAACGCCTTTCGCTCACCCTTGCCACGCTCGCTGCGGCGACCGCTCCCGCCTTCGCCCATCTTAATCCGGCCGAGCACGGCTCGCTGATGGCCGGCATGTCGCACCCGCTGTTCGGCTGGGACCACGTATTGGTGATGGTGGCCGCGGGCATCTGGGCGGCGATGATCGGCGAGCGCGCGCTCTGGATCGTACCGACGGCGTTCGTGGCGATGATGGGGATCGGCTACGCCCTAGCGGTGGCGGGCTTCCCGCTGCCCTTCGTCGAGCCGGTGATCCTCGCCTCGGTGGTGGCGGTGGGCCTGCTGATCGCCGCCGCCGTGCGGCTGCCGGTGCCGGCCGCCGCCGCTGTCGTCGGCGCCTTCGCGCTGTTCCACGGCTCGGCGCATGGCGGCGAACTCGCCAGCGCCGGCGCGCTGTCCTTCGGCCTCGGCTTCGTGCTTGCGACGGCCGGCCTGCATCTGGTCGGCCTCGGCCTCGGTGCCGGCCTGTCGCGCGTCGGCAGTCCGCTGCTGGTGCGCGGCCTCGGCGCCGCTTCGGCGGTCGCCGGCCTCTATCTGATGGCCGCCTGAGAGCCCGGTTCGGAGCGCGCGCATGATCCCCGGTGAAATCATCACCAGCGACGGCGACATCACCCTCAACGAGGGCGCCGCCGCGGTGACGCTGGAAGTCGGCAATACCGGCGACCGGCCGGTGCAGGTCGGCAGCCACTACCATTTCGCCGAGACCAATCCGGCGCTCGCCTTCGACCGGGAGGCCGCCCGCGGCATGCGCCTCGACATCGCCGCCGGCACGGCGGTGCGTTTCGAGCCGGGGCAAACCCGCGAGGTGCATCTGGTGCCGTATCGCGGGTCGCGGACGGTCTACGGCTTCAACGGCAAGGTGATGGGCCGGCTGTAGGCCGCCGCCGCGTCGCCTTGCCCGGAAATGGCCGGATGCTGTCCGGCGGGATGTGTTTCTGACGGAGGGGGAAGGCGATGTGTGACCACTGCGTGATCGAAAGCGTCAAGCGGCAGATGCTGAGCCGCCGCAGCCTGCTGGGCGGCGGCCTGGCCGCCGCGGCCGCGAGCGTTGCCGCGCCGGCCTTTGCCCAGGATGCGGCGAGCCCGGCGGCCGGCGCCGCGAAAGCCGTCCGGGCGCTGACCATCGCCGACATGACGCATGAGCTGTACCCGGAGTTTCCGACCTATTTCGGCGAACAGCAGTTCTTCATGGAGCAGAAATTCTCCTTCGAGAAAGACAAGTTCAACCTCTTCGAGCTGCGGGTGAACGAGCACACCGGCACGCATGTCGACGCGCCGCTGCACTTTTCCGAAGACGGCCAGTCGGTCGCCGAGATCCCGGTCGAGAAGCTGATGGCGCCGCTCGTCGTGATCGACATCAAGGCGAAGGCTGCGGAAGACCCCAACGCGCAGGTGACGCCCGACGATCTCAAGGCGTGGATCGACGCCCATGGCGACATGCCGGAAAACTGCTGTGTCGCGATGAATTCCGGCTGGCAGCAGCATCTCGGCACCGACATGTTCCGCAATGCCGACGCCGACGGCACGATGCACTTCCCGGGCTTCCACCTGGAGGCGGTGCAGATGCTTCTGGAAGGCTCGGCCGTGGGCATCGCCGTCGACACGCTGTCGCTGGACTTCGGCCAGTCGCCCGACTTCGCGGTGCATTACGGCTGGCTGCCGACGGGGCGCTGGGGACTCGAATGCATCGCCAACCTCGACGCAATGCCGGCAACGGGCGCGACGCTGATCGTCGGCGCGCCGAAGCATCGCGGCGGCACCGGCGGGCCGGCGCGCGTCTTCGCGCTGACCTGATCCCGGCCGTGGCGACGAGCCCGCTGGTCGGCGACGCGGCGGCCGAACCCCGCGTCAAAGCGGTGTTCGACGACATCAAGGCGACGCGCGGCACCGACACGATCAACAATTTCTGGCGGGCGCTGGCGGCCGACCCGGCGACGCTGGAACGCACCTGGCAGGAGGTGAAGGCGGTGATGGGCGCGGAGGGCGCGCTCGACCCGCTGACGCGCGAACTCCTCTACATCGCCGTTTCGGCGACCAGCGGCTGCAGCTATTGCGTCCATTCCCATACGGCGGCGGCCCGCGCCAAGGGCATGACCGACGCGCAATATGGCGAGCTGCTGGCGGTCATCGGCCTCGCCGCCAAGACCAACCGGCTGGCCGAGGCGCTTCAGGTGCCGGTGGACGAGGCCTTCCTGCGCTGAAGAGCGAAGGCGGTATCAGTCGCCGTTCGGCTTGGGCGTCGCGCTCGGGCCGGCGGCGAGGCCGCGACGGATGGCGCCGAGATCGACGTCCACGGTCGGCACCGGGATTCGGTAGGCCTGCGGCGAGCCGGAACCGGCCGTCGACCGGAAGCCGTCGTCGTCATCGTCGTTGCCGAGTGTCGTCACGGCGCTGCCGCCGGTGCCGGAGCGGGCAAGGCCGTCGACATTCAGCGAGTTGATCGACGAATCGCCTTCCGTGGCGCGCGCGGCGTTTGAGTCGCTGCCGCCGCCGAGCCCGATGCCGGCATCGGGCAGGATGGGTTCGGTGACCGTGGAGCCGACGCCGCCTGTCGGCGATCCGCTGCCGCCGATGCTGCTGCCGCCGCCGACGCTGCTGCCGCCGACGCTGCTGCTGCCGACGCCGCCCGCGGCGCCGGAAGACCCGACGCCGCCCGAACTGCTGCCGCTGCCGCTGCCGGAGATGCTGCCGACCTGTGCCGTCGCGGGGAGCGAGACGAGCGCGGCGGCGACGCCCGTGATGATGGCGAGGGATACACGCATGGGGGCGCCTTTCGTTTGCCGGACGGAGCTCAGTCTACTGCAAGGCAACTCCGGCGTCCCGCCGCGGTTCCGCCGGCCGCCTAGCGCCGGATGATCGCCCGGCCGCCCGAGCTGCCGCCCGAGCCGCCGCGCGTCACCGCGCTGCCGCCGATGGCGTTCGGGCCGCTGCGGGCGAAGTCGCCGGCATTGATGTCGTTGAGGTCGGAGCGGCCTTCCGTGGCGCGGCGTTCGATCGTCGCGCCACTCGCCGCGCCGCCGCGCGGCACCACCGGCCGCAGATAGCTGTCGTCGTAGTCCTTGCCGTAGACGCGCTCCTCGACCGTGTCGCCGAACACGTCGGCGCCGGGAACGCGAGGCCCGGCAGCGCGCCGCGGCGCACCGTCGATGCGCATGCCGGAAACCGAGGAACCCGGCACGCTGCCGATCGGCCCCGGATCGAAGGCCTGGGCGAGAGCCGGGCCGGGGCCGAGCAGGGCGGCGATAAGCGCCAGGCGGATCATGGGAACTCCTCGAACACGGGGGTGTCTCGCCCAAGGGCGCAGGTCTCCGCCAGCAGTCTCGCCGCGATCGACGATAGCGGGAAGACAAGCTTTCGCGACCGATCTAAGGTCGGCGATGCTGCGCCGCAATGGCGCGGTCGTGCCGTCTCAAGCCGCCCGGAGTGACAGCCCATGCCTGCCAGGATCGCCCGCTCCTCCTATGCCGCGATGTTCGGCCCGACGACCGGCGACAAGGTCCGGCTCGCCGACACCGAACTGTTCATCGAGGTGGAGAAGGATTTCACCACCTATGGCGAGGAGGTGAAGTTCGGCGGCGGCAAGGTGATCCGCGACGGCATGGGCCAGTCGCAGAAGAGCCGCGCCGAGGGCGCCGTCGACACGGTGATCACCAACGCGCTGATCCTCGACCATACCGGCATCTACAAGGCCGATATCGGCCTAAGGGACGGGCGAATCGCGGCGATCGGCAAGGCCGGCAACCCTGACACCCAGCCGGGCGTCACCATCATCGTCGGCCCGGGCACCGAGGCGATCGCCGGCGAGGGCAAGATCGTCACCGCCGGCGGCTTCGACAGCCATATCCACTTCATCTGTCCGCAGCAGGTCGAGGAGGCGCTGTTCTCCGGCGTCACCACGATGCTCGGCGGCGGCACCGGCCCGGCGCACGGCACGCTGGCGACGACCTGCACGCCGGGGCCCTGGCACATGGCGCGCATGCTGCAGGCGGTGGACGGGCTGCCGATGAATATCGGCCTCTCCGGCAAGGGCAACGCCTCGCTGCCGGCGGCGCTGGAGGAGATGGTGCTGGGCGGCGCCTGCGCGCTGAAGTTGCACGAGGACTGGGGCACGACGCCGGCGGCGATCGACTGCTGCCTGTCGGTCGCCGACGCCTACGATATCCAGGTGATGATCCACACCGACACGCTGAACGAGAGCGGCTTCGTCGAGGACACGGTCGGCGCCTTCCGCGGCCGCACCATCCACGCCTTCCACACCGAGGGCGCCGGCGGGGGACACGCGCCGGACATCATCAAGGTCTGCGGCCTGCCGAACGTCCTGCCGTCCTCGACCAACCCGACCCGGCCCTACACGGTGAACACGCTCGAGGAACATCTCGACATGCTGATGGTCTGCCACCATCTCGACGCGTCGATCCCCGAGGACATCGCGTTTGCCGAAAGCCGCATCCGCAAGGAAACCATCGCCGCCGAGGACATATTGCACGATCTCGGCGCGTTCTCGATCATCGCCTCCGACAGCCAGGCGATGGGCCGCGTCGGCGAGGTGATCATCCGCACCTGGCAGACCGCCGACAAGATGAAGCGCCAGCGCGGCCGCCTGCCGGGCGAGACCGGCGACAACGACAATCTGCGCGCCCGCCGCTACGTCGCCAAATACACGATCAACCCGGCGATCGCGCAGGGCATGTCGAGGGAGATCGGCTCGATCGAAGTCGGCAAGCGCGCCGACCTCGTCGTCTGGGACCCGGCCTTCTTCGGGGTGAAGCCGGCCCTGGTGCTGCTCGGCGGCATGATCGTCGCGGCGCCGATGGGCGACCCGAACGCCTCGATCCCGACGCCGCAGCCGGTGCATTACCGGCCGATGTTCGGCGCCTTCGGCAAGGCGGTGGGGGCGATCGGCGCGACCTTCGTCTCGGCGGCGGCGATGGGCACGGGGCTGCGCGAACGGCTCGGCTGCGAGAAGACCTTCCTCGCCGTGGAGAACACCCGCGGCGGCATCTCCAAGGCCTCGATGATCCTCAACGACGCGCTGCCGGCGATCGAGGTCGACCCCGAGACCTACGAGGTGCGCGCCGACGGCGAACTGCTGACCTGCGAACCGGCGACCGAGCTGCCGATGGCGCAGCGGTATTTTCTGTTCTAGCCATCCCTGAACGGAAACGACCTTCGGGAGGAGGGACATGATGAACACGAAAATGATGGCGCCCCGGGCCATGGCGATCGCAGCCGGGCTGGCGGTGACGACGCTTGCCGCCGGGGCGCAGACGCTGACGCCGCTGACGCTGGACCTGCCGGGGGAAGCGGAACGGACCACCGTCGCCTATGCCTGCAAGACCGGTGCGGCCGCGGACGCCGAGCCGCTGTCGGTCGAGTACATCAACCTGCCGGACAACAATTTCGCGCTGCTCCCGATCGACGGAAAGCCGACCCTCTTCGTCGGGGTGCTGGCCGGGTCGGGTGCCAAATACGTCGCCAACGACATGGTCTGGTGGACCAAGGGGCCGCGCGGCGACCTCTACAGCGAGCGCGCGCCGGATGCCGCCGACCGCACGGTCTGCCAGGTGCAGCGCTAGGCAGGCGGCCCGCTTGTGCCGCCGGAAGCGATCGCTGCCGCGGCATCATCGCGCGTCGGCGGCGCTGGAATGGACGCCGGGGGCGTAGCCCGCCGCGATGGCGGCGACGGTGGGCGCGGGGGTGATCACCGTTGCCAGGCCCGCTGGCAGCGGGGCGGCCGTGTCGTAGCCGCCGAACGTCCAGCGCAGCAGCTGCCGCCGCCAGACCAGCCACGGATCGCCATCGACCAGGACGAACACGCCGTCCGGCAGATCGGCGGCGGACCGTTCGTGTCGAATCTGGTCCCTGCTCCAGCGGTCGACCCGGGCGGCATGCAGGGCGGCATCCATCTCCGGGGCGCTCGGCGGATCGTCGCTCCCCTCGGCCGCGGCCCAGGCGGCGCGGAACGCGTCGAAATCGGCGCGGCGGCATTCGGCGCAGGGCCGATGCCCGGCCGCCAGCGACGTCGCCTCGTCGAGGAAGAACAGCTCCGTGTATCGGCCAGGCGCCATCAGCGGGCGGCGGGTCTGCTTGAATGCCAGGGTGCAGGCGATCCAGGCCTTGTGCTTCCAGCGGCTCCGGCCGAGCCGGCGCTCGCCGTCGTGCAGGATGCCGCGGTTGCCCATCAGATTGCCGCGGGCGGGATCGGCGACGATGTGCCCGAGCGGCGTGACGCGGTTCTGCAGCGGCATCGCCTCGTCCTTTTCGCATCGTCTGCTGCGCCGCACTGGCAGCGGCCCGCCGGGGAGGTATCTTAACGGTGAATCGGGAAGGGAATCACGGCATGATCGTGGGCACATCGGTCAGACGGGCGGGCGAGTGGACGGCGGAAGCCGACACGATCACGCTGGACGAAGGGGCGCGCCACCGCCGGCGCATGGCGATGGTCACCGATGGCGGCATCGCCTTCCTGCTCGACCTGCCGGAGGCGACGCTGCTGCGGGACGGCGACGCGATCCAGCTCGACGACGGGCGGCTGGTGGCGGTGCGGGCCCGGCCGGAGGCGCTCTACGCAGTCAGCGGCCGCGACGCCCGGCACCTCCTTGCCATCGCCTGGCAGATCGGTAACCGGCATTTGCCGGCGCAGATCCTCGACGACCGCATCCTGATCCGCCGCGACACGGTGATCCGCGAGATGCTGGAAGGGCTCGGCGCTACCGTCAGCGAGATCGAGGCGGGCTTCGATCCGGAAGGCGGCGCCTATGGCGGGGCGCACGAGGCCCATGGCCACGAGCACGTGCCGGACTTCATCGACCGGTGACGACAGGCGCCTCCGGACTGCCGTTGCCCGAGCCGGCCGAGGGCTCGGCGCGCGCGGCGCTGCCACAGCTGCTGACGCTGTTCTCGCCAGCCTTCCCGATCGGCGGCTTCGCCTGGTCGCACGGGCTGGAAGCGGCGGTGGCGGAAGGCATCGTCACGGATGGCGACGGCCTCGCCGCCTGGGTCGCGTTGCTGCTCGACCGGGGCAGCGGCTGGAACGACCTGGTGCTGATGGCGGAGGCATTCCATGCCGCGGCGGCAGGGGACCGCGGGCGGCTGGCTTCGGTCGCCGAACTCGCCGTCGCGCTCGCCGGCAGTGCCGAACGCCGGGCCGAGACTTTGGCGCTGGGCGCGGCCTTCGCCGAGGCCTCCGCGCACTGGGCCGGCGAGGGCGGTGAACCGGGCACTGCAACGGCGGAAGGCGGCCTTGCCGCGGTCACGGCGCCTTGCGGCGGACTGCCCTATCCGGTCGCGGCCGGGCGTCTCGCGGCCATGGCGGGGCTGCCGCTGGCGGAGACGCTGATCGCCTATGCGCACGGCTTTGCCGCCGCGCTGGTTTCCGCCGCGGTGCGGCTGGTGCCGCTGCCGCAGAGCGTCGCCGTCCGCGTGCTGCACGGTCTCGAGCCGGCGATCGCCGACGCGGCTGGGCGGGCGGCGCGGGCGACGCTGGACGATCTCGGCTCCTCGGCGCTAGGGTCGGACATTGCCGCGATGCGGCATGAAACCCTGCATACGAGGCTGTTCCGCTCATGATCTCGAAACACGGCCCCCTGCGGGTCGGCATCGGCGGCCCGGTCGGCTCGGGCAAGACGACGCTGGTCGAAAAGCTCTGCAAGGCGGCACGCGACAGCTGGTCGATCGGCGTCGTCACCAACGACATCTACACCCGCGAGGACGCCGAGGCGCTGGTGCGCCTGCAGGCGCTGAGTTCGGACCGGATCATCGGCGTCGAGACCGGCGGCTGCCCCCATACCGCGATCCGCGAAGACGCCTCGATCAACATCGCGGCGATCCGCGACCTCAATGCCCGGCATGCGGGTCTCGACCTGGTGCTGGTGGAATCGGGCGGCGACAATCTCGCCGCGACCTTCTCGCCGGACCTCGTGGACCTGTCGATCTACGTCATCTCGGTCTGCCAGGGCGACGACATCCCGCGCAAGGGCGGGCCGGCGATCACCCGCTCGGACCTCCTGGTGATCAACAAGACCGATCTCGCCCCCTATGTCGGCGCCGACCTGGAGCGCATGCGGGCCGACGCCGCCAAGGGAAGGGGCGAAGCGCCAACGATCTTCGCCGACCTGTCGCGGGCGAAGGGGATCGGCGACATCCTCGCATTCCTCGTCGCCACGGGCGGCCTGCCGGCGGTCGAGCACGCCGCGTGACGCGGCTTTTCCTGAAGGACCCGCTGGCGATCCTCGCCGACGGCGCAGAGGGCGGCGTCGTCGTCGCGAACGGGCGCATCGCCGAGTTGGTGCCGGCGGGTGCCGCGCCGGCCCAGCCGGTGGACGCGACATTCGATGCCGCGCGCCACGTCGTGCTGCCGGGCCTCGTCAACACCCACCACCATTTCTACCAGACCCTGACGCGGGCGCATCCGGCGGCGATCGACAAGGAACTGTTTCCCTGGCTGACCAGCCTCTACCCGATCTGGGCGCGGCTCGATCCGGAGAGCTTCCGCCTGTCGGCGCGCCTCGCGCTGACCGAACTCATGATGTCCGGCTGCACCACCGCGGCGGACCACCATTATCTCTTCCCGCAGGGGCTGGAGAACGCCATCGACATCGAGGCCGAGGAGGCGGCCGCGCTCGGCATCCGCATGACGCTGACCCGCGGCTCGATGAATTTGGGCCGCAAGGATGGCGGCCTGCCGCCGGACAGCGTGGTGCAGGACGAGGACGCGATCCTTGCCGACAGCGAGCGGCTGATCGGCCGCTGGCACGACCGTTCCGACGGGGCCATGACGCAGATGGCGCTGGCGCCCTGCTCGCCGTTTTCCGTCACCAAGAGCCTGATGATCGCCAGCGCCGCGCTGGCCGACAAGCACGACTGCCGGCTGCACACGCATCTCGGCGAGACCGAGGACGAAAACCGCTTCTGCGAGGCGACCTTCGGCTGCCGCCCGGTGGATTATCTGGAGGAGGTCGGCTGGCTGGGCCCGCGGACCTGGCTCGCCCATGGCATCCATTTCACCACCGAGGAATGCCGGCGGCTCGGCGCCCACAAGGTCGGCGTCTGCCACTGCCCGGCGTCCAACGCGGTGCTGGCCTCGGGCTTCTGCCCGGTGAACGAGCTGAAGGCGGCGGGCTCGCCGGTCGGCCTCGGCGTCGACGGCTCGGCGTCGAACGACGCCTCGAACCTGATCGAGGCGGCGCGGCATGCGCTGATGGTCGGCCGGCTGAACTACCGGTCGGCCGAGGCGATGACCGCGCGGGACGTCCTGGCGATGGGAACGGAAGGCTCGGCCGCCTGTCTCGGCCGCAGCGATATCGGCCGCATCGCGGTGGGGATGCAGGCGGATCTCGCGCTGTTCACCCTCGACGAGCTGCGCTTTTCCGGCGCGCACGACCTGATCGCCGCGCTGGTGCTCTGCGGCGCGACGCGGGCGGACCGGGTGATGGTGAAGGGGGCGTGGCGGGTGGAGGAGGGCATGCCCGTCGGCATCGACGTCGCTCGGCTGCGCGCCGAGCACGGCGCTGCCGCAAGGCGCTTCGCCTGATAGGATCGGGGGCCGTCTCCGGCCCCCGATCGTGCTGTCCTTCGATCTTTACTCGGCTTCTGCCTCGGCGCTGCCATCCGGCAGCGCGTAGGCGATGACGCTGTCGCCGCGCTTGGTGCCGAGCGAGCCGTGCCCGCCGGCAGCGACCAGCAGATACTGCCGGCCGTCGGCGCCCTCGTAGGTCATCGGCGTCGCCTGGCCGCCCGCCGGCAGGCGGGCCTTCCAGAGTTCCTCGCCGGTGGTCACGTCATAGCCGCGGACATAGTAGTCGAGCGTGCCCGAGATGAACGCGACGCCGCCGGCGGTCATCACCGGTCCGCCGAGATCCGGCACGCCCATCTCGAAGGGCAGCGGGATCGGCGACTGGTCGCGGACCGTGCCGTTCTTGTGCATCCAGACAATCTCGCCCGTCTGGAGATCAGCACCGGCAACGTAGCCCCAAGGCGGTGCCTGGCAGGGCAGGCCGAGCCAGGAGGTGAACGGCGACAGCTCGACGCCGTAGGGTGCGCCGAAATTCTCGTTCAACGCCGGCAGTGCGCCTTCCGGCTGCGACTTGTTGACGACCAACTCCGTGTCGTTGTCGCGAGGGATCAGCTTCGAGACGAAGGCGAGATAGGCCGGCGTGGAGAACATCACCTGGCGCACCGGGTCGACCGCGACGCTGCCCCAGTTGAAGACGCCGAAATTGCCGGGATAGACAAGCGTGCCTTCGAGTGACGGCGGGGTGTAGCGCCCTTCATACTGATAGCCGAGGAACGCGATCCGGCAGGCGAGCTGGTCCAGCATCGTCACGCCCCACATGTCGGATTCGCGCAGGGCCGGCGGGTCGAAGGACAGCGCCGATACCGGCTGGGTGGGGGCGGTGAAGTCGGGCTCGACCGCGCCACCCGGTGCCGGCTTCTCGATGACCGGCAGCACCGGCTCGCCGGTACGACGGTCGAGGACGTAGACCTCGCCCTGTTTCGTCGGCTGGACGAGCACCGGCACGCTCTCGCCGCCGACGGTGATGTCGAGCAGCGAGGGCTGCGACGGCACGTCGTAGTCCCAGAGATCGTGATGCACGGTCTGGTAGACCCAGCGCACCGCGCCGGTGGCGACATCGAGCGCGACGACCGAGGAAGAAAAGCGCTCGACCGCATCGGTCCGATTGGCGCCCCACTGGTCCGGGGGCTGATTTCCGAGCGGCACATAGACCAGGCCGAGATTCTCGTCGACCGCGGAAATCGACCAGGAGTTCGGCGTGTTCGGCGTGTAGGTCTCGCCCGGCGGCAGCGGTGCCGTCTGGTCGGGATTGCCGGAATCCCAGGCCCAGAGGAGCTCGCCGGTATTGACGTCGAAGCCGCGGATGACGCCGGAAGCTTCGTTGGTGGACACGTTGTCGAGGACCGTGCCGCCGACGATGATGACGTTGTCGGTCACAACGACCGGCGAGGTGGAGTAATAGGCGCCGGGCAGAACGTTTGGCATGTTGGTCCAGAGATCGATCTGGCCTTCACCGCCGCCGAATTCCGTGCAGACCGCGCCGGTCTCGAGATTGAGTGCGATCAGGCGCCCGTCGGCGGTGGGCATGAACAGCTTGCCGTCGCAGGTCTGCGCGGTGCGCACCGCCGTGGCGGCGGCGATCGGCTGGTCGATGCCCGGCTCGCCGAGCGGCGCCGGCGGCCGCGGCTGTCCGGCGTCGCCGGCAGCAGCAATATCGCCGTCAAGCGGTGAGGTCCCGCCCGGGTCCGTCGCGATCGGGGCGTCGGTGATGGCTTCCGCGGGCGCCGTCCCGGTTGCCGCCGGAACATTCGGCGTCGCGGCTGGCGCGGCCGGCGCGGCAGGGGGGACGGCGGCTGCCGTCGGGGCAGCGGCGTCCGTAGCGGCGGGTGGCGTTGCGGCAGCCGTCCCGCCGCCCGGCGGCTGGTAGGACAGGCCGCGGCAGGTCAGATGCTGCAAAGCGAGCTCGCCCTCGATCTGCGGATCGTAGCGCCAGATTTCCTCGCCGGTCGTGGCGTCGAGGGCGATGACGTCTTGATGCGGCGTGCAGAGATAGAGCCGGTCGCCGATCTTCAGCGGCGTGACCTCGAAGGTCGTTTCGGTCGGATCCCCCGGCTCGGATATGTCGCCCGTGTGATAATGCCACGCCACCTCGAGTTCATCGACATTGGCCGGCGTGATCTCGGCGAGCGGCGAATAGCGCTGGCCGTAGCCCGTCCGGCCATAGGCATGCCACTCCCCGGCGGGGACCTCGGGATCGATGACTGGTGCCGCCCGCGGCCCGGGCAGCGCCCCGACGATGTTGTGAGGGTCGGTGAACCAGGACGAGACGGCGACGATGAGGGCAACGCCCAGCGCCGCGCTAAGGGCCGCCCCGGCGCCATGCGTCGCGGTCGGGCGGCGGTCGCGGCCGTCGAGGGCGTCGGCGACATTGCGCGTGCCGAGCCGCCGGGTGACCCACGGCGTCAGCAGCAGCAGGCCGAGCAGGAATACCAGGCCGCCGCGCGCGGCCAGCGGCCACCAGTCGAAGCCGACCTCGTAGAGCGCCCAGATCAGCGTGCCGACGACCACCGCGGCAAAGACGAGAAGCGCCTCGGGCCGCCGGAGGAACACCAGCGCCGCGGTCGCGAGAAACGCAAGGCCGGCGACGAGATAGTACCAGGAGCCCCCGAGCGTCAGCAGCCAGATCCCGCCGCCGGCGAGCGCCAGGCCGATCAGGGCGAGGAGGCATATCGCTATGAGGGCGACGACGGATCCGATGGATGAGCGCATGTATGGTTCCTTCGCCCGTGCAGCATTCCTTCTCGCATCTGGGGCTCGGCGACTCCAAGTCCAGCAAAAAGCCTGCCCGTGACTGCGTGCATCGCTCTCCCTCCGGATGAATCCGTCTCAGGCGCCGATGACGGCGTAGGGGCGCGGATAGTTCGCCTCCTCGAGATTGGACTGCGCCCCGCCGCGGTCGACCACGAGGAAATCGCCGACCCGCTCGAGCGACAGGAGCGGGTGGTGCCAGACGTTGCGGGCGTAGTTCACGCCCCTGCCGTCGTCGACGAGGAAGGCCAGCGGCGTGCCGGGGCGGCCGTCCTCGTCCGGAGCGACGACGACCAGGAACGGCGTCTTCTGCAGCGGCACGAAGGCCTGGCTGCCGAAAGGATGCCGTTCCATCATCCGGATTTCGACGGGCAGGGCGAAGGGCTGGCCGCGGAAGATCGAGATCAGCGGCCGCCCATCCTCGACCGCGACGTCGACGCGGGCGAGATCGTGGAAGCGCGTCGTCGTGCCGCCGTTGATCAGCCGCTGCTCGGCGCCCTCGGTCTCGATGACGTCGCCGAAGGGCGCGAAGGCTGTGCGCGTCAGTCGCTGCGCGCGGACGATCGCCGGGGGCTCGGCGGTCACGTGGCCTTCCGACCGTAGAGCCGCAGCCGCGAGATGCCGCCATCGGGGAAGATGTCGAGCCGGACATGGGTAACGGGGCCTAGCGCCTCGACGGCGTCGATGCTCCTCTCCGCGTCGGCCGACAGCTTGGTCTCGGCGAGCAGCAGCGGCCAGGCGGCGCTCGCCGCCTCGACCGCGTCGGCGGCCGGATCGGCGTCGAGCCGCGCGGCACGCAGGCTGAAGCGGTCGGGGAAATTGCCCTTGAAGTGGCGGGTATCGACCTGCAGGCTCTCGATCGTGCCGGCGGTGCCCAGCCGGAGCACGCACCAGTCGTTGCCGGGCCTGCGGCGGCGGGCGGTCTCCCAGCCGTCGGACATCACCGGCGCGCGGCCCGGCGCCAGCATGTTGGCGGGGTGGCCGTAATGCGCGTCGTTCCAGGCGATGGCGCGGCCGCCGTTTTCGACCGCGGCGAGATCGACCACTTCGTCGGCGGGCACCGCAGACCAGTCCTTGGCCACCGTGCCGTAGACGCGCAGCCGCGCGACGCCGCCATCGGGAAAGATGTGCAGGCGCAGCCAGCGGACCGGGTCGGCTGAGGCGGCTTCGGCGATGTTGTGGCTGTTGCCGGTGAGCGCCCGGCGCGGCACCAGCACCTGCCAGTCGCTCTCGCCGGGCTCCTCCACCGTGTCGGCGGCCTCGAGCATCGCCTCGGGCGGGAAGTTGCCGGTGAAGAACGAGGTGTCGATGTCGACCGCCGCGATCGTGCCGCGCTGGCCGAGCCGCAGTACCGCGTGGTCGTGGCCGGGCGTGCGCTTGCGGCGCGATTCCCAGCCGTCCATCCACTTGCCATGGTCGTCGAAGCGGTCGGGATAGAAGACCGGCGCCTCGGGGGCGATCATCCGGCTCTTGTCGGCGAAGAAATCGTCGGTGGCGAAGGTGACCTCGGTGCCGAGCCGCGGATGCGCGAGATCGACATAGCGGGCGAGCAGGTCGGCGGCCTCGGGCGAGGCGGGGGCCGTGACGAAGCGTTCTGCGGTCATTCTCTGTCCTTGAAGATCTGCGCGATGCGCAGCTGCGCGATCCGCTCCACCTGGCGGCAGGCGGTCGTGAATTCCGTCTCGGCGTCGTTGTCGACGCGCGCCTCGAAGGCGGCGAGGATGTCGCCCTTGGTCAATCCCTTCACCGCGATGATGAAGGGGAAGCCGAAGCGCGCGACATAGCGGTCGTTAAGTTCGGTGAACCGCGCAAGCTCGTCCGGCGCCAGGCGGTCGAGGCCGGCGCCCGCCTGCTCGCGCGCCGACTGCGCGGTGAGTTCGCCGGCCAGCGCGAGCCGTCCCGCCAGGTCCGGATGCGCCTTGAGCACCGCCAGCCGTTCCCCCGCGCTCGCCTCGCGGAACGTCTGGATCATCGCCCCGGCAAGCCCCGCCGGCCGGTCGTGCGCCGGGCCGAGTTCGCGGGCGACGGTGCGCTCGGCGATGAAGGGCGAGTGCTCGAATACCGCGCCGAAGGTCTCGACGAAGGCCGTCTGGGAGAGCCGCGTCGGCCGGAAGCGCTCGGCATAGGGGAAGTGCTCGCGCCAGTGGCGGGCGATGTCGATGCGCCGGGCGACCCAGACGTCGTCCTTCGATTCGATGTAGTCGAGGAAGCGGGCGAGCGCCGCGGCGCGGCCGGGACGGCCGACGAGGCGGCAGTGCAGGCCGATGTTCAGCATCTTCGCCTGGCCGGCCTCGCCCTCGGCGTAGAGCACGTCGAAGGAATCCTTCAGATAGGCGAAGAACTGGTCGCCCGAGTTGAAGCCCTGGGGCGCGGCGAAGCGCATGTCGTTGCTGTCCAGCGTGTAGGGCAGGATCAGCAGCGGCCCCGCCTCCGTTTCCTGCCAGTAGGGCAGATCGTCGGCATAGGCGTCGGAGGCGTAGAGGAAGCCGCCGTCCTCGGCCGCCAGTTCGAGGCTGTGGACAGAGGAGCGGCCGGTGTACCAGCCGAGCGGCCGCTCGCCGGTGACGGCGGTGTGGATGGCGATCGCCTCCTGCATGTGCCGGCGTTCGTCCTCGCGCGTGTAGTCGCGATAGTCGATCCATTTCAGCCCGTGCGAGGCGATCTCCCAATCCGCCTCCTGCATGGCCTCGACGGCTTCCGGATTGCGCTCCAGCGCCGTGGCGACGCCGTAGACGGTGACCGGCATCCGCCGCGCGGTGAATAGCCGCCAGAGCCGCCAGAAGCCGGCGCGGGCGCCGTATTCGTAGATCGACTCCATGTTCATGTGGCGCTGGCCGGGCCAGGGCTGGGCGCCGACGATCTCCGACAGGAAGGCCTCCGACGCCGCATCGCCGTGAAGAAGCGAGTTCTCGCCGCCTTCCTCGTAGTTGATCACGAACTGCACGCAGATCCGCGCCGGGCCGCTGCCGCCGGGGTTCGGCCATCGCGGATCGGGCGGGGTCCGGCCATAGCCGGCGAGGTCGCGGGGATAGCGGGTCATGCGGCGCGGGTCATCGGGGATGGGTCTTTCATGCTGCCGGCGAGGCGCTTCCCGCCACTTCGCCTAAAGCTGGTCGTAGGCCCTGTGGTCGGCCTCGCTGTCCCATTCGGTGAACAGCGCAAACGGGTCCGGGGTCAAGTCCGCCGCAGCCTCGGTAGAAGAATGATGGCCATTTCCTTCCGCACCGGTGAGATCGTCGCCATACTTGCACTTCGGCGCTTTCCTCCGGGCGGGGAAAACTTTCCGAGATTTCGAGCGAGGCCTTTCGGGTTTCATCGCGGTCTCCTCGGCTCAAGCTAAGGAGATTTCGTTACCGCTCGCAAGCCGTATCCGGCCGCTCGCCGTCAGCGCCGCCCGCCGACCTCGTCGAGGTGGAGCAGCATGTCGGCCGGGTCCTCGAACACCCGGAAGGCGCCGGCCCGTTCCAGCTCGTCGGTGCCGTAGCCGCCGCACAGCAGGCCGACGCCGAGCGCCCGGCAGCGCTGCGCCGCCAGCATGTCCCAGATCGAATCGCCGACGACGATCGAGGCTTCGGTCGCCACGCCCAGCCGCTCGGCGGCGGCGATGAACAGGTCGGGATCGGGCTTGGCGTATTTGACCAGGTCCCTGGTGATCACCGGCACCTTGTCCGGATCGACGCCGAGCCGCTCGAGATTGTGCTTCGCCGTCTCCATCCGGCCGCTGGTGGCGATCGCCCACTTGATGCCGGCCTCGTCGAGCGCCGCCAGCAGCTCGATGGCGCCCGGCAGCGGGCGCACCATGTGGGCGACGCGGCCATAGGCCTCGGCATGGAGATGGCGCAGCCGCTCGGTCGTCTCCTCGGTGATGGCGGTGCCGGTCTCGCGCAGCAGCTGGTTGGTGAACAGCCCGCCGCTCATCCCGATCTTGCGGTGGATGCGCCAGACCGACAGCTCGATGCCCTCGGCGTCGAGCGCCTCCTGCCAGGCGATGACGTGCTGATAGACGCTGTCGACGAGCGTGCCGTCGAGGTCGAAGAGAAAGGCGGGTTCGCTGCGCATCGTGGCCTCCGTGCCGGAACGCGCATCGGCGGGCGGCCGGACGGGGCGTTCGCGGGTGATCTGTGGCTGCCGGGGCGGATGGCGAGAGGCAGGCGCAGCGACAGTGCTTTACGGATTTGCCCCGGCTGGTGCAGGATGCTGACCGGATGGTCAAAAATCTCGCGAACGGAGCCTGAATGGGCGAAGCAGATCAGGCTCGGCTGACGACGCACGTGCTCGACACCAGCCTCGGCCGGCCTGCCGCCGGCATCGCCGTGACCCTGTCGCGAATCGGTGCGGCGGGCGAGCGCAGTGTCGTCGCTGAGGCGGTGACCAACCAGGACGGCCGCTGCGACGCGCCGCTGATGGCGGGCGCCGGCTTCGAGACCGGCATCTACGAGCTCTGCTTCGCCGCCGGAGACTATTTCGACGCCGTGAACATTGCGCTGCCCGAACCGAAATTCCTCGACCAGGTGGTGCTGCGCTTCGGCATCGCCGAACGCCGCCACTACCATGTGCCACTGCTGCTCTCGCCCTTCGGCTATTCGACCTATCGGGGCAGCTGATGAGTGACGCGCCCACGCCCTCCGATCCGATCCGCTTCGTCCTCAACGGCGAGGAGCGCAGCGTCGGCGACCTGCCGCCGACGACTACGCTGCTCGAATATCTGCGCCGGAACGAGCGGCTGACCGGCACCAAGGAAGGCTGCGCCGAGGGCGACTGTGGCGCCTGCACGGTGATCGTCGCCGAGGCGGACGGCAAAGGCGGGCTGCGGCGGCGCAGCGTCAATGCCTGCATCCAGTTCCTGCCGGCGATGCACGGCCGGGCCGTGGAGACGGTGGAACATCTCGGCCAGGGCGGGCTCAACCCGGTCCAGGCCGCGATGGTGGAGCAGCATGCCAGCCAGTGCGGCTTCTGCACGCCGGGCTTCGTCATGCAGATCCATGCCGGCTGGCTGAACGGCGCACTCGCCGACCGCCAGGCCGTGAAGGACCTCATCGCCGGCAATCTCTGCCGCTGCACCGGCTACGGCCCGATCGTCGAGGCGGGGCTTTCCGTGGCGCAGCTGCCGCCGCCGACGGATGCCGCCGGCGACGCGGCGCTGGCGCGCCGGCTCACCGCGATCGAGGGCAACGGCGTGTTTTCCTATCGGGCGGGCAGGGATCGCTGGTTCGCGCCGCGCCATGTCGACGAGCTCGCCGACCTCTACGCCGCGCATCCCGACGCGCTGCTGGTCGCCGGTGCCACGGATGTCGGCCTTTGGGTGACCAAGCAGCATCGCAGCCTGCCGCTGATCATCGACATCAGCCATGTCCGCGACCTGCAGGTGATCGAGGAGGCCGCCGGCCGGATCTATTTCGGTGCCGGCGTGACGCATCGCGCCGCGACGGCCACGCTCGCGAGCGTCCACCCCGACCTTGGCGAGATGCTGCGGCGCTTCGCCGGCGCGCAGATCCGCAATGCCGGGACGATCGGCGGCAACATCGCCAACGGCTCGCCGATCGGCGATCTCGCGCCCTGCCTGATCGCTCTCGACGCGCATCTCTATCTGCGCCGCGGCGAGGAGATGCGCCGGCTGCCGCTCGCCGACTTCTTCCTCGACTATGGCAGGCAGGACCGGGCGCCGGGCGAGTTCGTGGTCGCCGTCGAGGTGCTGCGGCTCGCGGGCAACCAGCGCTTCTTCGCGCACAAGATCTCGAAGCGCTTCGATTCCGACATCTCGGCCGTGATGGCGGCCTTCCGGCTCAGCTTTGAGGGCACGACGATCAGCGAGGCCCGGCTTGCCTTCGGCGGCATGGCGGGAATCCCGAAGCGGGCCGCGCGGGCCGAGGCGGCGCTGGTCGGGCGGCCCTTCGATCCGCCCGCGGTGGAGGCCGCGGTGGCGGCGCTGGCCGAGGACTTCACCCCGCTGACCGACATGCGCGCCTCCGCCGAGTATCGCCTCAAGACGGCGCGCTACCTGCTGCGCCGCTTCGCGCTGCAGGAGGCCGGCGGCTTCACCCCGCGCCTCGCCGACGTCACGGCCGAGGCCGACGACGCCGCGACGGGAGAAGCGGCATGATGGACGAGACCCGCATCCAGGATCGCGGGCTCGCCGGGGAGCCCGGTCCGTCGGCGCTGGACGAGCGGCCGCCGACCCACGAGGCGGCGATCCAAGGCGGGGTGGCGACGCCGCTCGCCCATGACAGCGCCGCCAGGCACGTCGCCGGCACGGCGCGCTACATCGACGACGAGCCGGAGCTGCCCGGCACGCTGCAGGTCCACATCGCTATGTCGGAGCGGGCGCATGCCCGCATCGCCAACATCGACCTCGCCGCCGTCCGCGCCGCGCCGGGCGTCGTCGCGGTGCTGACGGCCGAGGACATTCCGGGCGAGAACGACTATTCGCCGGTGTTCGGCGACGATCCGATCTTCGCCGTCGATACCGTGCAGTATGTCGGCCAGCCGCTGTTCGCCGTGGCCGCCGAGACGGCGCACGCGGCGCGGGCGGCGGCGAAGCTCGCCGTCGTCACCTACGCCGACCTTCCGGCGGCGATCTCGATCGACGAGGGCGTGGCGCAGGCCGACGCGGCGGGCGAGGACCTGCTGCCGGCCCACGAGATGCGCATCGGCGACCCGGAAGCGGCGCTCGAGGCCGCGCCGCAGCGGCTTGCGGGCCGGCTCGAACTCGGCGGCCAGGATCATTTCTACCTCGAGGGGCAGATCGCCGTCGCGATCCCGCTGGAGGACGGCGACGTGCTGGTGCGCTCCTCGACGCAGCATCCCTCCGAGGTGCAGCACAACGTCGCCAGGATGCTCGGCGTGCCGGACCACGCCGTGACGGTGGAAGTCCGGCGCATGGGCGGCGGCTTCGGCGGCAAGGAGAGCCAGCCGGCGCTGTTCGCCGCCGTTACCGCGCTCGCCGCGGTCAAGACCGGGCGGCCGGCCAAGTGCCGGCTCGACCGCGACGACGACATGGTGATGACCGGCAAGCGCCACGAGGTCCGCATCGACTACGATATCGGCTTCGATCCGGACGGCGGCATCGTCGCCGCCGACATGCGGCATCTGGTGCGCTGCGGCTATTCGAAGGACCTCTCCGGCGCCATCGCCGACCGGGCGATGTTCCACGCCGACAACGCCTACCAGCTGCCGGCGGCGCGCATCCATTCGCGGCGGCTGAAGACCCACACCGTCTCCAACACCGCATTCCGCGGCTTCGGCGGGCCGCAGGGCATGGTCGGGATCGAGCGCGCGATGGACCGCGTCGCCTTCGCCACCGGGCTCGACCCGCTCGACGTGCGCAGGCGCAATTTCTATCCCGCCGACGGCAGCGGCGTGACGCCCTACCACATGCAGGTGACGGATTCGGTGATCGGCGAGATCGTCGAGGAACTGGAGGCGACGTCGCACTACCGGGCGCGCCGCGAGAAGATCCGGGCGTTCAACGCCGCCAACACGGTGCTGAAGAAGGGCCTGGCGCTGACGCCGGTGAAGTTCGGCATCTCCTTCACCACCAGCCATCTCAACCAGGCCGGCGCGCTGGTGCACGTCTACAAGGACGGATCGGTGCATCTCAACCACGGCGGCACGGAGATGGGGCAGGGCCTGTTCACCAAGGTGGCCCAGGTCGTCGCCGAGGAATTCCAGATCGATGTCGCGATGGTGAAGATCACCGGCACGACCACCGCCAAGGTGCCGAACACCTCGGCGACGGCGGCATCCTCGGGCTCCGATCTCAACGGCATGGCGGCGCAGGCGGCGGCCCGCACGATCAAGGACCGGCTGATCGACTTCGCCGTCGAGCGCTACAAGGTGCCGCGTGACCAGGTGGTGTTCGAGCCGAACCGGGTGCGCATCGGCAACGACGAGAAGCGCTTTCGCGACCTCGTCGGCGAGGCCTATCTCGCCCGGGTGTCGCTCTCCTCCACCGGCTTCTACGCGACGCCCGGCATCAGCTACGACCGCGACACGGCCCGCGGCATCCCGTTCTACTATTTCGCCTATGGCGCCGCCTGTTCGGAGGTGGTGATCGACACGTTCACCGGCGAGCACCGGCTGCTGCGCGCCGACATCCTGCACGATGTCGGCCGTTCGCTGAACCCGGCGATCGACCTCGGCCAGATCGAGGGCGGCTTCATCCAGGGCATGGGCTGGCTGACCACCGAGGAACTCTGGTGGGACGCTAGCGGCCGGCTGAGGACGCACGCGCCCTCGACCTACAAGATCCCGACGGCCAACGACCGGCCGGACGATTTCCGGGTGGCCCTGTGGGACAGGGGCGAGAACCGGGCGGCGACGATCTACCGCTCGAAGGCGGTCGGCGAGCCGCCGCTGATGCTGGCGATCTCGGTGTTCTCGGCCCTCACCGACGCGGTGATCGCGGCCGGCGACGGGCGGGTCTTCCCCGACCTCGATGCGCCGGCGACGCCGGAGCGGGTGCTCGCGGCGGTCGAGCAGGTCCGGGCGAGGGGATGAGCGTCGCCGAAACCCTCAGCGCCGCGGTCGCGGCCGGGACGCCCGCGGCGCTGGTGACGGTCGTCGAGGCGCGCGGCTCGACGCCGCGCGAGGCGGGCGTGACGATGGCGGTGACGGCGACGGACATCGCCGGCACGATCGGCGGCGGCCGGCTGGAATACGACGCCATCGAGCGCGCGCGGGCGCTGCTCGCGGCCGGCGAGAACGATGTGGAGATGGATGTGCCGCTGGGGCCGGAGATCGGCCAGTGCTGTGGCGGGCGGGTGAAGCTGGCGATCCGCCGCGCCGACCCGGCGCTGATCGCCGGCATGCTCGCCGAAGAAGAGGCGGCGCGCCGCGCCCGCCCGGCGGTGCTGGTGTTCGGCGCCGGCCATACCGGCCGGGCGCTGGCCGCGGCGCTGGCGCTGCTGCCGCTGAATGTGCGGCTGGTCGACAGCCGGCCGGAGATGCTGGACGGCCTGCCCGACGACGTGACCGCGGTCGCCGCCGCCCTCCCGGAGGCCGAGATAGCCGACGCGCCGGCGGGCGCGGCCTATGTGGTGATGACCCACACGCATTCGCTGGATTTCCTGCTCACCGCCGCGGCGCTTGCCCGCGGCGATGCCGCCTATGTCGGGATGATCGGCTCGGCGACCAAGCGCGAGCGCTTCCGCCGGCATCTCGAGGCCGAGGGGCGCGGCGCGGACATCGCCCGCCTGACCCTGCCGATCGGCGGGGCGGCGCTGCGCGACAAGCGGCCGGCGGTGATCGCCGCGCTGACCGCCGCCGAGATCGCCACCTGCCTTTTTTCCGATCAACAGGAAAAGCTGAGCGATCGCTTTGCAGCCCTCGCGTCGCAGTGCAATAGTCCCCGCACGAGATCAACGGGATGATCCCCTCCGACATGGCGCCGCGCCTCCAGCTTACCGGCATCACCAAGCGCTTTCCCGGCGTCGTCGCCAACGACGGCGTGTCGTTCGCGGTCGGGCCGGGCGAGATCCATGCGCTGCTCGGCGAGAACGGCGCCGGCAAGTCGACGCTGGTCAAGATCATCTACGGCGTCCAGAAGGCCGACGAGGGCGAGATTGCCTTCGACGGCAAGCCGGTGGCGATCCACTCGCCGCGCGAGGCGCGGGCGCTCGGCATCGGCATGGTGTTCCAGCATTTTTCGCTGTTCGAGGCGATGACGGTGCTGGAGAACATCGCGCTCGGCATGGACGAGCCACCACCGCGCCGCGAGCTCGAGGCGAAGGTGCGGGACGTGCTCGACACCTACGGTCTGGCGCTCGATCCGCACCGCCACGTCCACACGCTGTCGGTTGGCGAGCGCCAGCGGATCGAGATCGTCCGCGCCCTGCTGCAGCGCCCGAAGCTCCTGATCATGGACGAGCCCACCTCCGTCCTGACCCCGCAGGAGGTGGAGCAGCTGTTTGCGACGCTCCGCCGGCTGGCCGCCGAGGGCTGCTCGATCCTCTACATTTCCCACAAGCTGCACGAGATAAAGGCGCTCTGCGACACCGCGACCATCCTGCGCGGCGGCAAGGTGGTCGGCACCTGCGACCCCCGCGCGGAATCGGCCCGCTCGATGGCGGAGCTGATGATCGGCGGCAGCCTCAAGGACCTGTCCGGCAAGGCCGACGCGGCCACCGGCGCCGAGCGCTTCACCGTCGCCCATCTGTCGGCGCCGGGCACGCCGCCCTTCGGCACGAGCCTCAGGGACATCTCCTTCTCGGTGCGCAATGGCGAGATCTTCGGCATCGCCGGGGTGGCGGGCAACGGCCAGAACGAGCTGCTGGAGGTGCTCTCCGGCGAGCGCGTCGCGGGCGTCACCGGCACGATCACGCTCGACGGGCAGCGCATCGAGGCGCTTGGCGTCTCGGCGCGCCGCCGCCTCGGCCTTGCCGCCGTCCCCGAGGAGCGCAACGGCCATGCCGCGGTGCCCGGCATGTCGCTGGCCGACAATGCCATCCTCTCCGCCCGGGAGCGCAAGGGGCTGGCGAAGGGCGGCTTTCTCGACCTCGGCGCCGCCCGCGCCTTCGCGGACGGCGTCATCAAGGCGTTCTCGGTCAAGGCGACCGGCGCTGAGGCCCTTGCCGGCAGCCTGTCCGGCGGCAACCTGCAGAAATTCGTCATGGGACGCGAGATCGGCCAGGACCCCTCGGTCCTCGTCGTCTCACAGCCGACCTGGGGCGTCGACGCGGGTGCGTCCGCCTTCATCCGCCAGGCGATGATCGACCTCGTCGCCAGGGGGGCGCTCGTCGTCGTGGTCAGCCAGGACCTCGACGAACTGCTCGAGCTCTGCGACCGGATCGCGGTGATCAACGAGGGCCGGCTGTCGGAGCCGATGGCCGTCAGGGGCATCTCGGTGGAGCGGGTCGGGCTGCTGATGGGCGGCATCCACGGCGCCCACGAAGCGGCCGAAGCGCCGGAAGAAAGGGCCGCCTGATGGCGCTGGCGCTCGAGCCGCGACGCGAGCCCAGTCGCGCCATGATGGTCGCCGCGCCGGTGATCGCGGTGCTGGCGACGCTGCTGGCCGGCGCAATCGTGTTCACGCTGCTCGGCCATGACGGGCCTCAGGCGGTCTACCAGATCTTCGTCGTGCCGCTGTTCAACCCCTATCGCTGGCAGGACCTGTTCGTGAAGGCGGCGCCGCTGGCGATCATCGCCATCGGCCTGTCCATCGGCTTCCGCGCCAACATCTGGAACATCGGCGGCGAGGGCCAGTACATTCTCGGCGGCCTCGCCGGCACCGGCGTCGCGCTGATGACGCTGGATCTCGACGGCGTCTGGATCCTGCCGGTGATGGTCGCCGCCGGCGTTGTCGGCGGCATGATCTGGGCCGGCATCCCGGCGCTCCTGAAGACGCGGTTCAACGTCAGCGAGATCCTGTCGAGCCTGATGCTCAACTACGTGGCGATCCAGCTGCTGTACTACCTGATGCGCGGACCATGGAAGGACCCGATGGGGTTCAACTTCCCGCAGACGGCGATGTTCTCGGCGGCGCAGACGCTGCCGACCATCGTTCCGGGAACGCTGATCCATCTCGGCGTGCCGGTCGCCGCGGCACTGGGACTGACCGCGTGGTTCCTGCTGGCCCGCTCGGTCACCGGCTTCCAGATCCGCGTCATGGGCCTGGCGCCCAGCGCCGCGCGCTATGGCGGCTTCAGCCAGGCCTCGACGGTGTGGCTGGCGATGCTGGTCGGCGGCGGCATGGCCGGGCTCGCCGGCATCCTCGAAGCCGCCGGCCCATTCGGCCAGATGGTGCCGCAGTTCCCGACCGGCTACGGCTACACGGCGATCATCGTGGCGTTTCTCGGCCGGCTGCATCCGCTCGGCATCCTCGTCGCGGCGCTCGTCCTGGCGCTGACCTATGTCGGCGGCGAGAGCGCGCAGACGGTGATCGGCCTGCCGTCGGCGGCCACCGGCGTCTTCCAGGCGATGATGCTGTTCTTCCTGCTCGCGGCCGACATCCTGGTGCGCTACCGGCTGGTGGCGCGTCGCGAGACGGTGCATGCACCGGCCGTCGGGGCCGCGCGGGCCGGCGCCGCTGCCGAGCGCGGCAGGGCGGAGACGGGGGCGGAAACCGCATGAGCACGGCGCTTCTCGTTGCCATCCTGATGACCGTGGCGGCCGCCGCCACCCCGCTGCTGATCGCCGCGCTCGGCGAACTCGTCGCGGAAAAGTCCGGCGTCCTCAATCTCGGCGTCGAGGGGATGATGCTGATCGGTGCGGTCACCGCCTTCGCCGTCGCCGTCACCACCGGCATTCCGGCACTGGGCGCCGTCGCCGCGATGGCCGCCGGCGCGCTCGCCGCCGCGATCTTCGCGGTGCTGACGCTCGGCCTGATGGCCAACCAGGTGGCGACGGGCCTGGCGCTGACGATCTTCGGCACCGGCGTCTCGGCGCTGATCGGGGCGCCCTTCGTCGGCATCACCACGACGACGCTCGGGCCGATCTTTCCCGCCTCGCTCGCCGACGACCCGGTCTGGCGGGTGGTCTTCGGCCATTCGCCACTGGTTTATATCGGGCTGATCTTGACCTTCGCGGTCTGGTGGTTCCTCAAGCACAGCCGCGCCGGCCTGATCCTGCGGGCCGTCGGCGAGAGCGACGAGGCGGCCCATTCCATCGGCTATCCGGTGCTGACGGTGCGCACGCTGGCGGTGCTGTTCGGCGGCGCCATGGCGGGGCTCGGCGGGTCGTACTACTCGCTGGTGCTGACGCCGATGTGGGCCGAGCGGCTGACCGCCGGACGCGGCTGGATCGCCATCGCACTGGTGGTCTTCGCCTCTTGGCGGCCGGGGCGGCTGCTGATCGGTGCCTATCTGTTCGGCCTCGTCATCACGCTCGAGCTTCAGGCGAAGGCCGCCGGCTTCAACTTCTTCGCGCCGGAATTCCTGTCGGCGCTGCCCTACCTCGCCACCGTCCTCGTCCTTGCCCTGATCTCCGCCGGCCGGCGGAGCGCCAGAACCGTCGCGCCGGCCTGTCTCGGCCGGCCGTTCCGGGCGAGCGCCTGACCCACCCCCTGTCGCAACCCTTCAAAGGAGCCGTTTCATGATCCACACCACCCGCCGCCGCCTGATGGCCGGCGCCATCACCGCGATGGCCGCCCTCTCGCTCGGTCTGCCGGCCGTTGCCCAGGAGGCCAAGGACACGGTCAAGGCGGCCTTCGTCTATGTCGGCCCGGTCGGCGATTTCGGCTGGACCTACGCCCATGACCAGGGGCGCAAGTACCTGGAGGAGAAGCTCGGCGACAAGGTCGAGACCACCTATGTCGAGAACGTCGCCGAGGGGCCGGACGCCGAGCGCGTCATCCGCCAGCTCGCGCAGGACGGCAACGACATCATCTTCACCACCTCGTTCGGCTTCATGAACCCGACGATCAAGGTGGCCAAGCAGTTCCCGGACGTGAAGTTCGAGCACGCCACCGGCTACCAGACCGGCTCGGACAACATGGGCCTCTACAATTCGCGCTTCTACCAGGGCCGCGCCGTGCTCGGCACCATCGCCGCGATGATGTCGAAGACCGGCAAGGCCGGCTATGTCGCCTCCTTCCCGATCCCGGAAGTGGTGATGGGCATCAACGCCTTCACGCTGGCGGCACGCAAGGTGGACCCCGACTTCACCACGCAGGTCGTCTGGGTGAATTCCTGGTACGACCCGGCGAAGGAAGCCGACGCCACCAAGGCGCTGCTCAGCCAGGGCGCCGACGTCATCACCCAGCACACCGACTCGCCTGCGCCGCTGCAGGCCGCCGAGCAGGCCGGCGCCGTGGCCTTCGGCCAGGCCTGGGACATGACCAGCTTCGCGCCCAACGCCCACATGACGGCGATCGTCGACCAGTGGGGCCCGTATTACGTCAACCGGGTTCAGGCTCTGCTCGACGGCACCTGGGAGGCGGACAATGTCTGGCTCGGCATGGCCGAGGGCGAGGTCGAGATGGCGCCGTTCAACGACAAGATGCCCGAGGACGTGAAGGCCGCCGCGCAGAAGATCATCGACGACACCAAGGCCGGCACCTACGAGGTGTTCACCGGCCCGATCAACGACCAGTCGGGCGCGGAGAAGGTGCCGGCCGGCGAGGTGATCCCGGACGAGGATCTGCTGAAGATGGACTGGTACGTGGAAGGCGTGCAGAGCTGAGGCTCGGATCTGAGCAGTCGATCCCCCGTTCTGAGGTGCAAAGCCGGTTGGAAGACCGGCTGAGCCTCGAAGGGCGGGGGACGCGGTAGTGCCGCGGCATGATATCCGTCTCCGTTCGTGCCGAGACACCCCCCTCTGTCCTGCCGGACATCTCCCCCACAAGGGGGGAGATTGGTAGCTTCGCCATACGCATCTGGTCTGCACCGCTGGTGCAGGCTTCGACATTGAAGGTCGGCAGCGGCGCATCTGCCGTTTCGATCTCCCCCCTTGTGGGGGAGATGTCCGGCAGGACAGAGGGGGGTAACCCGGGACGCGGCGCTTCCTGCCTGAAATCGACAGCCAACGCCGCCCGAACGCGGCTCAGCCCTCCACCCAAGGACCCCGACCTCGCATGTGGACATACCTTTTCGAATGGCTGAGCTTCGGCGTGCGCTGGGTGCACGTCATCACCGCCATCGCCTGGGTCGGATCGTCCTTCTATTTCATCGCGCTGGATCTCGGCCTGCGCCGGTCGCGGCAGCTTCCCGAGGGCGTCGGCGGCGAGGCCTGGCAGGTCCATGGCGGCGGCTTCTACCACGTGCAGAAATACATGGTCGCGCCGCCGCACATGCCGGAGGACCTGACCTGGTTCAAATGGGAGAGCTACTCGACGTGGCTCTCCGGCGCGGCGCTGCTGTTCCTCGTCTACTATCTCGGGGCGGAGCTCTACCTCATCGACCCCGCGAAGGCCGACCTGCCGGTCTGGGGCGCCACCGCCATCGGGATCGGCGGCCTGGCGCTCGGCTGGGTCGTCTATGACGGGCTCTGCAAGTCGCCGCTGAAGAACAACGACACGGCGCTGCTGGCGGCGCTCTTCGTCTACGTGGTGGCGGCGAGCTTCCTGTTCTCCCTAGTCTTCTCCGGCCGCGGCGCGATGCTGCATACCGGCGCGATGATCGCGACGATCATGACCGCCAACGTCTTCCTCACCATCATCCCCAACCAGACCATCGTCGTCGCCGACCTGAAGGCCGGCCGCACCCCGGAAGCCCGCCTCGGCAAGGAGGCCAAGCAGCGCTCGCTGCACAACAACTACCTGACGCTGCCGGTCATCTTCCTGATGCTCTCGAACCATTATCCGCTCTCCTTCGCCACCGAGTGGAACTGGGCGATCGCCGGGCTGGTGCTGCTGATCGGGGCGGTGATCCGGCACTTCTTCAACACGATGCACGCGACGGGAAAGCAGCTCTGGTGGTGCTGGGTCGTCGCCGGCGTGCTGTTTGCCGCCGTCATCACGCTCTCGGGCGCGCCGGGCTGGCGCGGCGCAGAGGAGGCCGAGGCGGCGCGCTCGCTGCAGGGCGATCCGGCGGTGGCGCTGATGGCCTCGCCGCTGATGGCGGATGTGGAAATGATCGTTCAGTCGCGCTGCTCGATGTGCCACGCCGCCGAGCCGCTCTGGCCGGGCATCGGCCATGCGCCGAAGGATGTCCGGCTCGAAAGCCGCGACGACATCGTCCACTACGCCGCGCTGATCGAGCGGCAGGCGGTGCGCAGCATCGCGATGCCGCCCGGCAACGTCACCGGGCTCGAACCGGCGGAACGGGAAACGCTGGCGCGCTGGATCGCTGCCGGTTCCGGACGCTACGTCGCGGTGGCGGCGCGATGAGCTCGGCCGGCGCCAGCCGCGCCATACGCGGCCGTCTCCTCTCCTTCGACGCCGATCCGCGCGACGAGGAGATCGGCCGCGCCGTCCGCTACATCGAAGACGGGCTGGTGGTGATCGAGAAGGGGCTGATCCGCGAGGTCGGCGAGGCGAGCGGCCTGCTGAAGCGGCTGCGCCCGGACACCGTCGTGGTCGACCACCGGCCGCATCTGGTGCTGCCGGGCTTCATCGACCCGCATCTGCACATGCCGCAGACCCAGGTCATCGCCTCCTACGGCGCCGAGCTGATGGAATGGCTGGCGAAATACACCTTTCCGGAAGAAAGCCGTTACGGCGATCCGGCGGTCGCCGCTTCCGCCTCGCGCTTCCTGCTCGACGAGCTGCTGGCGAGCGGCACGACCACCGCCGGCGTCTTCTGCACCAGCCATCCGGAAAGCGTCGAGGCGTTCTTCGCCGAGGCGGCGGAGCGCCGGATGCGCATGGTCGCCGGCAAGGTGATGATGGACCGCAACGGCCCGCCGGCGCTGCTCGACACGCCCGAAACCGGCTACCAGCAGTCGCGCGAGCTGATCCGCCGCTGGCACGGCAAGGGCCGGCTTTCCTACGCCATCACCCCGCGCTTTGCGCCGACCTCGAGCGAGATGCAGCTGGAGGCGGCCGAGGCGCTGGCGAGCGAATTCCCCGACATGCACATCCAGACGCATCTGTCGGAGAACGAGGCGGAGATCGCCTTCGTGCGCGAGGCGTTCCCGTGGTCGAAGGATTACACCGAAGTCTACGAGCGCTACGGGCTGGTGCGCGAGAAGGCGATGTTCGGCCACTGCATCCACCTGTCGGCGCGTGAGCTTGCGGCGCTGTCGGCCGGCGGCGCGACGGCGGTGTTCTGCCCGACCTCGAATCTCTTCCTCGGCTCCGGCCTGTTCGACCGCGAGTCGATGCGCGCGGCCGACATCAAGGTTGGCCTCGCCACCGACATCGGCGGCGGCACCAGCTACTCGATGCTGCGGACCGCCGCGGAGGCCTACAAGGTGCTGGCGCTGCGCGGCCAGAAGCTGCCGGCGCTCGAGGCCTTCCACATGATGACCGCCGGCAACGCCGAGGCGATGGGCCTCGACAGCCGGATCGGCCGCCTCGTGCCCGGCCACGAGGCCGATCTCGTGGTGCTCGACAGTTCCGCCACGACGGCGATGCGGCGGCGGATGGAGCGCGTCGAGACGCTGGAGGAGGAGCTGTTCGCGCTGATGATCCTCGGCGACGAGCGCGCGACGGTGGCGACCTACGTGCTCGGCGAGCCGGCCTACGAGCGCGGCGCGGCGCGGCGGCAGCTGCCGGCGCGGCAGGACCATGCCCCGCCGCAGGCTGCCCCGGGCGCAGGGGAATCGGCGCAATAGGCGCGGCCCGGCGGCCGTCCGCCGCAGCTTCCGAAATCGCCGATTGGCAGCAGAAATCGTCCGCGAACCGCGACAAATCGCCGAAAGCGGCTATCTGCTTCCGCAAGCCCCTGCCGCCATCGCGGCGGCGGCTCGCGAAATCGGTGAAGGAGGCATGGCATGCGACTGGTGCGTTACGGTGAAAGCGGTTCGGAGAAGCCGGGACTGATCGACGACGAGAATATCCTGCGGGACCTGTCGGAGGAAATCGACGACGTGGCCGGCGAGGCGCTGTCTCGGGCTACCCTCGACAAGCTCCGGGCGATCAATCCCAAGGCGCTCGCCAAGGCCGACCCGTCGCATCGCATCGGGCCCTGCGTCGGCCGCGTCGGCCACTTCATCGCCGTCGGCCTGAACTATGCCGATCACGCCAAGGAATCCGGGATGGAGATCCCGAAGGAGCCGATCCTCTTCAACAAGGCACCGTCCTGCATTGTCGGGCCGCATGACGACGTCATCGTGCCGAAGGGCTCGGACCGGCTCGACTGGGAGGTCGAGATCGCTATCGTTATCGGCGAGGAGGCGCTCTACGTCTCCGAGGACCAGGCGATGGACCACGTCGCCGGCTTCTGCCTGTGCAACGATGTCTCCGAGCGCACCTTCCAGGCGCAGCGCGGCGGCCAATGGATGAAGGGCAAGAGCGCCCCGACCTTCGGCCCGCTCGGCCCCTGGCTGGTGACGCCCGACGAGCTCGGCGACCCGCAGGCGGTCGACCTCTGGCTCGACGTCAACGGCGAGCGGATGCAGACCGGCTCGACCAAGACGATGATCTTCGGCGTCAAGACGCTGGTCTCCTACATCTCGCAGTTCATGCGGCTGATGCCGGGCGACGTCATCACCACCGGCACGCCCCCCGGCGTCGGCATGGGCATGAAGCCGGAGCGCTATCTGAAGCCGGGCGACGTCATCTCCCTCGGCGGCAAGGGCCTCGGCGAGCAGCGCCAGACGGTCCGCGCCTACGCCGGCTAGCGGCAGGGCCGCAGTCTTTTGCCCTGCGAAGGGAACCAGCCCGCGCGACCGGGCTTAAACCTAGAGCGGGTGAAGTCGCGCGGCTGGTCGTCGCGAACAGTGGCGCCGCGCCCGCCATCGCCATGTCGCCGGAGCGCGATACGGCGATGGCCGTGCGATCAATTCGGGAAAGTTCTCATGGACGACGCTATCCAGATGCCGCGCAAGCGGGCCAAGCCGCGTCAGCCCGCAGCCGGGTCCAGTCTTCTGCCCCAGCCGCGGGAAGGGGAAGAGGCGCTGCTGGCGCTGGCCGCCAACCGGGTGGTCATCGAGGGAGTCGCGCCGGAGGTCGACGGCGGCCGCTTCGCCGTCAAGCGCGCCGAGGGCGAGCCGCTGGTCGTCTCGGCCGACGTGTTCAGCGACGGCCACGACAAGATCGCCGCGGCGGTGGTTTACGGGCCGGCCGACGCGGAGGAGAGCTGGGCGGAAGTCCCGCTCGCCTTCATCGTCAACGACCGCTGGTCGGCGGAGATCGTCTTCGACAAGGCCGGTCCCTATCGCTACTCGATCATCGCCTGGCGCGACCTCTATGCGACGTGGCGCGACGAGGCGAAGAAGAAGCGCGACGCCGGCCAGAACATCCAGCTGGAACTCATCGAGGCACGCGAACTGGTGAAGGCCGCCCGCGACTCGGGGCGCGGTTCGCGCGACGACCAGAAATCCCTGCAGAAGCTCGAGGAAAAGCTCGAGAAACTCGGCGCCCAGAACGATCTCGACGGCCAGTACGCGCTGATGCAGGCGCCCGAGACGATCGCGCTGCTGGCGGCGGCCGGCCACCGGACCAACCTGTCGCATTACGCCGGCAAGGTCCCGGTGTGGGTCGACCGGCCGGCGGCGGCCTTCTCGGCGTGGTACGAGCTGATGCCGCGCTCGCAGTCCGGCGACGTCAACCGCCACGGCACGTTCGACGACGTCATCAAGCGCCTGCCCGACATCGAGGAAATGGGCTTCGACGTCCTGTATTTCCCGCCGATCCACCCGATCGGCAAGGTCAACCGCAAGGGCAAGAACAACACGCTGACGCCGGGCCCCGACGATCCGGGCAGCCCCTACGCGATAGGCTCGGCCGAAGGCGGGCACGACGCGATCCATCCCGAACTCGGCACGTTCGAGGATTTCGCCCGGCTGATCGAGGCGGCGAAGGGACACGGGCTGGAGATCGCGCTCGACTTCGCCATACAGTGCTCGCCCGACCATCCGTGGATCCGCGAGCACCCGGAATGGTTCGACTGGCGGCCGGACGGCACGATCCAGTATGCCGAGAACCCGCCGAAGAAATACGAGGACATCGTCAACGTCCATTTCTACCGCGGGGCCCTGCCGTCGATCTGGTACCAGCTGCGCGACATCGTGCTGTTCTGGCTGGACAAGGGCGTGCGGATCTTCCGCGTCGACAACCCGCACACCAAGCCGTTCCCGTTCTGGGAATGGATGATCGCCGAAGTGCGCAAGGTCGATCCCGGCGTCGTCTTCCTCGCCGAGGCGTTTACCCGCCCGAAGGTGATGAAGCGGCTCGCCAAGGTCGGCTACAACCAGTCCTATTCCTACTTCACCTGGCGCAACACCAAGTTCGAGCTGCAGGAATATCTGACAGAGCTGACGCAGGACGACTGCGCCGAGTACATGCGCCCGAACTTCTTCGTCAACACGCCGGACATCAACCCGCTGTATCTGCAGGTCAGCGGCCGGCCGGGCTTCCGCACGCGGCTGGCGCTGGCGGCGACGATGGCGGGCAACTACGGCATCTATTCCGGCTTCGAGCTGTGCGAGTTCCTGCCCGTGCCGGGCAAGGAGGAGTATCTCAACTCCGAGAAATACGAGATCCGCGCCTTCGACTGGAAGGCGCCGGGCAACATCCGCGACGACATCGCCTTCTTCAACCGGCTGCGCCGCAGCGAGCCGGCGATGCGCGACTTCCGCAACCTGGCGTTCTTCAATTTCTGGAACGACAACATCGTCTACTATGCCAAGCGCACGGCGGACCTCTCATCGTTCCTGCTGTTCGCCGTGACGCTCGACCCGCATGCGCCACAGGGCGGACACTTCGAAGTGCCACTGTGGGAACTCGGGCTGCCGGACGACGGCACGGTGATGGTCGAGGACATGGTCACCGGCCAGAGCTTCGTCTGGCGCGGCAAGATCCAGCATTGGTGGATGAACCCGCACGACCGGCCCTATGCCGTCTTCAAGATCACACGCTGACACTCAAGAGCGAAAGCCACTCTCTCCGATGAACGAACAGCTACCCATCGTCGTGACCGACGCGACGTCCGGCCCGAACCCGGATGCGTCCGACTGGTACAAGGACGCGATCATCTACCAGCTGCACGTCAAGACGTTCGCCGATTCCAACGGCGACGGGATCGGCGATTTCGCCGGCCTGCTGGAGAAGCTGGACTACATCCAGGAACTCGGCGTCACGGCGATCTGGCTGCTGCCCTTCTATCCCTCGCCGCTGCGCGACGACGGCTACGACATCGCCGACTATCGCGGCGTCAACCCGTCCTACGGCTCGATCGAGGACGTCGAGCGGCTGATCGAGGAGACCCACAAGCGTGGCATGCGGCTGATCACCGAGCTAGTGATCAACCACACCTCCGACCAGCACCCCTGGTTCCAGGCCGCCCGCAACGCGCCGAAGGGCTCGCCCGAGCGTGACTTCTACGTCTGGGCCGACGACGACAAGGGCTACGAGCTCACCCGGATCATCTTCACCGACACCGAGACGTCCAACTGGACCTGGGACCCGGTGGCCAAGCAGTATTTCTGGCACCGCTTCTTCTCGCACCAGCCGGACCTCAACTTCGACAATCCGAAGGTGCTCGAGGAAGTGCTCTCGGTGATGCACTACTGGCTCGACAAGGGCGTCGACGGGCTGCGGCTCGACGCGATCCCCTATCTGGTCGAGCGCGAGGGTACCAACAACGAGAACCTCTCCGAGACCCACGACGTGCTGAAGGCGATCCGCGCCGACCTCGACACGCACTATCCGGACCGCATGTTGCTCGCCGAGGCCAACCAGTGGCCGGAGGACACGCGGCCGTATTTCGGCGAGGGCGACGAATGCCACATGGCGTTCCACTTCCCGCTGATGCCGCGCATGTACATGGCGCTGGCCCAGGAAGACCGGCACCCGATCACCGACATCATGCGGCAGACGCCGTCGATCCCGGACAACTGCCAGTGGGCGATCTTCCTGCGCAACCATGACGAGCTGACGCTCGAAATGGTGACGGAGGAGGAACGCGACTATCTCTGGTCGACCTACGCCGCCGATACACGCGCCCGGATCAATCTCGGCATCCGCCGGCGCCTGGCGCCGCTGATGGGCAACGACCGCCGCAAGATCGAGCTACTGAACGCCCTGCTGATGTCGATGCCGGGCACGCCGACGCTGTATTACGGCGACGAGATCGGCATGGGCGACAACATCTATCTCGGCGACCGCGACGGCGTGCGCACGCCGATGCAGTGGTCGGCCGACCGCAATGGCGGCTTCTCGCGCGCCGATCCGCAGCGCCTGTACCTGCCGGTGATCCAGGACCCGATCTACGGCTTTCAGGCGGTCAACGTCGAGGCGCAGTCGAGCAATCCCGCCTCGCCGCTGAACTGGGCGCGCCGGTTGATCCAGGTCCGTCGCACCAAGGAGGCCTTCGGCCGCGGCACGATCAACTTCCTCTACCCATCGAACCGCAAGATCCTCGCCTATCTGCGCGAATATGGCGACGAGCAGATCCTGTGCGTCGCCAACCTGTCGGGCTCGGCCCAGGCGGTCGAGCTCGATCTCTCGGCCTATGCCGGGGCAGTGCCGGTGGAGATGCTGGGCCTGTCGGTGTTCCCGGCGGTCGGCGTCGGCTCCTACGTCCTGACGTTGCCGGCCTACGGCTTCTTCTGGTTCGACCTGTCCGCCACGGCGGCAGGGCGCGACCGCAGCGAGCCGACGCCGCTGCCGGCCTTCTCCACCATCGTGGCGGGGACGGACCTCAAGGCCACGATCAATCCGCGCAACCAGCGCGAGCTGGAATCGGTGCTGCCGGAATTCATCGCCGGTCAGCGCTGGTTCGCCGGCAAGTCGGAGCGGCCGCGCCGCCTGTCGCTCGACGTCCTCGGACCGCCGGTGCCGGAATCGCGCCGGCATCTGTTCACCGAGCTGCGGGTCGAGACTAGCGCCGGCGAACACCACTATCTGCTGCCGCTCAGCGCCAAGTGGGGGGAGGACTACCTCAACCCGCAGTCGCCGACGCTGCCCTACACGATCGCCAAGATCCGCCAGGGCCCGCGCATCGGCGCCGTCATCGACGGCGCGCGCGACCCGGACTTCGCCAAGCTGATGATCAGCATGATCGCCGCCGGCACCGAAGTCGATCTCGGCGACGGACGGCTCGAGGTCACGCCCACCACCTCGCGGCGCGAGGCACTGGCGCGGACTCTGCTGATTGAGGCGGACGCGATCCAGGCGCTCGGCGGTGAGCAGTCCAACACCTCGCTTGCCGTCGGCAGCGAGGCGATCCTGAAATATTACCGGCGCCTGCGCGACGGCATCCAGCCGGAGCTGGAGGTGACGCGCTTCCTGACCGAGCAGACCGATTTCGAGGCGGCGCCCGCGCTGCTCGGCTCGGTCGAGCTGGTGCGGCCGGACGGCACGCGGGCGGCGATCGCCGCCCTGTTCGAGCAGGTGCAGAACCAGGGCGACGCCTGGGCGGTGGTGACCGACGCGCTCGCCCGCTATCTGCGCGACAACGCCTATGTCCACCAGGACGCGCCGGAGGAAATCCCGGAGGCCGGCATGGCCGGCGAGAAGCTGGCGATCCAGATCGACGCCGGCACGGTGCTCGGCACCCGGACCGGCCAGATGCATGCGGCGCTCGCCACCGTGACCGGCAACCCGGACTTCGATCCGGAGCCGATCGACGCGGCGGCGCTGGCGCAGATGGTCGCCGAGGCGCGGGAGGAAGCCAGCGCCTCGCTGGTGCTGCTGCGCGGCCAGCGCGAGGCGAGCGGCGCCGTCGGCGCCGAGGACATCGACCGGCTGATTGCCGCCGAGCCGGCGATCCTCGCCTGGTTCGACGGCTTCACGGGCCTCGACGTCACCACCCACCGCACCCGCATCCACGGCGACTACCATCTCGGCCAGGTGCTGGTTGCCAAGAACGACGTGGTGATCCTCGATTTCGAGGGCGAACCGGGCCGCGAACTGGCGGAGCGGCGGCAGAAATCGTCGCCGCTGCGCGACGTCGCCGGCATGCTGCGCTCCTTCGACTACGCCGCCTTCGCCGCCCGCGACCGCACCGGTCCGGCCGACGAGGCGACGGTGGAGCGGCTGCGCGAAATGGCCGAGACCTGGCGCGACGAAGTGTCGGCCACGTTCCTGAGCAACTGGAGCGCCGCATCGGGCATCTCGCTCGACGATGATGCGACGGCCCGCCTGCTCGACCTCTTCATTCTGCAAAAGGCGTTCTACGAGCTCCGCTACGAGGCGGCGATGCGACCTGCATGGCTGTCGATCCCGCTGCGCGGGATCATCGCGCTCCTCGAGAAACGACAGGTACTTTCATGACCATCAGCAATCCCAGGACCGGAGCGGGCGCCGCTCCGATCGACCATCGCATGGTGCCGGAGGCCGCCGCGGCGATCGCCAACGGCCAGCATGGGGACCCGTTCGCCGTGCTCGGCCCGCACGCTGTCGACGGCGGGGTGATCGTCCGCGTCTTCCGGCCGGGCGCCGACAGCGCCACGGTGATCGATGCGTCCGGCCAGGCCCTCGCGGCGCTGGAAGCCACCGAGCAGGACGGCCTGTTCTCCGGCTTCCTGCCGGGCCGGAGCGGCGGCGAGGCCTACCGGCTGCGCTACACGCACGGCGCCGACAGCTGGGAAGAGGAGGACACTTATCGCTTCGGCACGCTGCTCGGCGAACAGGACGTCTATTTCCTTGCCGAGGGCAACCATTACCGGCTCTACGAGCGGCTGGGCGCGCATCCGAAGACCATGGACGGCGTCGAGGGCACCGCCTTCGCCGTCTGGGCCCCGAACGCCAGGCGGGTCTCGGTGGTCGGCAACTTCAACAGCTGGGATGGTCGGCGCCACGTGATGCGCCAGCGCCACGAGACCGGCATGTGGGAGCTGTTCGTCCCGCATATCGGGCGCGGCGAGGTCTACAAATACGAGCTGATCGGACGCGACGGCAACGTTCTGCCGCTGAAGGCCGATCCGGTCGGCTTCCGCCAGGAGATGGCGCCGTCCACCGCCTCGATCGTGGACGGGCTGGTGCAGCACGAGTGGCAGGACGCCGAGTTCCAGAGCCACGGCAAGGACTGGCAGGACCGCGAGAAGGCCATCACCATCTACGAGGTGCATCTCGGCTCCTGGATGCGCGGCGACGGCGATGCCTTCCTCGACTACGACGAGCTGGCGGACCAGCTGGTGCCGTACGTCAAGGACATGGGCTTCACCCATGTCGAGCTGCTGCCGGTGTCGGAGCACCCGTTCTACGGTTCCTGGGGCTACCAGCCGATCGGCCTGTTCGCGCCGACCGCCCGCCACGGCACGCCCGAGGGCTTCGCCCGCCTCGTCGACGCCTTCCACCAGGCCGGCATCGGCGTGCTGCTCGACTGGGTGCCGGGGCATTTCCCGACCGACGTGCATGGCCTCGGCCTGTTCGACGGGACCCCGCTCTACGAGCATCCCGACCCCAAGCGCGGCTTCCACAGGGACTGGAACACGCTGATCTACGACTACGGGCGCCGCGAGGTGGAGAACTTCCTGGTCGCCAACGGTCTCTACTGGCTCGACCAGTTCCATATCGACGGGCTGCGCGTCGATGCGGTGGCGTCGATGCTGTATCTCGACTATTCGCGCGAGCACGGCGAGTGGGAGCCCAACATCTACGGTGGCCGCGAAAACCTCGAGGCGATCGCCTTCCTGCGGGACACCAACGAGCGGGTCGGCGAATACTATCCCAAGGCGACCACCCACGCCGAGGAATCGACCGCCTTCCCGGACGTCTCGCGGCCGACATCGGCGGGCGGGCTCGGCTTCCACTTCAAGTGGAACATGGGCTGGATGCACGACACGCTGCATTACATGCAGGAAGATCCGATCAACCGGCGCTACCACCATCACCACATGACCTTCGGGATGGTCTACGCCTATTCGGAGAACTTCGTCCTGCCGCTGAGCCACGACGAGGTGGTCTACGGAAAGGGCTCGCTGCTCGGCAAGATGCCGGGCGACCAGTGGCAGAAATTCGCCAATCTGCGCGCCTATTTCGGCTTCATGTGGGGCCACCCGGGCAAGAAGCTGATCTTCATGGGCGGCGAGTACGGCCAGGTCGGCGAGTGGAACCACGACCGCTCGCTCGACTGGCACCTGCTCGATCAGCCCGAGCACAAGGGCGTGCAACGTCTCGTCCGCGACCTCAACACGATGTATCGCGAGATCCCGGCGCTGCACGAGCTCGACTGCGACCCGGCCGGCTTCGAGTGGATCGACACCGCCAATGTCGAGCAGAGCGTCATCGCCTTCCTGCGCAAGGACAAGCAGGGGCGCAACGTGCTGATCGTCTCGAACTTCACCCCGGTGCCGCGCCATGACTACGCGATCGGCGTGCCGCAGGGCGGGCGCTGGGTCGAGCGGCTGAACACCGATGCCGACATCTACGGCGGCTCCAATGTCGGCAATCTGGGCGGCAAGGAGGCCTCCGAGCATTCGGTCCACGGCCGGCCGTTCTCGATCTCGCTGACCCTGCCGCCGCTCGCCACCATCGTCCTGGTGCAGCAGGACTGAGGTCCCCTGCCGGCCGGCCGGGCTGACAGCTCCGCCGGCCGGCGATAAGACCGGTCCCCGTGACGGGCTTCGGCCCCGGAACCGGGGAGCTTTCCATGACCGCCATCCGCAACGTCCTGTCGATCGCCGGGTCCGACCCTTCGGGCGGCGCCGGGATCCAGGCCGACCTCAAGGCGTTCTCCGCCAACGGCGTCTACGGCATGGCCGTGGTCACCGCCCTGACGGCGCAGAACACGCAAGGGGTCAGCGGCGTCGAACTGGTCTCGCCGGACTTCGTGACCCGGCAGATCGACGCGATCTTCGCCGATATCCGCGTCGACGCGGTGAAGATCGGCATGGTGGCGACGGCCGGCATCGCGGCGGCGATCGCCGCGGCGATGCGGCGCCACCGGCCGGCCCACGTGGTGCTCGATCCAGTGATGATCGCCAAGGGCGGCGACCGGCTGCTCGCCGAGGAAGCGGTCGTGGCGATGCGGTCGGAGCTGCTGCCGCTGGCGACGATGATCACGCCGAACATTCCGGAGGCCGCCGTCCTGCTCGGCGCGGCGGAAGCCGCAGACAGCGGGCAGATGGAAGAGGCGGCGCGGGCGCTGACGGCGCTCGGCTGCGGCGCGGCCCTGGTCAAGGGCGGGCATCTGCCGGCCGCCGACAGCCCGGACGTGCTGTTCGCCGCAGGCCGTGCCACCTGGTTCGAGGGGCGGCGCGTCGAGACGCGCAACACCCACGGGACCGGCTGCACCCTGTCGTCGGCGATCGCGGCACAGCTGGCGCTGACCTCCGACCCGGTCGAATCCGTCCGGCGCGCGAAGGCCTATGTCGCCGAGGCGATCGCCGCGTCAGGCCGGCTGGGAGTCGGCTCCGGCCACGGGCCGACGCATCATTTTCACGCGCATTGGTGAGCCGGCACCGGATGGCCGGGCAGGGCGGAACGGCCCAGTTCCGGCGGGGCTTCGAAGAGCACCAGCTCGACGCGGTTGCGTCCCCGGCGCTTGGCCTCGTAGAGCGCCGCGTCGGCGGCTTCGACGAGCGCGTCGACCGGCTGCGCGACGGTCGCCGCGGCCACGCCGACGCTGACCGTCGCCCCGGCGCTGTTGCCGGGTCCCCCGGCGAAGGCTTCGACGATCGCCCAGCCGAGACTCGACGCGTCGCCGGCGCTCGTCCGCGGCAGGAACACGGCGAATTCCTCGCCGCCCAGCCGGGCAAACACCGCCTCGCGCGGCAGGCAGGCGCGGGCGGTGGCGACGAATTCCTGCAGCACGCGGTCGCCGAAGGCGTGGCCGTGGGTGTCGTTGAGGCGCTTGAAGTGGTCGAGGTCGAACAGCATGACGGCGACTGGCGCCGCGTGGCGCGGGGCCGGCGCCGCGAGGGCCTTGCTGCTCATGCCGAGAAAGGCGCGCCGGTTGTAGACGCCGGTGAGCGGATCGATGTGGGCGAGGATCGCGAGGTCGGACTCGCGCCGTCCGCGCACCGCCGACGTCATCAGCAGCGCCAGCAGCACGGCGACGAAGACGCCGTGGAACAGGCCGGCCGAGACGGCGAACCCCTCGAACCGGCCGAGATTGACGAAGGCGCCCTCGACGCCGACCAGGCCGGCGCGCACCGCGTAGACGAGGCCATGGAAGGCGAAGAGCCCGCCGAGCATGCGCTGGTTCGCCGACCCGTCGTCGGCCCGCAGCAGCAGCCAGGCACAGGCGAGCGCATAGACGCTGACGGTGAGGGAATTGACGAGGACCAGCAGCGGCGCGCTGCCGAGATCGGCCGGCAGCAGGTAGCAGACCGCCCAGGGCAGGAGCGCGGCGAGCCACACCGGCCGCGGCCGTACCCCGACATGCATGGCGACCCCGGCGAGGAAGCAGGCGTGGCCCATGACCAGCAGGCCGTGCGGCAGCCAGATCCCGGCGAGATACCAGCCGGCCATCCGGGAGACCGACAGGGTCGAGCCGGCGGCGATGCAGGCAAACCCGATGCTCCAGAAGCCGATCGCCGGCTCGCGGCCCCGGCGCCATTCATTGCCGAGGGAAAGCGCGGCGATCAGGGCGATCCCACCGGTCAGCAGGATCATGGTGGGAGCGTCGACGTGCATCAAAAGAACCGGGAACGATCGCAGTTATCCGGCCCGAAATAATCATGCGGGCGTTACCAAGGCGTTCACTGACCGGTTCGTCACGCGTCGCCGATGGGGACCATGTCGACGGCGTGGCGGGTGCGCTGCCGGCCGGTGGTGACGAACGCGCCCGCCACGGGGGCGACGTCGGCATAGTCGCGTCCCACGGCTACGACGACGTGGTCGTCGCCCGCGACGATGCCGTTGGTCGGATCGAACCCGACCCAGCCGAGCGCGTCGCCGAGCCAGGCCTCGACCCAGGCATGCATCGCGTCGGCGCCTTCCAGCCGCGGCCGGCCGGGCGGCGGATCGGTGCGCAGGAAGCCGCTGACATAGGCCGCCGGGATGCCGCGGGCCCGCAAGGCGGCGATCATGACATGCGCGAAGTCCTGGCAGACGCCGCTGCGCTGCCGGAACGCTGCGGCGACGCTGGTGCGCACGTCGGTCGAGCCGGGGAGATAGGCAAAATCCGCCTTGATGCGCCTCGTGAGCGCCATGATCGCCGGGCCGGCCGATCCCGGCGCGGCGAATGTCGGCTCGGCATAGGCCGTCAGGGCGGCGAGCGGCGCCACGATGCGGCTCGCGCCGGTGAAATGCATCGGCGCCGCGCCGCCGCTGTCGCGGTCGAGGAACGCGGCCTCCGCGAGTTCCGCGAGCGGCGGCGCCAAGGCCAGATCGACGGCCGGGCGGTCCACCCGGACCCTTGCCCGCATCTCCACCGAGAGGTTGCGGTGCGGGCGGTGAAACGCCACCGCGTCCACGGCATTGCCAAAGAAGTCGCGTTCCTCGACGCATTCGTCGGGAAGCGGCGCGAGCGTCAGCGACAGGCCCGTGACGGTCTGGTCGTGGTCGGTGCGGGGCCGCACCCGCAGGCTGTGGCGGGCGTCGGTGACCGCGGAGCGGTAGTCGTAGGCGATCTTCAGCGTCAGGTCGTAGATCATTCCGGCGCCGCCCGGTCCGGCCGGGCGCCCGGGCTCGACAGCAGGTAGCGCTCGGTCAGGAGGTCGGAGATCAGGCCGAGATCGCCTTCGGCGCGGTCGAGAAAGGCGGTGTCGATTTCGGAGGCATCGGCCGTCTGCAGCCGGACCTTCAGCCGCGCGATGCGCCGCGACAGGAGGTCAGGCGATTCGGCGGCATGCATGCCGGGCAGTTCCGCCAGCCGGTCGGCGAGGCTGTTGACCTGGAAGGCCACCGAGCGCGGATTGAGCGGATCGAGCACGGTCAGGTCGACGACCGTCTCGCGCGACAGCTCGACGGAATAGCGGCGCCGGTAGGTGACGCGGCTGTCGGTGAATTCCAGGAGGCCCTCCAGCGCGCCTTCCGGCGCATCGCCGGCGAGCAGCACCGAGGCCACGTGCGCCGACATGCGGCCGCGCTCGATGCGCCGCCCGCACTGCATGAAGCGCCAGCCGGCGAACTGGTACATGTTCTCGCGCACCAGACCGGTGAAACCGGAGAGGCGGGTGAGGATCTGGTTGGCGAGCGCCACCGTGTCGTGGCCCTCGTCGGCCTGGGCATCCTGGATGAGCGCCACCAGCTCGTCCAGCGTGCGCCAGCCGTCCGGCGAAAAGCGGTCGCGGATGCGCGAGGCGGTGTCGGCGGCGCGGCGGGCGAGGGCGAGCAGCCCCTTCGCCATGGCGGCGGGCGCGACGCCGAGCCCGGCGAGCAGCGCCTCGACCCGCGCGTCGATCTCCCCCGTCGGCAAGAGTTCGCCCTGCCGGCCGGCGTGCAGCCGCACGAGGCGGGTCGCGACCTCGCAGCGCTCGGCATAGCGGCCGAGCCAGAACAGATTGTCGGCGGCGCGCGCCGGCAGGGCGCCGGGGACCCGCCGCAGGAAACGGCTGTCGCGCGGCAGCAGGGTGATCGGCCGGGGCGCCTCGCCTGAAGGGATCCAGACGTCGGCGGAGCGGCCGCCCGCCTGCATCGACACGGCGCGGGCGTCGCGGGAGTCGGCGATGCGGGCAAAGCCGCCCGGCATGACGTGCCAGCCCGCCTCGTCGCGGGACAGGAACACCCGCCAGGTCACCGGCCGCGGCTCCAGCTCGCCGTCGATGAACACCGGCGCCGTCGACAAAGCCGCGATCTCTTCGGCGACGAGGCCGATGCCCTCCGAGGCGGGCATGTCCGGCCGGTAGAGGGCGTCGGCCGTCGGCCCGGGCTGCGTCCCGGCCGCTGGAGGGAAGGCCGAGGCCAGCTGCAGGCGCTCACGGTTCGCGGCGACGAAGCGGCGCTCGCTCTCCTGCCCGCACCACCAGGTGGCGATGGTCGGCAGCGCCAGTTCCTCGCCGATCAGTGCCCTGGCGAGCGGCTTCTGGAACGCCATCAGCGCGCGGCTTTCGAGGATTCCCGAACCGGGTGCGTTGATCACGGCGAGCGCGCCGGAGCGGATGGCGCGCAACAGGCCGGGCGTGCCGATGCGCGAGCCGCCAAACAGTTCGAGCGGATCGCAGAACTCGGCGTCGAGGCGGCGCCACAGCACCCGGATCGGCTGGAAGCCGTCGACGGTCCGCACGTCCGCCCGGTCGCGATGCACGACGAGATCGCCGCCCTCGAGCAGCAGCAGGCCGAGATAGCGGGCGAGATAGGCGTGCTCGAAATAGGTCTCGTTGTGAGGGCCCGGCGTCAGCAGGCCGATGCCCGACATGTCGCCGCCGGCAAGGCCGTTCAGCATCTCGCGGAAGCGATGGAAGAAGGCGGCCATCCGCTCGACATTCATCTGCCGGGCAAGGTCCGGAAACGCCTTCGACGTCGCCACCCGGTTCTCCAGCGCGAAGCCGGCGCCGGACGGCGCCTGGGTGCGGTCGCCGAGCACCCACCAGCGTCCGTCGGGGCCCCTGCCGAGATCGACGGCGATGAAGCGGATCAGCGGCTCGCCGGCGCGGCCCTGGTCGGCGAGCGGGCGCAGGAACTCCGGGTTGCTGCCGAGGATCGGGCCGGGCAGCACGCCCTCGCGGACCAGTTTCCGCTCGCCGTAGATGTCGCCGAGCAGGCGTTCGAGAAACTCGGCGCGCTGCACCAGGCCGCTTGCCAGCCCGGCCCATTCCGCCGGATCGACGACCAGCGGCGGCTGCGACAGCGGCCACTCGCGCTCTTCCTCGTCGGCATCGCCCGGCCGGTAGATGCGGTGGTGGACCCCGGCCTCGCTCAGATACTGGCTGGCGCTGCGAAACCGCGCCTCGCGTTCGGGCGCGGGCATGGCGCCCAGCGCGTCGACCAGCGGCCGGTAGTGCGGCCGGACGCTGCCGTCGGCTGCCAGCATCTCGTCCCGGCCGGTGCCGACGAGCGAGGCGTAACGCGGGAACGGGGACCTGGACACAGTTTCTTGCATGCGGAGGAATCGACCTTTCGACGCCGACTGCTATAGCAGCCTTCGCTCCGCCGAACATCGCCAGAGAACGGACCCCATGCGCGCCCAACTTCGCACCCTGCTCAGCTCGCGCCGGTGGGAATTCTTCATCGTCGCCGTCATCCTCGTCAACGCCGTCACGCTGGGGCTGGAAACCGACGCTTCGGTGATGGGCGCGATCGGGCCGTTGCTCACCTTCCTGGACCGGCTGACGCTGGCGATCTTCGTCGTCGAGATCACGCTGCGCATCTATGCCTTCGGCTGGCGCTTCTTCCGCGATCCCTGGAGCCTGTTCGACTTTACCGTGGTGGCGATCTCGCTGCTGCCGGCGACCGGGCCGCTGACGGTGCTGCGCGCCCTGCGGATCCTGCGGGTGCTGCGGCTGATCTCGATGATCCCGTCGCTGCGGCGGGTCATCGGCGGTCTGATCGCGGCGCTGCCCGGCATGGGCTCGATCATCGTCCTCTTGCTGCTGGTCTTCTACGTCTTCGCGGTGATGGCGACGAAGCTCTACGGCGCCGCATTCCCCGACTGGTTCGGCAGCGTCGGCGCCTCGGTCTACACGCTGTTCCAGGTGATGACGCTGGAAAGCTGGTCGATGGGCATCGTGCGGCCGGTGATGGAGGCCTATCCGCTCGCCTGGCTGTTCTTCGTGCCGTTCATCCTGTCGACCACCTACGCGGTGCTCAACCTGTTCATCGGTGTCATCGTCTCGGCGATGCAGGAGGAGCACCAGGCGGAGGACGAGGCCGGCCGCGAGCAGGTGCACGACGACAACCGCATGATCATCGAGGAGATGAAGGCGCTGCGGCTGGAGATGGCGGCGCTGAAGAGCCGGCTCGGCCAGGGCGGCGCGGACATGCCGCGGCCCTGACCGACAGAAGGTCGGCGGCCCGCGTCAGCCGGCGAGGAAGGCCGGCCGGCGCAGATCCAGCGTCGTCGGGAAGGCCGGGTCGGGCACTTCCCGCACCGGCTCGTAGCTGCCCGGCGTGTGGCCGATCTCCTCGAAGCGCGCCAGCCGCCGCGCCTCGGCCTCGTAGGCATTGACCGGGAAGACGTCGTAGTTGCGCCCGCCCGGATGGGCGACATGGTAGATGCAGCCGCCGAGCGAGCGCTTCGACCAGCGATCGTAGATGTCGAAGGTCAGCGGCGCGTGCACCGGGATGGTCGGGTGCAGGCCGGAGGCCGGCTGCCAGGCCTTGAAGCGCACGCCGCCGACCGCCGCCTTGCCGTTGCCGGTCGCCGTCAGCGGCACCTGGCGGCCGTTGCAGGTGACGACATGGCGCGACGGGTCGTAGTCGCCGAGCTTGACCTGCAGCCGCTCCACCGAGGAATCGACGAAGCGCACCGTGCCGCCGATCGCGCCGGTCTCGCCCATCACATGCCAGGGCTCCAGCGCCTGGCGCAGCTCCAGCGTGACGCCCTCGCGCTCGATCTTGCCGCAGAACGGGAAGCGGAACTCGGCCTGCGCCTCGAACCATTCCGGCCGCATCGGATAGCCGGAGCGCTCCAGGTCGCCGAGAACGTCGAGGAAATCCTGCCAGACGAATTCCGGCAGCATGAAGCGGTCGTGCAGCGTGGTACCCCAGCGGGCGAACTTGCCGTCCTCGGGCTGCTTCCAGAACCTGGCGATCAGCGCCCGCACCAGCAGCTGCTGGGCCAGGCTCATCCGCGCGTCCGGCGGCATCTCGAAGGCGCGGAACTCGACGAGGCCGAGCCGGCCGGTCGGGCCGTCCGGCGAATACAGCTTGTCGATGCAGATCTCGGCGCGGTGGGTGTTGCCGGTGACGTCGATCAGCAGGTTGCGGAACAGCCGGTCGGTGAGCCACGGCGGCACGGTGGATGAATCCGCCGGGATCTGCGCCATGGCGATCTCCAGCTCGTAGAGCTGGTCGTGGCGGCCCTCGTCGACGCGCGGCGCCTGGCTGGTCGGTCCGATGAACATGCCGGAGAACAGGTAGGACAGCGAGGGATGGCGCTGCCAGTAGAGCACCAGCGACTTCAGGAGGTCCGGCCGGCGCAGGAAGGGCGAATCCAGCGGCGTCGCGCCGCCGACCACGACATGGTTGCCGCCGCCGGTGCCGGCATGCTTGCCGTCGATCATGAACTTGTCGGTGCCGAGGCGCGACTGGCGCGCGTCCTCGTAGACGCCGGTGGTGATCGCGACGCTCTCGCGCCAGGACGCGGCGGGATGGACGTTCACCTCGATGACGCCGGGGTCCGGCGCGACGCGGATGACGTTGAGGCGCGGGTCGACCGGCGGGGCATAGCCCTCGATCTGCACCGGCAGGCCCTCGGCCTCGGCGACCTCCTCGACGGCCGCCAGCAGCTCCAGATAGGCCTCGGCCGATTCCAGCGGCGGCATGAACACGCAGAGCTTGCCGTCGCGCGGCTCGATGGCGAGGGCGGTGCGCACGAAGCCGGCGATCTCGGCCGGTTCCGTCGGGCCCGTGCCGGCGGCCGCGGCAGAGCCGCCCGTCGTCGATGCCCACGCGGCGCCGCCCGGCACCTGGCCCGTGCTGCCCGTGTCCTCGGCGCCGCCGCGTGCCGGCGACTGCATCTCGGTGCGCCCGAACTGCGCGCGCTGCTGCGGCGACAGCGGCGGGAAGGGCTGCGTCGGGTCTGCCGGGTGGTGGTAGGGATAGTCGCCGGCTTCCAGATGCGGCAGCGAGGCGAGGGGCAGCCGGTAGCCGAGCGCCGAATCCCCGGGCGTCAGGAACAGATGGCCGCGCCGCGTCGCCCAACGCTCCGACAGCCAGCGCACCTTGCCGGCGCGTGCCTGCCAGGCCTGCACCGGCAGGACGAAGCCGGCGGGCCGCGACAGGCCGCGGCTGAACACGGTGGCGAGGCGGGCGCGTTCCTCGCGGTCCTCGAGCTTGGAGTCGGTCGGATCGACATTGTCCGGCAGCTGCGCCTCGCGGGCCAACCAGTAGGCGGAATCCTCGAAGGCCGGCTGGGCGTTCGTCGGATCGACGCCGAGCGTCTCGGCGACCTTGACCGCCATGTGCTCGGCCTCTGCGATGCCGACCGGCTCGGCCGCCGTCTCGCGGGCGACCAGATCGGCGTTCCGCCAGATCGGTACGCCGTCCTTTCGCCAGTAGAGCGAAAAGGTCCAGCGCGGCAGCGTCTCGCCCGGATACCACTTGCCCTGGCCGTGATGCAGGAAGCCGCCCGGCGCGAAACGCTCGCGCAGCCGGCGGATCAGGTCGTCGGCAAGGCCGCGCTTCATCGGCCCGGTGGCGTCGGCGTTCCATTCGGGCGACTCGAACTCGTCGATCGACACGAAGGTCGGCTCGCCGCCCATGGTCAGCCGGACGTCGCCGGCCTGCAGTTCGGCGTCGACCCGCTCGCCGAGCGCGTCGAGCGCTTGCCAGCTCTCCTCCGAGAAAGGGTAGGAGACGCGCGGCCGCTCGGCGATGCGCTGCACCGTCATCTCGAACTCGAACTCGACGCCCGCCGGGTCGACGGCGCCGGTGATCGGCGCGGCCGAGCGGTAATGCGGCGTCGCGGCCAGCGGCACGTGGCTTTCGCCGGTGAGCAGGCCGGAGGTCGGGTCCAGCCCGATCCAGCCGGCGCCGGGCAGGTAGACCTCGGCCCAGGCGTGCAGATCGGTGAAGTCGACGGTCGTGCCGGCCGGGCCTTCCAGCGCCACGCGGTCCGGCTTCAGCTGGATCAGGTAGCCGGAGACGAAGCGGGCGGCGAAGCCCAGATGCCGCATCACCTGGACCAGCAGCCAGGAGGAGTCCCGGCACGAGCCGGAGCCGATGCCGAGCGTCTCGTCCGGCGTCTGCACGCCGGGCTCCATGCGCACGAGATAGTTGACGCGCTGCTCGATCAGGCGGTTCAGCCCGACCAGGAAGTCCACCGTGTGGGTCTCGCTGCGGTCGAGTTCGGCCAAGAAGCGCTGCAGCTCGGGGCCGGCGGGCTCGGCGCCGAGATAGGCCGTCAGATCCGTCCGCAGCGGCTCCTCGTAGGTGAAGGGCCAGGCCTCGGCGGCTTCCTCGACGAAGAAGTCGAACGGGTTGTAGACCGTCATGTCGGCGACGAGGTCGACCTCGATGCGGAATTCCGTCGCCGGTTCCGGGAAGACGAAGCGCGCGAGGTAGTTGCCGAACGGGTCCTGCTGCCAATTGACGAAGTGCCCCTCGGGCAGGACCTTCAGCGAGTAGGATGGCACCTTGGTGCGCGAATGCGGCGCGGGCCGCAGCCGGATCACCTGCGGGCCGAGCCGGACCGGCCGGTCGTAGCGGTAGTGGGTGACGTGGTGCAGGGCAGCAAGGATCGACATCGGCGCTTTCTGGTGGGCGGATCCGGCGGGATGGGCAAGGAACCATAACCGTCAGGATGCAGGCGGCAAGTCGCGGCGACCCGGGTCGCCACGCTTGTTGCAATGCACATGGGGCGGAACCCTCGGCGTGCCAGCGCATTGTTGCGCGCAACGGCCGGATTCGGCGCGCAAGGCGTCGCAGAGGGGAATCATGAAGCTTTTCACCTGCTCCTTCTGCTCGAACGTCCTCTATTTCGAGAACGTCGTCTGCGAGCGCTGCAACCACGCGCTCGGCTACGAGCCGTCCTCCAACCGCATGCTGGCGCTCGATCCCGAGGACGGGATCTGGCGGGCGGCCGGCAGCCATGCCGGCGGCGGCCAGTGGAAATATTGCGGCAACTACGTCCATGGCGTCTGCAACTGGCTGATCGCCGGCGACAATCCGGACGAGCTCTGCACCGCCTGCCGCCACAACATCACCGTGCCGGACTATTCCGACGCCGCGCGCGTCGAGCTGTGGCGGCGCATGGAGGTGGCGAAGCGGCGGATGATCTACACCGCGATGCGCCTGCATCTGCCGCTGGTCACCCGCACCGAGGATCCGGAAGGGCTCGGCTTCGCCTTCCTCTCGGACGATGCCGAGCCGAGCGGCAAGGTGATGACCGGTCACGACGAGGGGCTGATCACCATCGCCCTGGTCGAGGCGGACGACGCTCAGCGGGAAACCCGCCGCACCTCAATGGGCGAGCCCTACCGCACGCTGCTCGGGCATTTCCGCCACGAGGTCGGCCACTGGTACTGGGACCGGCTGGTGCGCGACGGCGGCGCGCTCGAGGAATGCCGCGCCATCTTCGGCGACGACGAGGCCGACTACGGCGAGGCGCTGCAGGCGCATTACGCCAACGGCCCGAAGCCCGACTGGCAGATGAGCTACGTCTCCTCCTATGCTGGCTCGCACGCCTGGGAGGATTTCGCCGAGACCTGGGCGCACTACTTCCACATCGTCGACACGCTGGAGGTCGGCAACAGCTGGGGGGTGGGTGTCGATCCGCGCGTGCCGGACAGCGACCTGCTGACCACGAGCATCGACTTCGACGTCTTCGCCGATCACGTGCCGATCCGGCAGATCACCGATGCCTGGCTGGCGCTGTCGGCGGCGCTCAACTCGTTCAACCGGGCGATGGGGCACCAGGATCTCTACCCGTTCGTGCTGTCGGACGTGGTCATCGGCAAGCTCGGCTTCATCCACGACCTCGTCCACGGCCGCATCGGCGCCGGCAGGGCCAGCCGCGCCGCCGCCTGAGCGGCGCATTTCCGCCGGCCGATGAATGGCTGGATGGCGAAAAACTGCCCCCCGCAGGGTGGAACGATCCGGTCCCGCTCCACTTAGCTGCATAGGGACGGTGATCGACGCGGGCGCTTCAGCGGTTGGCTGGCGCGCGAGCGTGACTGCTTGCCGTAAACATCAGTCGGAGACTTTCAGGCCCTGACGGGGGCATCGAAGGCCGACGCAACCGGACAGCAAGCACGTGGACATGGCTTCTAGCAGCAGATTTTCGTTCGAGACTTCGTGGGGCGCCTCGCGCCGGGGCGACGCCACGCGTTTCCGCCTCTGGGCACCCAGCGCCGACCAGATCGAACTCGCGGTCCAGGCCAAGGCCGGGCTGGACTTCGTCGCGATGGAGAAGAACGGCGACGGCTGGTGGGAAACCATCACCGATCGCGTTCCCGTGGGCGGCGGCTACGGCTTCCGCGTGAACGGCGACCTGGTCGTGCCCGACCCCGCAGCGCGGGCGCAGACCGGCGACGTGCATGCGCTGTCGGAACTGGTCGAGCCGACGGCATTCGCGTGGTCCTCCGCGGACTGGCGCGGCCGGCCGTGGGAAGAGGTGGTGTTCTACGAACTCCACACCGGCGCGTTCACGCCGGAAGGCACGTTCGACGCGATCATCGAGAAGCTCGACTATCTGCGCGATCTCGGCATCACCGCCATCGAGCTCATGCCGGTGGCGCAGTTCGCCGGGAAACGAGGCTGGGGCTACGATGGCGTGCTGCTCTACTGCCCGCACGAGGCGTATGGCGGCGCGGCGGGGCTGAAGCGCCTGGTCGACGCCGCGCACCAGCGCGGCCTGATGGTCTTCCTCGACGTCGTCTACAATCACTTCGGACCGGACGGGAACTATATCGGCGCCTATGCGCCGGAGTTCTTCCACGAGGAGATCCACACGCCCTGGGGCGCGGCGATCGCCTATGACGAGATGCCGGTGCGCCAGTTCATGATCGAGAACGCGCTGTTCTGGCTGGAGGAATACCAGATCGACGGGCTCCGTCTCGACGCCATCGACTCGATCAAGGACACCACCGACACGCCGCTGGTGAAGGAGCTGGCCGCGACGGTCCGCCAGCGCTTCCCGGACCGGCACGTCCACCTCACCACCGAGGACGACCGCAACATCACCTGGCATGTCGAGCGGGACGAGAAGGGCCAGCCGCTGCTGATCTCCGGCGAGTGGAACGACGACTTCCATCACTGCGCCCACGTTCTCGCGACCCACGAGGCGGAAGGCTACTACGCCGACTACAGCCGCCACAGCGTCGAGCAGATGGCCAAGTGCCTCGCCACCGGCTTCGTCTACCAGGGAGAGTATTCCGACCATCGCGAGCGCAATGTCGGCGCGCCGTCGGCGCACCTGCCGCCGACGGCCTTCGTCAACTTCATCCAGAACCATGACCAGATCGGCAACCGCGCTTTCGGCGACCGGCTGACCGATCTCGGCTCGCGCCGGACCGTCGAGTGCCTGCAGGCGATCCTGCTGCTGTCGCCGCAGATCCCGCTGATGTTCATGGGCGAGGAGTTCGGAGACCCCGACCCGTTCTGCTTCTTCACTGATTTCCACGGCGAGCTCGGCGACCTGGTGCGCGAGGGGCGGCGCGCCGAGTTCGGCAAGTTCAGCGCCTTCCGCGACGAGGAAGCCCGCAAGCTGATCCCCGATCCCAATGCCGAGACGACGTTCCGCGACTCGCGCCTCGACTGGTCGATCAAGGATCGTCCGACCTACCGCCGCCGGCTGGAGCTGACGCGCCGGCTGCTGGCGATCCGCCAGCGGGTGATCGTGCCGCTGCTGTCGGGCGTGGGGCCGAACTCGGGGAGCTGGGCGGCTTCGGACGATTCGCGCGCCTTCGTGGTGGCATGGACGTTGAAGTCCGGCCAGGTCCTGCACCTGTTCGCCAATCTCGACGACGAGCCGTGGGCAATTCCGGAGGGGGTGGCGAAGGGCGACCTGACCTGCGGCGACCTCGTGCACGCTTATCCCAAGGGAGCTGATATCGAGCTGCAGGGCGGCACGCTGCCCGGCCCCTCGGTGGTGTTCCGGCTGGACGCGCAACGGATGATCGCGGGGCCGTCGGCGTGAGCGAGCGCCTGGCACGGCTGGCCGAAAGCCACGGAATCGAGATCGCCTACATCTCCGAGCTGGGGGAACGTCAGCGCATCGACGACACGGCGATCCGCGCGCTCCTCACCGCCCTCGGCGTCGACCCGGATAGCGGCGAGGAGGGCACGTTCGCATCGGCGCAGCACAAGCCGAGCCTGACCTGCGCGCTGCCGCCGGCCATTGCCGCGGGGCGCAGCTGGGGGGTCGCCTGCCAGCTCTACGGGCTGCGTTCGGACCGCAATCTCGGCATCGGCGATTTCGAGGACCTGGCGCGGCTCGCCGCCATAGCCGCCGCCGAGGGCGCGTCCTTCGTCGGGGTCAACCCGATCCATGCGCTGTTCCTGTCGGATCCCGGCCGCTACAGCCCGTACTCCCCGTCCAGCCGGCGCTTCCTCAACCCGTTCTACATCGCCATCGACCGGCTGGAGGGCGGACCGGAAGCGGTGGAGGCGCTGCGGGCGCGCGAGCCGGGCCTGTTTGCCGGCCTCGACGGCGATCTCGTCGACTACCACAAGGCCGGCCGGCTGAAGCGGGCGCTGCTCGAGGCGGTGTTCGCCGGGCGAATCGCCGACATCCGCGACGAACAGGCGTTCGAGCGGTTCCGCGAGGCGGGCGGGGATTCGCTGGCCGGCTTCGCGCTGTTCGAGGCGATCTCGCAGCGGCAGGTGGAAGGCGGCTCGCATGCCGGCTGGCATTCCTGGCCGGAAGACCTGCAGGATCGCTTCAGCGACGCGGTCACCCGCTTCGGCGAGGCGAACGCCGATCTCGTGCTGTTCCATACCTGGCTGCAATTCGAGGCGGAGGAGCAACTCGCCGATGCGCAGGCACGCGCCCGCGGCGCCGGCATGCATATCGGCCTCTATCTCGACCTTGCCGTCGGTGTGGCGCCGGACGGGGCCGAGACGTGGATGGACCCGTCGCTCACCGTCGGCAACGCCCGCGTCGGCTCGCCGCCGGACATGTTCAACAGCCAGGGCCAGGACTGGGGCCTGGCGCCGCTGTCGCCGAAGGCGCTCGCCGACCGCGACTACCGGCCGATGCGCGAGGCCTTCGAGGCACTGACCCGGCATGCCGGCGCGGTGCGCATCGACCATGCGATGGGCCTTGCCCGCCTGTGGTGGATCCCGGACGGCGCTTCCTCCGCAGGCGGTGGCTATGTCCGCTATCCGCTCGGCGCGATGATCGACAGCGTCGCCGCGGCCTCACAGGCGAACCACTGCCTGGTGGTGGGCGAGGATCTCGGCACGGTGCCGGCGGGCTTCCGCGGCGTGATGGAGGAGGCGCAGGTCCTCTCCTACCGGGTGCTGTATTTCGAGCGGCACGGCGAGACCGCCTTCCTGCCGCCGGAAGCCTATCCGCATCTCGGCCTCGCCTGCATCTCGACGCATGACCTCGCGACGCTCGCCGGCTGGTGGCGCGGCCTCGACGTGAAGCTGCGCGAAGAGGTGGGCACCCAGGATGCGGCGGCGACTCAGCGCGACCTTCGCCAGCGCGGCCGCGACCGGCTGGCGCTGATCCTCGCCCTCGTCGACGCCAAGCTCCTGCCGGCTGGCATGGAGGACTTCTCCACCGGCGAAGCCGCGCTTCCCGAGACGCTGCCGGACGCGCTGGCGGTCGCCCTGCACCGCTTCATCGCCCGCACGCCGGCGCTGCTCGTCACGGTCCAGCTCGACGACATGCTGGGGTCGGAGCGCCAGTCCAACCTGCCGGGGACCACCGACCAGTACCCGAACTGGCGCATCCGTTCCCCCACGACGCTCGAAAACCTTGCCGCGGACGAGCGCTTCCGCCGTCTCGCCACCGCCATGCGCGAAGAAAGACCCGCAGCATCATGAGCCGTTCCCTCGTCGCCACCTACCGTCTGCAGTTCCGCGAAGGCACGACGTTCGAGACCGCCCGCGACCTCGCGCCGTATCTGGCGCGGCTGGGCGTGAGCCATCTCTACGCCGCGCCGATCTTCGCGGCCTCGCCGGGCTCCACCCACGGCTACGACGTCACCGACTACAACGCCTTCGAGGAAGACCTCGGCGGCGTCGCCGGCTTCACCGCGATGAGCGACGCGCTGTCGTCGGCCGATCTCGGGCTGATCCTCGACTTCGTGCCGAACCACATGGGCGTCTCGCCGAAGAACCTGTGGTGGGAGGACGTGCTGCGCTGGGGCTCGGAAAGCCGGTACGCCCAGACCTTCGACATTTCCTGGGAGGCCGAGAAGATCCTCGTGCCGGTGCTCGCCAAGCCCTATGGCGAGGCGCTCGCCGACGGCGACCTTTCGGTGCAGCTGGACGCCGAGAACGCCCGCATGCGCTTCGACGCGGCCGGCTACGGCCTGCCGATCGACCCGCGCACCTATGGGCATGTGTTCGCGCTGATGGACCATCCGGAGAAGGACCGGCTGGTGCGCCGCTTCTCCGTCTCGACCCCGGCCGAGGCTGACGAGCTGGTCGAGCGGCTCGCCGAGCATCTGGAGGAGCCGTCGTTCCGCGCCGCGCTGGACAAGGCAGTCGCGGCGCTCAGCGCCGACCAGACGGCGCTGCACGACCTGCACGAGGCGCAGGCTTGGCGGCTTGCCTGGTGGCGGACGGCGCGCGAGCGGCTGACCTATCGCCGGTTCTTCGAGATCGCCGACCTGATCGGCGTCCGCCAGGAGCTGCGGCGGGTGTTCCGCGAATCCCACCAGTTGGTCATCCGCCTGGCCCGCGAGCGCCGGCTCGACGGCATCCGGATCGACCATGTCGACGGTCTCGCCGACCCGAAGGGCTATCTCGAGCAGCTGCGCCAGGCGTTCCAGTCGGTGCGGCGCACGCCGTTCGTCCACGTCGAGAAGATCCTCACCGGCGACGAGCGGCTGCGGACATCCTGGGAAATCGAGGGCACCACCGGCTACGAGTTCATCACCGCCCTGGCGGGCCTCTATGTCGACGGCGCCCAGGAAGCCGCGATGACCGAGGCCTATACCGCCTTCCTCGGCGAGGAGGAGGATTTGCGGGCGATGATCGTCCGGCAGAAGCGCTCGATCTTCCAGCGCAACCTCGCCGGCGAGCTCACGCATCTCACCGGCGTCGCCCTGGGCGTTGCCAGCCGGGGGCTCGCCACGCGCGATCTCGGCCAGGATACGATGGCCCGGGCGATCGTCGAGGTGGCGGCGGCGCTGCCGGTCTACCGCACCTACGTCTCCGTGGATGGCGTCCCACGCCGCGACATCGCGATCATCGACGACGCGGTGGACCTGGCGACGAGCGGCCGCGAGGTCGAGGCCGACGAGCCGATCCAGTTCATCGGCCGGCTGCTGAAGCTCGACTTCGTCGACGGCGCCGATGTCGCCGGGGCGCTGGATTTCACCCGCCGCTTCCAGCAGACCACCGGCGCGGTGATGGCCAAGGCCGTCGAGGACACCGCGTTCTACCGCTACAACCGGCTCATCGCCCTCAACGAGGTCGGCGGCGAACCGGACCATTACGGCGCCGAGACGAGCGCCTTCCACGATGCCATGCAGATCCGGCTCGAGGACCAGCCGGACGGCATGCTCGCGACCTCCACCCACGACACCAAGCGGGCGGAGGATGCGCGGGCGCGGCTCTATACGCTGTCCGAGGCGCCGGAACTGTGGCGGGACATCGTCGCCGGCCTCGCCACCGAGCTGGCGCCCTGGCGCAAGACCGTCGAGCCGCTGCTGATCTCGCCCGACCCCGCGACAGAATGGGGGCTCTACCAGTCGCTGCTCGGTGTCCTGCCGCCGGATTTCGACCCCGAGGACGGCGAGGCCCGCGCCGCGCTGACCGAGCGGCTGCAGCAGTATGCCGAGAAGGCGGTCCGCGAGGCCAAGCGCTGGACGAGCTGGACCTCGCCGGCAGAGGCCTACGAGACGGCGCTGCGGGAATTCGTCGCCGCGATCCTCGATCCGGCCGAGACCGGCGACCTGCTCGCGCAGTTCTGGAAGGATGTGCAGCCCTTCGTGGCAGCCGGGGCGCTCACCTCGCTGTCGCAGGCGACGCTGAAATTCGCCGCGCCGGGCGTGCCGGACATCTACCAGGGCACCGAGTTCTACGACTTCTCGCTGGTCGATCCCGACAATCGCCGCGCCATCGATTTCGATGCCCGCGCGGCGACGATCGAATCCGACCAGCCGTGGGCTGACGCGCTCGCCGACTGGCGCAGCGGCAGGATCAAGGCGAAGCTGACCCGCGCGGCGCTCGCCATGCGCGGCCGCACGCCGGCGCTGTTCACCCACGGCGCCTATGTGCCGCTGACGGTCGAAGGGCCGATGGCGGACCATGTCGTCGCCTTCGCCCGTACGGGCGAGGAGGGCGGCGCCGCGATCGCCATCGCGCCGCGTCTCTGCCTCGGCCTGCTGGCCGGCGCGACGGAGCCGGTCGTGGCAGCCTCGCGGTGGGAGGGCACCGTGATCCGCCTGCCGGAGACACTGGCCGGCCGCACATGGCGCAATGTCCTCACCGAGGAGACCCTGGCGGCATCGCCGGCGCTCGGCCTCGGCGAGGCGCTTTCCACGCTGCCCTTCGCGTTGATCGAAGCGGCCTGACGAGAGGCCGGCCCGGACCGTTCCTTCACGGGAGCGCTGCGCGGCCGGCCGCGGCATGAGGAGACCCAAGATGGCAATCAGAACCGTCGTCTGGAACGAGTTCGTGCATGAGCGCGAGAACCCTGTCGTGCGGGAGATCTATCCCGACGGCATCCACGCCGTCATCGCGGCGGCGCTCGCCGGCGAGCCCGACATCGAGGTCTCGACGGCGACGCTGGACGAGCCCGAGCACGGCCTGTCGCAGGCGCGGCTCGACGCGACCGACGTGCTCCTGTGGTGGGGCCACAAGTCTCACGCTGCGGTATCGGATGAGGTGGTCGAGCGGGTCGCCGCGCGGGTGCACCAGGGCATGGGCCTGATCGTCCTGCATTCGGGGCATTTCGCCAAGATCTTCAAGCGGCTGATGGGCACGCCCTGCTCACTGCGCTGGCGCGAGGCCGGCGAGCGCGAGCGGCTGTGGGCGATCAACCGCGCGCACCCTATCGTCCAGGGCGTCGGGCCGTGCATCGAGCTGCCCAACGCCGAGATGTACGGCGAGCCGTTCCTGGTGCCGGAGCCGATGGAGACGGTGTTCATCTCCTGGTTCGAGGGCGGCGAGGTGTTCCGCTCCGGCCTCACCTACCAGCGCGGCGCCGGGCGGATCTTCTACTTCCGGCCCGGCCACGAAACCTATCCGATCTACCACAACCCGCAGATCCAGACGGTGCTGCGCAACGCCGTGCGCTGGGCGCACAACCCCGTCGCCTGGCCGGACGTCGACAAGGCACCGAACGTGCCCGTCGACCAGGCACCGGAAAAGATCGAGGCGAAGGGCGCCGCGCTGCATCACGCCGGCGAGGCGGGCTACCGATGAGCATGACGACGGAAGGTGAGCAGATGGCTGGCGAGAAGCGCATCATGATCCTCGGCACCGGTGCGATGGCGCATCGCCACGCCGAGCATTTCGGCTCGATCCCCGGCTGCCGGCTCGTGGCGGCCTGCGACACCAATGCCGAGCGGGCACGCGCCTTCGCCGAGATGCACCGGATTCCTCATTCCTTCGAGGGCCTCGATGCGGCGCTCGCCTGGGACGCGTTCGACGCGGTGGTGAACTCGACGCCGGATCAGGTGCACAAGGCCACGACGCTGGCCATCATCGCCCGCGGCAAGGCGGTGTTCTGCGAGAAGCCGCTGGCGGTCAACGCCGACGACGCCTTCGCCATGGCCGAGGCGGCGGAGCAGGCGGGCGTCGTCAACATGGTGAACCTCACCTATCGCAACGCCCACGCCATCCAGATGGCGCGGCGCCTGATCGAGGACGGCGAGATCGGCACGATCCGGCATGTCGAGGCGAGCTATCTGCAGAGCTGGCTCACCGGCCGGCACTGGGGCGACTGGCGCGTCGACGAGCGCTGGCTGTGGCGGCTGTCGACGGCGCACGGCTCCGGCGGCGTCCTCGGCGACATCGGCATCCACATCCTCGACTTCGTCACCTTCGGCACGGGCCTCGACGTCGCGGCGCTGTCGGCCCGCCTCAAGACGTTCGACAAGGCCGAGGGCGGGGCGATCGGCGAGTACCGGCTGGATGCCAACGATTCCTGCGCGATGACGGTGGAGCTCTCGAACGGAGCACTCGGCGTCGTGCACATGAGCCGCGCCGCCACCGGCAAGGCGAACGACCTCGACCTTACCATCCACGGCGAGACGGGTGCCCTGAAGATCTGGTCGACGACCGACGATTCCACGCTCGACGTCTGTCTCGGCCCGGACATCGAGACCCAGACCTGGAAGCGGGTTAAGTGCCCGCCGACGCCGCGCAACGCCGACCGCTTCGTGCTGGCACTGCTGTCCGGCGTCAACGGCCAGCCGGACTTCCGTCACGCGGCGAACGTCCAGCGACTGCTTGATCTGTGCATCGTCTCGGACGCCGAACGCCGGATGCTGACGGTCGCCTGATCACCCCGTCGCGAAGGACAAGCCGCAAAGTGTACAGCCTGGCTTAAGGCTTTCGTCGGACATCTGCGTCAAAGTCACCGCGTCGCGTCTGCTTTCTGCGGCCGCGACGGACGACCGAGGACGCATCCGGCATGTTGTCGACCTATCTCAGCTACCAGCTCTACACGCGCGACATGCCGAAGACGCTGGAGCGCATTGCATCCGATCCCGTGACCAAGCGCGACGCCGAATACTATCGCGCCAACATCCACAGCGTCGCCACCGTCGACGAGTTCATGGACGACTACCGGCTCTACTCCTACGCCATGAAGGCCTACGGGCTCGAGGAGCAGATCCCGTCCCGGGCGCTGATCAAGAAGGTCCTGGAAAGCGATCTCAGCGACAAGACCAGCATCGCCAACAAGCTGTCCGACGAGCGCTACCGGACCTTCGCCGCCGCCTTCAATTTCGCCAAGGCAGCCGAGCCGGCAGCGCCGACCGCCCAGACGAAGGGGCAGACCGACCTCCTCGTCGACGCCTATTCCGAGCACCGGATCCGGGCCGGGCAGGCGGTGGCCGCCACCACCAAGGCCTTTGTCGACGGCATCGGCGCGATCACCAATGTCGACGCGTTTCTCGACAACCAGACGCTGTTCACCGTGGCGCTGGAGGCGGCGGGCATCGATGCCTCGATCGCCTCGCGCTCGTTCATCCGGGACGTGCTGACCGGAAATGCCGCCGACGGTCCGGCGGCCAACGGCGACCTGCGCTACGCCGCGCTCGCCGCGATGCTGCCCTTCGAGGCAGACGGTTCCGTGCCGGCCGGGGGCCTGCAGAGCGCCAGCGACACCAACACGACCGTCTTCGCCTGGCTCGAACAGAAGGGTCTCGGTGCCAGCCCGCAGGCCGCGGCGTACCAGGTGAGCTATTACGAGGCGGAGATCGGCGCGGTGCGCACCGCCGACGACCTGGTCGGCAACATCCGGCTGCTCACCGTGGCGCTGGGCTCGGTCGGCCTCAATGCCGGGATCGAGACCCCGGCCTTCGCCTGGACGATCCTGACCAGCGATCCCGCCGATCCGCAGAGCGCCCTCAACCGCATGGCCGAGGCCACGCCGGAGCAGCTGGCGCGCAAGCAGCAGTACCGCACGTTCGCCGAGCGCTTCAATTTCGACGCGCAGGGCAATCTGCCGGCCGGCGCCAGCGCGCAGACCGCGGCTGCAAAGCAGGCGACGGTGGACGGGTACTTCGCCAACTACCAGAACCAGGTGGCCAGCAGCGACCGCGTGGCGACGAGCCTGTTCAAGGCGTCGATCGCCTCGGTCACCACCGCGCTGCAGTTCGTCTCCAGCAGCGCGGTCTACAATTACGCGCTGAAGGCCTTCGACCTCGACCCGACGCAGGAAAGCCGTTCGACGATCATGCGGGTGCTGCGCAGCGATCCGTCGGATCCGAAGTCCTTCGTCAACACGCTCGGCGACGAGCGCTACGTCCGGCTCGCCGCCGGCTTCAACTTCGACGACAGCGGCAAGGTCGCGGCGCCCCGCCTCGCGCAGACCGCCGCCAACCAGACCGACACCGCCAACCGCTATGCCGAGCGCCTGGGCGAGAACCCAACGGCGGCGGAGACCGAAAAGGCCAAGGCGGCGACCGAGGCCTATCGCGCGGCCCTGGCTTCGGTCATCTCCGTCGACGACTTCGTGGCCAGCAAGACGCTCACCGACTACGCGCTGAAAGCCTACGGGCTGGAGGACGAGAAGCTTTCGCAGAAGGATCTGGTCGCCATCCTGACCAGTGACATCTCGGACCCCGAAAGCTTCGTCAACGCCTCTGGCGACAAGCGGCTGATCGAGTTCGCCGCCGCCTACGCCTTCACCAGCGACGGCGGCATCGACCGCGACGCCGGCGCCGTGCAGACGGCGAAGAACTTCCTGTCGACCCAGGACTTCTTTCTCCGCCAGGCGATGGAAGAAGAAGCGGGGGCGGACAACGAGGCGGTCCGGCTGGCGCTGTATTTCCGGCGGATGGGGCCGGAACTCAGCTCGTTCTATGACATTCTCGCCGACCCGGCCCTGCTCAATGTCGTGCAGATCGCGGTCGGCCTGCCGGCGGAGTCCGGACAGAGCAATATCGACGTCCAGAAGCGGACGCTCGAAAAGAAGCTCGACCTCGAAGCGTTCCAGGATCCCAAGCAGCTGGAGCGTTTCATCAGCCGCTTCATCGCGCTCTACGACGCGCAGAGCGGCGGCGGCACGATTGGTTCGCCGGCGCTGACGATCCTCAGCAGCGGCAGCGCCATCCTCTGAAAAACCGAAAGGCCGCATCCCCGGAAGGATGCGGCCTTGTGATCCTGTGCTGCGTGGGCTGCCGCTACCGGACCGACAGCACGGCGCCGCTGCGGCGGTCGATGTCGACCTGGATGTCGTCACCGCGGCGATCGATGCCGACGATGCGATAGGCGCCGCGGGTGCGCCGCACCGTATCGACTTCCCGCACGCCTTCCTGGCGGGCAATGCGGACGGCTTCCCGCTCGCTGATCTCGCGGCGGTCCTGGCGACGCTCCTCGCGTCGTTCCGGACGCTCGCGCAGCTGCTCCTCCGGAACGACGCGAATACCGCCGGGGCCGATCTGAATGCTCTGGGACATCGCCGGGGTCGACAGCGCAAGCGTCGCTGCCGCCAAGGCCCCGTAGGTCCATGCCCTCATCTTCATCTGACGTTCTCCCTGAAAAACTGCGGCTCGGCAAAGCGAACGCACCAGCATGTCGGCGAAACAACTTTCCTTCTGTTTTGTTCCGCTGCAGGGAGTTGCAGCCGGCCTTGTATAGCCGGCTGTTGAACTGGAAGGCGGTCCGGTGTCAGCTGCCGCTACGCTGGCTCAGGCCATGTACTGCCCGCCGTTCGCCGACAGGGTCGAGCCGGTGATGAAGCCGGCGTCGTCGGAAGCGAGGAAGACCACGCAGCGGGCGATCTCGTCGGCCTCGCCCAGCCGCCCGACCGGGATCTGCGGCAGGATGTGCTTCTGCATGATGTCGTCGGAGATCGTCGCCATCATGTCGGTGTTGATGTAGCCGGGGCATACGGCGTTGACGGTGATGCCCTTCTTGGCACCTTCCTGGGCCAGCGCCTTGGTGAAGCCGAGGTCGCCGGCCTTGGCGGCGGCATAGTTGACCTGGCCGGCCTGGCCCTTCTGGCCGTTGATCGACGAGATGTTGACGATGCGGCCGAAGCCGCGGTCGCGCATGCCCTCCCAGACCGGCCGCGTCATGTTGAAGAGGCCGCTGAGATTGGTGCCGATGACCGCCTGCCATTGCTGCGGGGTCATCTTGTGGAACATCGCGTCCTGCGTGATGCCGGCATTGTTGACGAGGATCTCGACGGGTCCGAGATCGGCCTCCACCCGGGCGATGCCGGCAGCACAGTCGTCATAGGACGAGACGTCCCATTTGTGGACTGCGATGCCGGTCTCCGCGCTGAAGGTCTTCGCCCTCTCGTCGTTGCCGGCATAGGTCGCTGCGACCTTGTGCCCGGCGTCGCGCAGCGCCGTGGCGATAGCCGCGCCGATGCCGCGCGTTCCACCCGTGACGATGGCCACTCTGCCCATTTATTCCTCCCCATTGTTGTGTAGGTGCCGTGGCGGCGGAGCAGCCTCCCGAGCTTGCCCCGCCGCTTCTCCCGTCTCAGCCGCGTTCGAAGCACATGGCGACGCCCATGCCGCCGCCGATGCAGAGCGTGGCGAGGCCCTTCTTGGCGTCGCGGCGGATCATCTCGTGGATCAGCGTGTTGAGGATGCGGTTGCCGGACGCGCCGATCGGATGGCCGATGGCGATCGCCCCGCCATTGACGTTGACGATGTCGGGGTTCCAGCCGAGGTCCTTGTTGACCGCGCAGGCCTGGGCGGCGAAGGCCTCGTTGGCCTCGACGAGGTCGAGATCGTCGACCGACCAGCCGGCCTTCTCCAGCGCCCGGCGCGAGGCGGGGATCGGCCCGGTGCCCATGATGGCGGGATCGACGCCGGCGGTCGCCCAGGAGACGATCCGCACCAGCGGCGTCAGCCCGCGCCGTTCGGCCTCGGCCTCGCTCATCAGCACCGTGACGGCGGCGCCGTCATTGATGCCGGAGGCGTTGGCGGCGGTCACCGAGCCCTCCTTGTCGAAGGCCGGGCGCAGCTTCTGGACCTTCTCCAGCGTCGTGCCGTGCTTGATATACTCGTCGTTCTCGACCAGCGTGTCGCCCTTGCGGCCCTTGACGGTGAACGGGGTGATCTCGTCCTTGAACCGGCCGGCCTTCTGGGCTTCCTCCGCCTTGTTCTGGGACCTGACGGCGAATTCGTCCTGCATGTCGCGGGTGATCTGCCACTGCCGCGAGACGTTCTCGGCGGTGTTGCCCATGTGGTAGCCGTTGAAGGCGTCGATCAGCCCGTCCTTCAGCATCGTGTCGACGAGCTTGAGGTCGCCCATCTTCTGGCCGCTGCGCAGATGCGCCGCGTGCGGGGCCATCGACATCGATTCCTGGCCGCCGGCGACGATGATCTTCGCGTCGCCCATGGCGATCTGCTGCATGCCGATCGCCACCGTGCGCAGGCCGGAACCGCAGAGCTGGTTGAGCCCCCAGGCGGTCGCCTCCTGCGGGATGCCGGCTTCCATCGCCGCCTGGCGGGCCGGGTTCTGGCCCTCGCCGGCGGTGAGGATCTGGCCCATGATCACCTCGTCGACCTCGGCCGCCTCGACCCCGGCGCGCTGCAGCGCCGCGCGGATGGCCGCCGCGCCGAGTTCATGCGCCGGGACGTCGGCGAAGGCGCCGTTGAAGGCGCCGACCGGCGTGCGCGCCGCGCCGACGATGACGACCGATTGTGCGTTGCTCATAGGAATGTCCTTGTTCGTCTTCGTCCGTGTCGTTGCCGAAAGATAGGGCATCCGGCGCCGCATTGGCAAACGGGACGCGACGGCGCCGGCGTTGCTCGGACCCAACGGAGCGGGGAGTGTCGGCGGTGCGCGGATACCGCGCCGCAACGGGAGCAGTGATACTGCGGCGCCCGCTGCCGTCGCCGCGCTGTCATGAAGGCCGGAAAGCCCGGCGGTTGCGGCGACTTGCGGCGAAACGTTTGGATTGCGGCAGGTTTTGTGCCTATCATTTATGCGGCGCAGCGACGCAACTGCACACAAAGCAGCGTTCGGCCGTCCAGAAGCGGCAAAAGGGGTGAGGAATGGCCAAGAATTCCGATGTGACGGTCATCAAGAAATACGCCAACCGCCGTCTCTACAATACCGGCACCAGCACCTACGTGACGCTCGAGAATCTCGCGGGCATGGTGAAGAGCAACGAGGAATTCGTCGTCCAGGATGCCAAGACCGGCGAGGACATCACCCATGCGGTGCTGACCCAGATCATCTTCGAGCAGGAGAACAAGGGCGGGCAGAACCTGATGCCGATCACCTTCCTGCGGCAGCTGATCCGGTTCTACGGCGACCAGATGCAGATGGTGATCCCTGGTTATCTGGAGCAGACGATGAGCGCGTTCTCGCGCGAGCAGGAAGGCTTTCGCGACCAGATGCCCGGCGCCATGGCGCAGGCGCCGATGAAGATGATGGAAGCGCAGGTCCGCCGCAACACCGAGATGTTCCGCCAGGCGATGGCGATGTTCAACCCGTTCATCGCCGGCGCGATCGGCGAGACCGGCGAGGCACGCAACGGCGCGCCTGCGTCCGACGAGGGCGACAAGGCCGGCCCGGAGGACATCAAGGCGATGCGCCAGCAGCTGGCGCAGATGCAGAAGCGGCTCGAGGCGCTGGACGCCAAGACGGCGGAAGCCAAGGGCGACAAGTAGCGCGCAGCCCGGCGGAGCCGGCGCGAGCGGCCCAAGCGGTCCGCCACAGGAGCAGAGGCTTCTGCAGGGCTCAGGTCATGAACGACCGTGCGCCCGAGCGGACGCAAAAAGCCGGTCCGCGGGGACCGGCCTTCGTCATGTCATGCGGCCGGAGCCGCCGTCGGACGCGGTAAAGGCTTACTCCTTTTCCTTGACCGTCAGGATCTGGCGGCCGCGATACATCCCGGTCTTCAGGTCGATGTGGTGCGGGCGGCGCAGCTCGCCGGAATTCTTGTCTTCGATGTAGGTCGGCGCCTTGAGGGCGTCCGCCGAACGGCGCATGCCGCGCTTCGACGGGCTGGTCTTGCGTTTAGGTACGGCCATGTCGTGCTCCGTTCGGTCTGTCGCCTGCTGCACGATGGCGCGCCGGCAAAATCATCTCTGTTCCGGTCCCGCAGCGCCTCGCCGGGCCGCAGGCCCGTCGCTTCGCCCTCTCACGCCGGATGCGCCGGCGAGCGATCGAAGATCGCCGCAAGGCTTCGCCGTGACGGGAATTCGAGGCAGCCCATAGCAAAGCATGGGGCCCTTGGGAAGGGGCGCGGCGAATTCCTCAGCCGGATTCGGCTGGCCTGACGCAGCCGACATAGTCGCCCGAGGCTTTCGCCAGCCGCTCGACCCGCCGCGCCAGGCGATCGAGGCCGGGGCCCGGATTGGCCGGATTGCGCGTGCCGGGCGCCGGAAGCGTCACTGCCAGCAGCGCCGCCTGGCGCGCCGACAGCTCGCTCGCCGGCTTGCCGAAATAATGCTGGCTGGCGGCGCCGATTCCATAGACGCCTTTGTCCCACTCGACGACGTTGAGATAGATTTCCATGATCCGCCGCTTCGACAGGAGCAGGTCGAAATAGATCGCCAGCGGCGCTTCCAGCGCCTTGCGGATGTAGGAGCGGTCGTTCCAGAGAAACAGGTTCTTGACCGTCTGCATCGGGATGGTCGAGGCGCCGCGGGTCTCCTCGCCGGCGAGCGCGGCGTCCACCACGGCGCGCATCTCGCCCCAGTCGATGCCGTCATGGCGGCAGAACTGGCCGTCCTCCGACATCAGCACCGAATAGACCATCACCGGCGCGACATCCTCGATCGGCAACCAGTCGCGCAGCACCGGACGGAAGGCCACGTGGTCGGCGAGCATCAGCGTCGAGACGGGATGGATCGCCCTGATCGCGTAGAGCGGCGTCAGTACCAAAGGGATCGCCACGAGCAGCACGACGACGATCGCGATCCCCGCGAGCACCCGGCGGATCATGGCGCACCGATGCCGCCAGCGGCGGCTGCTGCGAGGATGGGGCAACGGCGACGTTTCATCGCCCAGCCTTAGCCGGGAGCTTGGCGCCTCGCAACGGCGGCGGGCTTGACCCGGGGGGACGGCTCGCGCAAAGCCGCGGCAGCGGAACGGCGAGGAATCGGGCGATGGACGGCGACGGATTCGAAGCACTTCTGGCGGCCGCCGCTTCCCGCGTCGAGGCGCGGCTGGCGACGGTGCTCGCCGGCGACGGACCGCTCGCCGGCGCGCCGGAACGGGTCCGCGCGGCGATGGCGCACGGCGCGCTCGGCGGGGGCAAGCGGCTGCGGCCGTTCCTGCTGATCGAGGCGGCGGCGCTGTTCGGCGCGTCGGCCGAGGATGCGCTGGATGCCGCCGTCGCGCTGGAGTGCGTCCACTGCTACTCGCTCGTCCACGACGACCTGCCGGCGATGGACGACGACGACCTCAGGCGCGGCAAGCCGACGGTCCACAAGGCCTATGACGAGGCGACGGCGATCCTTGCCGGCGACGGCCTGCTGACGCTCGCCTTCGGGCTCATCGCCGGCGCCGAGCGCCTGTCGCTCGCCGCCCGCTCGGCGCTCGTCCTGATGCTGGCGCGCGACGCCGGGGCCGGCGGCATGGTCGGCGGCCAGGCGCTGGACCTGGCGGCGGAGAGCCGCGACCTCACGGAAGCCGAGATCGCCACGATGCAGGCGATGAAGACCGGCGCGCTGATCGCCTTCGCCTGCGAGGCGGGGCCGGTGGTGGCGGACGCCGACGCGGCCGATCGGCAGCGGCTGCGCCGCTTCGGCGAACTGGTCGGCCTCGCCTTCCAGCTCGCCGACGATCTCCTCGACGAGACCGCCGATGCGGCGACGCTCGGCAAGGCCGCCGGCAAGGACCGCGAGCGCGGCAAGAAGACCCTGCCGGCGCTCAAGGGCCACGACTGGACCCGCCAGCGCCTCGGCGAGCTGGTGGCCGAGGCGGAAGCGGAGCTGTCGCCTTATGGCGAGCGCGGCGCGACCTTGCTGGCGGCGGCCCGCTTCGTGGCCCATCGTCAGCACTGACGGCCGATTCCCGGACAGCACGGCGATCAGGTAAGCCGGCTCAGTTCTTCATCACGATGCAGGCGGCGCCGGCGCCGCGCAGCTGCTGGCAGAGCGCGTTGGCCTCGCCGCGGCTGTCGGCCCCGAGCCTCACCGCATAGATCGTCCGGCGCGGCCCGGTGCGCTTGCGCATGACGATCGGCGCCTCCTTGACGAGGCCCGGATGGCTGGCGCGGACGCGCTCGAACATCCGCATGGCGACGGCGCGCTGCTCGTGGCCCGCCACCTGCACGCCCCAGGGGCGCATCGGGGCGCTCTCCTCGCCGTCGAGAGAGGCGAAGATCGCCCGCGTCTTCATGACCGGCAGGCGGGCGCAGCTCTCCTGGAAGTTCCGTTCGGGATCCAGCGGCCGGATCTCGATCTCGCGTCCCGCCTCGCGGAACCAGTCCGCCGGCCGCGCGGTGATGTCGGCGACATAGGCCTCGGTCTCGTAGGGCAGCGTGCCGCCGCTGGCGAGCCAGCGCTTCACCCGGTTGATCCCGCCATTGTAGGCGGCGGCCGCGAGCCCCCAGCTGCCGAGCTCGGCGCGAAGGTCGGACAGATAGAGCGCCGAATGGCGGATCGCCGAGCGCATGTCGTAAGGGTCGGCGAGGCCGCGCTCCTCGGCCGTGTAGGGCATGAATTGGGCGATGCCCTGGGCGCCGACCGGCGAGACCGCGGCGGCGTCGAAGCGGCTTTCCTTCCAGATCAGCCGGGCGAAGAAGGCTTCCGGCATGCCGACCGCCGCCGCGTTGGCGGCGATGACCCGGCAGATCGTCTCCGCGGTCGGCGCCGCCGCCGCGTCGACGAGGCCGGCGGCAGGATCCGTGGTGAAGGAGGGCGGGCTCGGCGGAAACGGCAGGGCGGGCAGGACGAGCGAGCCGGCCGGCGGCGTCTCCGCGCCAGCACCTGCCGGAGCCAGTGCCGCCATGCCAAGGGACCCCGCGAGCAGCATCGCCATCGGCCGAAGAAGGCGCAGCGGGCGGGCGGTCATGCCGGGGCCCGCGCCGATCGGCCGGCGGCACCGGAGCGTCGCCGCGTGGGGGTGCGGGAAGGAGAGCCGGCCGCCGGTCACAGCCCGGTCGAGCCGCTCCCGAAGCGGCGCTCGATATAGTCGGCGACCATCACCTGGAAATCCGCCGCGATCGCCGGGCCGCGCAGCGTCACGGTCTTCTTGCCGTCGACGAAGACCGGCGCGGCGGGCGTCTCGCCGGTGCCGGGCAGGGAAATGCCGATATCGGCGTGCTTGGATTCACCCGGCCCGTTGACGATGCAGCCCATCACCGCGACGTTCAGCGTCTCCACGCCCGGATAGCGCTCGCGCCACACCGGCATGTTGCGGCGAAGGTCGGCCTGGATGGTCTCGGCGAGTTCCTGGAACACCGTGGAGGTGGTGCGGCCGCAGCCGGGGCACGCGGCGACGATCGGCACGAACTGCCGGAAGCCCATGGTCTGCAGCAGTTCCTGCGCGACCTGCACCTCCTGGGTGCGGTCGCCGCCGGGCTTCGGCGTCAGCGAGACGCGGATCGTGTCGCCGATGCCTTCCTGCAGCAGGATCCCCATGGCGGCGGATGAGGCGACGATGCCCTTCGAGCCCATGCCGGCCTCGGTCAGGCCGAGATGCAGCGCGAGGTCGGTGCGCCGCGACAGGTCGCGATAGACCGCGATCAGGTCCTGCACCTGACTGACCTTGGCCGACAGGATGATGCGGTCGCGGCCGAGGCCGATCTCCTCGGCGAGTTCCGCCGACAGCAGCGCCGACTGGATGATCGCCTCGCGGGTGACGGCGCGGGCCGTGCGCGGCACGGGAAGCGCGCTGTTGGCGTCCATCAGCCGCGTCAGCAGTTCCTGGTCGAGCGAGCCCCAGTTCACGCCGATCCGCACCGGCTTGTTCCAGCGGATCGCCATCTCGACGATGTCGGTGAACTGCCGGTCGCGCTTCTCGCGGAAGCCGACATTGCCGGGATTGATGCGGTACTTGGCCAGCGCCTCGGCGCAGGCCGGATGATCGGCGAGCAGCTTGTGGCCGATATAGTGGAAGTCGCCGACCAGCGGCACGTTGACGCCCAGCCGGTCGAGCCGCTCGCGGACCCGCGGCACGGCTGCCGCCGCCTCGTCGCGGTCGACGGTGATGCGGACGATCTCCGAGCCGGCCTTGGCGAGGGCCGCGACCTGCGCCACCGTCGCGTCGACGTCGGCCGTGTCGGTGTTGGTCATCGACTGCACGACAACCGGCGCGCCGCCGCCGACCATCACGCCGCCGACGCGAACGCCCACCGTCTGGCGGCGGGGCGAGGGATCGGCATCGACGAGGTCGATCGGTGTCTGGATGGTCATGGCGAACCCCGAGGGTGCGATTTCACGATGCGAGTTGGCGCCTGCGCGCCGCCTTGTCAATTCACCGCCGTTCGATGTCGGGCGGATGACCGTCGGGCGCGAAGGGTTGCGCCGCCGGTCGCGGCTGCCCTATGGCAGGGCGGACACCCAGTTGGAGCATACCATGGCCGTCGGATACGGACCGATCATCGTCGTCCTCGTCTTCCTCGCGCTGGTCGCGGTCATGCCGGTCTGGCCGTTCTCCCGCCGGTGGGGATACCGGCCGACCATCGTCCTCGGCATCATCCTGACGCTCATCGCGGTCTTCGTGGCGATCGGCGGGTTCGGGCCGCCCTGACGCGTTCGCGCCTTCTTAACCGAAAACTTGCCGCGGCCGCGAGTGCCGCGGAACCGGGACAACCGTTCAAGGGTTTGTGATCGACAATATCGTCAGGCCACGGAACGGACAGCGACCATGAGTCTCGGCACCATCCTTCTCATCATCATCATCCTGCTTCTCGTCGGCGCGCTGCCGACCTGGGGCTACTCCGGCAGCTGGGGCTACGGTCCCTCGGGCATTCTCGGCGTCATCCTGCTGGTGATTCTGGTGCTGCTGCTGATGGGCCGCATCTAGCAGGCCCAGCCGCCGCTACGGGCGGACCTCGCCGGGGCGGCCTTCGGGCCGCTCCGATCCTGGTCTGACCCGGTCGGCATTGCGCACCAGCGGCGTCATGACCAGCAGCACGCCGAGCAGGGCGGCGAGCGTCAGGAACACGGTCGGGAAGCCGAAGCGCTCGGCGGCAAATCCCACCACCGACGGCGCGAACAGCGCGCCGGAATAGCCGAGCGTCGTCGCGATCGAGATGCCGATGCCGGGCTTCAGCCCCGGCAGATTGCCGGCCGCCGAAAAGGCCACCGGGACGACGTTGGCGAGACCCATCCCCATTACCGCGAAGCCGATCAGCACCAGGGCCAGTTCGCCCGACAGCGCGATAACGCAGAGGCCCGCCGAGGCGGTGAACAGCGACACCACCAGCGTCGGCACCGAGCCGAACCGGTCGCGCAGCGGATCCCCGACGAAGCGGAACAGCGCCATCGCCGCCGAGAAGGCCGCGAAGGCAAATCCCGAGGCGGCGACGTCGACGCCGAGATCCTGGCGCAGGAACAATGCGCTCCAGTCGATCGCAACGCCCTCCGGAAAGAACGCGAACAGCGTGAAGATGCCGATGGCCAGGGCCTTCAGCAGGGCCGTGCGGTCGCGCCGTGCCGCCTCGACGATGCCCGCCAGGCCGCCGGCCGGCTTAGCCGCGCCGGTAACGGGCAGCGTCCGGTCGTCGAGGCCGAAGCGGGAGACCGGCCAGAGCAGCGCCAGCGTCACGGCGCCGACGAACAGCGCGTGGCCCTCATGGCCGAGCGCCGCGATCAGCGGCCCGCCGGCTGCCGCCCCGGCGAAACCGCCGAGCGACCAGAAGCCGTGGCAGGACGACATGATCGCCTTGGCGCGGGTCTTCTCCACCGCGATGGCGTTGGCGTTCATCGCGACGTCCATGCCGCCCAGCGTCACGCCGAAGAAGAAGGCGGCGGGCACGGCAAGGACGGTCGCCGGCGCGAAGGCGAGAAACGGCAGGGATGCCGCCAGCAACAGCTGCGTCGCCAGAGTCGGCCGCTTCGACCCGCCCTTGCTGATCGCCATGCCGATCAGCGGCATCGCGGTGAGGGCGCCGAGGCCGAACACCAGGATCAGCAGGCCGAGCGCGGTCTCGCTATAGCCGAGCCGCGCGGCGAGCACCGGCACCTGCGGCGCCCAGCTACCCAGCACGAAGCCGTTGATCAGGAAGGCGATCGACACGGCGAAGCGCGGCCCGGGGAAGGCTAGGCGGGCGGCAGGCCGCGGGGGATTGAGCGGAGTGTTCACGCGAAGTCTCGCTAAGGTCTGAGATGGCGAAACGGCTTCTGCCGTCCCGCGGGATGGGGTCAACGTCGGGCGCGGCGCTTGGTCGCTGCCGCCGCATCGGCGGGTTCCGGGCCGGCATGGCAAATGGCCGTGCCGCGACGCTTAAAAGGGGCCAGCAGGGAGGCCGGGCAGTCGTTCTCGACGAACAGGAGCGAAATTTGCTCGGTCGGGACGACGCGATAGGAACTGGCGGTTCCCAGCTTGTCCGTCGTCGCCGCCACCAGGATACGCGCGGCCCGGGAGGCAATCTCGGCCTTCAGTTCGGCTTCTTCCAGGACATGGCTGGTGACGCCTTGTTCGGCATCGACCCCGCAGGCCCCGAGCACCAGAATGTCCGGGCGGAAAAGCGAAGCGTCAGCCATTGCCTTCGGCCCGAGACATGCGCCCGTTCCCGGGTCAACGCGTCCGCCAAGCAGGATCGTCTCGATGCCGGACCGCTCCATGAGCGCGCTGGCGATCGAAGGCGCGTTGGTGACGACCGCCAGCCCGCAATCTTCGGGTAGGGCTTCGGCGATGGCCAGATTGGTCGAGCCGGCATCGATGAACAGTAACGCGCCCGGCTCGACCGTCTGGGCAAGAGCTCTGGCCAAAGCGGACTTGCGTGACGCCCCTATGCGCTGGCGCTCGGACAGGTTTCCTTCCCTTGGGGCAGCCGGGACTGCTCCGCCGTACACGCGCTGACACTGGCCAGCATCGGCCAGTTCGCGGAGATCGCGCCGGACCGTATCTTCGGAAACGCCGAACCGGTCGGCGAGCTCGGCCGCGAGCACACGACCGTCACTGGCCAGCAGGGCGCGAATCCGTTCCTGTCGTTCGAGAGTGAGAAGAGGTAGAGCCATCTGCCGGCCAATCGTGCATCAATCGGCATGAACATGCACAAACCGGCAGCGGTCGTCAACGGCTCCACGAGACGGCATAGCCCCACCTGTGGCGGCTGGAGGAAAGGCAGCGACCTGACGCGCCGCTTCCCTTCCCCGCAGCCCGGTTATCAGCCCGCGAACACCACCAGCAGGTCCTTGGCGTCGATCTGGGCGCCGGCCGTCACGTGCACCGCCTCGATCGTGCCGTCGCGCTCGGCGTGCAGCGCTGTCTCCATCTTCATCGCCTCGATGGAAAGCAGCACGTCGCCGGCCTTCACGGTCTGTCCGGGCGCCACGGCGAGCGTCGAGACGACGCCCGGCATCGGCGCGCCGACATGGTTCGGGTTGGTCACGTCGGCCTTCGGCCGGACCGCACCGCCGGCGGCGCCGTGGGCCCGGTCCGGCACCTTCACCCGGCGCGGCTGGCCGTTCAGCTCGAAGAACACCGTGCGCATGCCCTTCTCGTCGGTCTCGCCGATGCCGAGGCAGCGCACGACCAGCGTCTTGCCGCGCTCGAGATCGACCAGCACCTCGCCCTCCTGCTCGATGCCGTAGAAATAGGACGGCGTCGGCAGGCGCGAGACCGGGCCGTAGAGCTCCTGCACGGCGGCGAAGTCGGTGAAGACCTTCGGATACATCAGATAGGAGGCGAACTCCTGGTCGCTCAGCTTGCGCTCGAGCTTCTCCTCGATGGCCACGCGCTCGGCGTCGAGGTCGGCATCCTCCAGCAGCGAACCGGGGCGCACGGTGATCGGCGTCTCGCCCTTCAGCACCTTGGCCTGGATGTCGGCGGGCCAGCCCGACGGCGGCTGTCCGAGATCGCCGCGCAGCATCGACACGACGGAATCGGGGAAGGCGAGGTCCTTCTTCGGGTCGAGAACGTCGGCGACGGTGAGGTCCTGGCTGACCATCATCAGCGCCATGTCGCCCACCACCTTCGAGGACGGCGTCACCTTGACGATGTCGCCGAACATCTTGTTCACGTCGGCATAGGTCTGCGCCACCTGGTGCCAGCGCGTCTCGAGGCCGAGCGAACGGGCCTGCTCCTTGAGATTGGTGAACTGGCCGCCGGGCATCTCGTGCAGATAGACCTCCGAGGCGGGGCCCTTCAGATCGCTCTCGAAGGCGGCGTACTGGTTGCGGGTCGCCTCCCAGTAGAAGGAGATCCGCCTGATCGCCTCGGACGACAGGCCGGGGTCGCGCTCGGTGCCCTTCAGCGCCTCGACGATGGAGCCGAGGCAGGGCTGCGAGGTGTTGCCGGAGACCGCGTCCATCGCCGCATCCACCGCGTCGACGCCGGAATCGATGGCGGCCAGCACGGTGGCGGCGGAAATCCCCGACGTGTCGTGGGTGTGGAAGTGGATCGGCAGGCCGACCTCCTCGCGCAGCGCCTTGAACAGGACGCGCGCCGCCGCCGGCTTCAGGAGTCCTGCCATGTCCTTGACGCCGAGGATGTGGGCGCCGGCCGCCTCCATCTCCTTGGCGAGGGCGACGTAGTATTTGAGGTCGTATTTCGAGCGTTCCGGGTCGAACAGGTCGCCGGTGTAGCAGATCGCCCCCTCGCAGAGCTTGCCCGCCTCGCGCACCGCGTCCATCGAGACGCGCATGTTCTCGACCCAGTTCAGGCAGTCGAACACGCGGAACAGGTCGACCCCGCCCTTGGCCGCCTCGGCGACGAAGTGGCGGACGACGTTGTCGGGATAGTTGGTGTAGCCGACGCCGTTGGAGCCGCGCAGCAGCATCTGCAGCAGGATGTTGGGCGCTTTCTCGCGGATCAGCGCGAGCCGCTCCCAGGGATCCTCGGTGAGGAAGCGCATGGCGACGTCGAAGGTGGCGCCGCCCCAGCATTCGAGGCTGAGGAGCTGCGGCAAAGCGCGGGCATAGGCGTCGGCGATGGCGACGATGTCATGGGTGCGCATGCGCGTCGCCAGCAGCGACTGGTGGCCGTCGCGCATCGTGGTGTCGGTGACCAGCACCTCGCGCCGTTCGCGCATCCAGGTGGCGAAGCCCTCGGGGCCGAGCTCGTCGAGCTTCTGCCGCGTGCCGGGGATGATCGGCGCCTCGAACAGCGGCGCCACCGGCGGCGCCTGGTCGGGCGAGGGGCGGGCGCGGTTCTTGGTCTCCGGATGGCCGTTGACGGTGACGTCGGCGAGATAGGTCAGGAGCTTGGTGGCGCGGTCGCGGCGCTTGACCTGCTCGAACAGCGCCGGCGTCTCGTCGATGAACTTGGTGGTGTAGGAATTGTCGCGGAACTTCTCGTGGCCGATGATCGCCTCGAGGAAGGTCAGGTTGGTGGCGACGCCGCGGATGCGGAACTCGCGCAGCGCACGGTCCATGCGGGCGATCGCCTCCTGCGGCGTCGGCGCCCAGGCGGTCACCTTCTCCAGCAGCGGGTCGTAGAAGCGGGTAATCACCGCGCCGGAATAGGCGGTGCCGCCGTCGAGGCGGATGCCGAAGCCGGTGGCGCCGCGATAGGCGGTGATGCGGCCGTAGTCGGGAATGAAATTGTGCTCGGGATCCTCGGTGGTGATCCGGCACTGCAGGGCGTGGCCGTTGAGCTTGATGTCCTCCTGGCGCGGCACGCCGCTCTCCGGCGTGCCGATCGCGGCGCCGTCGAGGATGTGGATCTGCGCCTTGACGATGTCGATGCCGGTGACCTCCTCGGTCACGGTGTGCTCGACCTGGATGCGCGGGTTGACCTCGATGAAGTAGAAGGCGCCGGTGTCGGCATCCATCAGGAACTCGATCGTGCCGGCGCCGACATAGCTTGTGGCATCGGCAAGCTTGCGGCCGTAGCCGGCGATCTCGCGGCGCTGCGCGTCGTCGAGGTACGGCGCCGGCGCCCGCTCCACGACCTTCTGGTTGCGCCGCTGGATCGAGCAGTCACGCTCGAACAGGTCGACGACGTTGCCGTGCGTGTCGCCGAGGATCTGCACCTCGACGTGGCGGGCCCGCTCGACCAGGCGCTCCAGATAGACCTCGTCCTTGCCGAAGGCGGCCATCGCCTCGCGCTTGCCCTCGGTGACCTCGCGCTCGAGGTCCTTCTCGGCGCGGATCACCCGCATGCCGCGGCCGCCGCCGCCCCAGGAGGCCTTCAGCATCACCGGGAAGCCGATCTCGGCGGCCATGCGTCGGACCTCGTCCATGTCGTCCGGCAGCGGCGCGGTGGCGGGCACGACCGGCACGCCCAGTTCGACGGCGAGATTGCGCGCGGCGACCTTGTTGCCGAGCCGGCGCATCGTGTCGGCGGTCGGGCCGATGAAGACGATGCCGGCCTCGGTGCAGGCGTCGACGAATTCCGGGCTCTCGGAGAGCAGGCCGTAGCCGGGATGGATGGCATCGGCGCCGGAGAGCCGCGCCACCCGGATGATCTCCTCGATCGACAGATAGCTCTCGATCGGCCCGAGGTCGCGGGTCAGATGCGGGCCGCGGCCGACCTGGTAGCTCTCGTCGGCCTTGAAGCGGTGCAGCGCGAGCTTGTCCTCCTCCGCCCAGATCGCCACGGTCTTGAGGCCGAGCTCGTTGGCGGCACGGAAGACCCGGATCGCGATTTCCGACCGATTGGCGACGAGTATCTTACGGATGGTCAAGCAACATTCCCCCTTGGTGCCTGGGCCCGCTTATAGAGGCTTCCCGCGGCCGCTCAAGATCGCGCCGGACGCGGCACTTCGCAAGTGCGAACGGCAGGCGGTGCCGCTCAGCGGTTGCGGATCAGCGGAACCCGGTCCGGCCAGTCGGCGACTTCCTTCTCCCGCACGAAGGTGAACAGGCCCGAGACGGCGACGAGGGTCATGCCGGCGAGCGACAGCGCGTCGGGATACTCGCCGAAGAAGCTGGCGCCGATGATCGTCGCCCAGACGATCTGGCTGTACTGCGTCGGCGCCACCCTTGCCGCCGGGGCGAGGCGCGTCGCGAAGACGATGAGCAGATGGCCCATGCCGGCGCAGACGCCGCCGAGGATGAGGATCGGCCAGAGCCCGTGATGCGGCGTCTCGTAGTCGGGGATCATCAGGATGCCGTTGACCAGGATGGCGGCGACCAGCACCGCGCCGATCAGCGTGATGCGCCGCTCCGAGGGCCCCAGCACGCGCAGCACGATGACGGTGATGGCGCCGCTGACGGCGACGCCCAGCGCCGCGAAGTGGCCGGGCAGCACCTCCCGGAAGCCCGGTCGCACCACCAGCAGCACGCCGACCAGCCCGCCCAGCACCGCCAGCCAGCGTCGCCAGCCGATATGCTCCTTGAGCACGAGCCAGGAGAACACCGTGACGAACACCGGCAGCAGGAAGATCAGCGCATAGGCTTCCGCCAGCGGCAGGGTGGTGAAGGCGACGACCCCGAGAATGCCGCCCACCGTGCCGCTGATCATCCTTATGGTCAGGAGGCCGGGCCGCTTTGGCACGAAGACATTGCCCCAGTTGTCCTCCGGCCGCTTGGTGAACAGCGCCGGGAGCAGGGCGAACAGCGACACGAAGAAGCCGATCTCGAAGACCGGCAGGCGATCGCCGACGCCCTTCAGCGCGGCGTCGCCGCACGCGAAGGCGAAGTAGGAGGCGAAGGCCAGGAGAATGCCGGCTTGCATAAGGATGGGCTCGTGGCGGCGGGAGCCCGTCGCCTAGGACGGGTTGGCGCGGCAGCGCAACCGAAATCGTCAGCCAGCCGGATCAAGCGGGAGATTGTGGTCGCAAAACCAGACCCCAGACGCGAAAAAAGGCAGCGAGGGGGAGCTGCCTTTTTCCGTCTGCATCGCGATCGAGGGGGGATGATCGCTTGGGGGTGTCTTAAGAATGCGGACCGAAAAGAAGGGTTCCGAAAAAAAATCGACTGCTGCAGAAATTTTTTTGGGACGGTCATCGCAGGGCCTCCGGAGGGTGCCGTCGCCCATCCTGGCAGGCGGCCTTGAGGGGTCCGCCGGCACGCCGACGGTGACAGGACCGATTCGATCGTTCTAATTGTAACCGTCTCTCGGAGGAGGGGCAGGGATCGCCACGGCCGTGACAGGTCCGTGCGGCAGGGAGACCAGCGGTGACGGCAGGATTCATCGAAGCCCGCTCCGGCCGGCATTACGCGGCCGGCTGGCCCGGGCGCCTGGTGGTTCGTGGCCAGTCGGAGGCGCGCCGGCATTTCGCCGCGATCGACCCGACCCATGTCCTCACCATCAAGGCGCCGGACCTCAGCTATCTCGGCCCACGCGACCTGGCGCCGGAGCGCCAGCTGATCCTCGCCTTCGACGACGTCGACGAGGCGGACGCGGCCGCCGCGCCGGTCCGCGATCACGTGGCGGCGGCCCGTGCCTTCGCGGACGGGCTTTCGGCCGACGCGCGGCTGCTGATCCACGGCCTCCAGGGCGTGCGCCGCGCGCCCGCCATGGCGATAGGCCTGCTGGCGGCGCTGCTGCCCCCGGCGGAAGCGGTGGCAACGGCGCGGGCCGGATGCAGCCAGGCGCCGAGCCCGAACCGCCTCGTCGTCGCGCTGTTCGACGACGCGCTCGGTCTCGGCGGCGCCCTGGTGGAAGCCTGCGACAGCCGCTTCGTGGCGGGCGCCGGATCGCTGCGCTTGCGCGGCGACCAGGCATCCACCAGCTTCGCCTTTGACATGCTCGAGGGCCAAAAAACGGCAGGCGACGAGCCGTCCTGAACGCGGCCGGGCTGCGGCCGCGAGGCACCGGTCCGGTCGCAACCATCGGCTCGACCTTGCGAATCGGCCGCGAAGCCTTTTCCAACGGCCGGGCGATCCCACATAGGCGGGACAGATGACCGAACTTCGCCCCGTCCACGAGACCGTCCGCTTCGATGGGACAAACGTCACCGCGGTGCTGGGCCCCACCAATACCGGCAAGACCTTCCTCGCCATCGAGCGCATGGTCGCCCATTCCTCCGGGACGATCGGCCTGCCGCTGCGCCTGCTCGCCCGCGAGGTCTACCAGAAGGTCTGCGACCGGGTGGGCGTCGGCGCCGTCGCGCTGATCACCGGCGAGGAGAAGATCAAGCCGCCCAACGCGCGCTATTCGGTCTGCACCGTCGAGGCGATGCCGCGCGATCCGGGCACCGCCTTCGTTGCCATCGACGAGGTGCAGCTGGCGAGCGACCTCGAGCGCGGCCACGTCTTCACCGACCGCATCCTGCACGCCCGGGGCCGCGAGGAGACGCTGCTGCTGGGCTCCTCCACCATGCAGGGCGTGCTGCAGCGGCTGCTCAAGGGCATGAACACGGTGACGCGGCCGCGGCTGTCGAACCTCGTCTATGCCGGGTCGAAGAAGATAACCCGCCTGCCGCGGCGCACCGCCATCGTCGCCTTCTCGGCCGAGGAGGTCTATGCCATCGCCGAGCTGATCCGCCGCCAGCGCGGCGGGGCCGCGGTGGTGATGGGCGCGCTGTCGCCGCGAACCCGCAATGCCCAGGTCGAGCTCTACCAGTCGGGCGAGGTGGATTTCCTTGTCGCCACCGACGCGATCGGCATGGGGCTCAATCTCGACGTCGACCACGTCGCCTTCGCGCAGGACTGGAAGTTCGACGGGTTCCAGTACCGCCAGCTGACGCCGGCCGAGTTCGGCCAGATCGCCGGCCGCGCCGGGCGGCATCTGCGCGACGGCACGTTCGGCGTCACCGGCAAGGTGGATCCGCTGCCGCAGGAACTGGTCGAGTCGCTTGAGGCGCACGCCTTCCAGCCGGTCAGGGTGCTGCAGTGGCGCAGCCGCGAATTCGACTTCGCCTCGATCGGCGCGTTGCGCAACAGCCTGGAGGCGCTGCCGCCGTCGCCGTCGCTGTCGCGATCGCTGCCGGCGGTCGACCAGCGGGCGCTGGAATTCCTGTCGAAGGACGCCGCCGTCGCCGACCGCGCCACCACGCCGGCGCGGGTCGAACTGCTGTGGGAGGCTTGCAAGCTGCCGGACTACCGGCGCATCGCGCCGGCCCAGCATGCCGAGATCATCGCCACGATCTACGGCGACCTGACCAGCCGGGGACGGGTCGCGGAAGACTACATGGCGGCGCAGGTGCTGCGCGCCGACCGGGCCGAGGGCGACATCGACACGCTCTCCCAGCGCATCGCCGAGATCCGCACCTGGACCTATATTTCGCACCGGCCGGGATGGCTGGCCGATCCGACACACTGGCAGGAAAAGACGCGGGAGGTCGAAGACCGGCTTTCCGACGCTCTTCACGACAGGTTGACGAAACGCTTCGTAGACCGCAGGACAAGCGTCTTGATGAGACGGTTGAGAGAGAATGCGGTAATGGAAGCTGAAATCGGCAGCGACGGAACGGTGGTGGTCGAGGGCCACCCTGTCGGGGAGCTGCAGGGATTCAGGTTCACCCTGGACGGCCGGACCGAGGGAACGGACGGCAAGGCCGTGCGCGCCGCTTCGCAGAAGGCACTGGCCGGCGAGTTCGAAAAGCGCGCCGAGCGCTTCGCCAACGCGCCGAACGGCGATCTGGCGCTGGCCTCGGACGGGCTGGTGCGCTGGCTCGGCGCGCCGATCGCCTCGCTTGCCGCCAGCGACGACGTGCTCGCGCCGAAGGTGGTGCTGCTCGCCGACGAGCAGCTGACCGGGCCGGCGCGCGACAAGGTCGCCTCGCGGGCCGAGCGCTTCGTCACCTACCAGGTCTCCACCGTGCTGAAGCCGCTCGCGGACCTGAAGTCCGCCGAGGCGCTGCAGGGCACGGCAAAGGGCATCGCCTACCGGCTCTACGAAAATCTCGGCACCCTGCAGCGGCGCGACGTCGCCGAGGAGGTCCGCGCCTTGGAGCAGGACGCCCGCGCGGCGCTACGGCGCTGCGGCGTGCGCTTCGGCGCCTACCACATCTTCGTGCCGGCGCTGATCAAGCCGGCCCCGGCCGCGCTGATCACGCTGCTCTGGGCGATCAAGAACGACGGGCGCGAGCGCCCCGGCTACGGCGAGGCGACGCATCTCCTGGCGACCGGCCGCACCTCGGCCGTCGCCGACGCGAGCTTCGATCCGGTGTTCTACGGCCTTGCGGGCTATCGCCTGCTCGGCCGGCGCGCGGTGCGCGTCGACATACTGGAGCGGCTCGCCGACCTGATCCGCCCGGCGCTCGCCTGGAAGCCCGGCACCGGCAAGCGACCGGACGGCGCCTATAACGGCGCGCAGTTCCTGGTGACCCCGGCGATGATGTCGATTCTCGGCGCCACCGCCGAGGACATGGAAGAAATCCTCAAGGGCCTCGGCTACCGGCCGGAAGGCATGGAAGCCCCGGCCGTCGAGGCCGAATTGCAGCGGCTCGACGCCGAGGCCGTCGCGGCGGAAGCCGCCGCGCGCCAGGAAGCGGCCCGCAAGGCGGCGGAGGCGGCCGCCACGGCGGACGCGCCGCAGCCCGCGACGGGCGACGCGGCATCCGGCGAAGAGACCGCGCCGGAAGCGGCGGGCGACACGGTCGCCGCTGCCGAGGACGCGCCCGAGACGGCCGCGCCGGAAGCGTCGGGCAACGATGCGGCGTCCCTCGGCATCGTGGCCGACGAAGAGCCCGCTACTGAGGCTGCCTCGCCGGCCGGTGCAGACGCGGCCGGCGAGCCGGCCGCTGCAGCGCCCGACGCGGCGGCGACGGCATCCGAACCGGCGGCACCGGCGGACGAGGCGTCTCCGGTCGTCGCGTCCGATGCCCCGGCGGCCGCAACGCCCGAGGTCGCGGCCCTGGTCGACGAGGCCGTCAGCACGCTCGAGGAAGCGGTCGGCCCCGCAAAGGACACTGCGACGGCGGCCCCCGCCGCCGCCGAGCCCGCTGCCGCCGACACGGCGGAAGCCGCCGCGCCTGAGCCGGCCGCGCCGGAGCCCGCCCGGATCATCCAGGTCTGGCGGCCGCAGCGCGCCGGCGGCCGTCCGAACCAGCGCCCCGGCCAGAATCGCGGCAGGGGCCGCGGCGCCGGCAACGAGCGTGGCGGCGAACGCAACGCAGCGCCCGAGGGCGAGCGTCCGGCCCGCGAGCGTGGCACGGCGCAGCGCACCGGCGACAAGGAGGGCGGCGGCAAGTTCGCCGGCGGCAAGGGCCGCGGACGGCCCGACAAGTCGCGTCCCGACAAGGACTGGAAGAAGGATCGTGCCGGCGGCGAGGAGCGCCAGTCGCGCCGCTTCGAGCAGCCGCAGCAGGCCAAGCCCCAGCGCGTCGCCGACCCCGATTCGCCCTTCGCCAAGCTCGCGGCGCTCCGGGACAAGCTCGGCAAGTAGGATGGACCGGCGGCGCGATGGCTGAAACCGGGCAGCGCGTCGACAAATGGCTGTTCTTCGCCCGCGTGGCGAAGTCGCGCAGCCTCGCCCAGAAGCTGGTCCAGGCGGGCGCCGTCCGGGTCAATCGCGACAAGATCGACAGTGCGGCCCGGCTGGTGCGGCCCGGCGACACGCTGACGCTCAGCCTGAAGAGCGGCATCCGCATCCTCACGGTCCGCGACCCGGGCGTCCGGCGCGGCCCGGCCAGCGAGGCGGCGGGCCTGTTCGAGGACATCACCCCGCCGGGGCCGAAGCCAGGGGACCTGCCTGCCGAACCGGAGACCGGCTACCGGCCGTCCGACCGCCCGCCGACCAAGCGCGAACGCCGCCAGCTCGACCGGCTCAGGGACGAAAGCTAGAAGTGGGGGACGCCCCGGGCGGGGCGCCGCAGACCGGCGCCGCGGACGGGCGCCGGCCGGGCGGGCTCAGTCGCCCTGGCCGGGTTCCGGCGAGAAGTACTTCTCGAACTTGCCTTCCTCGCCGTCATGCTCCTTGGCGTCGCCCGGCGCTTCCCGCTTGATCGTGATGTTCGGCCACTTCTCGGCATATTCGGTGTTGATCTTCAGCCACTTGTCGAGACCCGGCTCGGTGTCGGGCTTGATCGCCTCGGCGGGACATTCCGGCTCGCAGACACCGCAGTCGATGCACTCGTCGGGATGGATGACGAGCATGTTGTCGCCTTCGTAGAAGCAGTCGACCGGGCACACCTCCACGCAATCCATGTATTTGCAGCGGATGCAGTTGTCGGTCACGACATAGGTCATGGACGGTCCCTCGGCATGGCCCGGGCGAGCGCCGGGCCGGTCGTCAGCCGTGCCGGCAATACCGGCGACAGCCGGCATCCGCACGCTTCGGCCCGGAGTTAGACGCTCGCCGAAAGGCTGACAAGGGCAAAGCATGTCGCGCAAGGCCGCTGTTGGCGAAACGCATTCCCCGGGATGCGCGGCGCCGATCCTGCAGGCCGCCGGCCCGCCGATGCTTCCGCCGGTCGGCGACACGTGGCGCGAAGGCCCGCCGTTTCGGCGTGCGGCCTCGAGGGCGGGGTCCGGGGCGGCGCGATGGCTCGGGGCGGCGGGTCCCGGGGGGAGCGAAAGTGAGGCCGGTTCACCGAAGCGTGTCGAGAAAAAGCTCGCTGACTGATTGCGGCGGCGCAAAATCGCCCGCCTCTGCCGCCAGGATGCCTCTGTCCGCCAGGGGAGGCGTTTCGTGCAGTTCTCCGACCTCAGTCTTGTCTTGCAGATCGTCACGGCGCTGGTCTCGTCGTGGATCTCGCTGCTGGTGATCTGGGCGCTCGCCATCGAGATCTTCTCGTCGCCGCGGGCGGTACGGCGGGCGCGCACGCTGCGGGCCTTCGCCACGCTGGGCCCCGCCTGGCTGATCGTCCAGGGCTACGTGATCGCGATCGCCAAGTGGTTCGGGACCCAGAACAGCATTTCCTGGATCGGGCTCGCCGAGCTGGTCTGGGCGCTGACCCCGGGGCTGAACCTTCTCTACGCCTATGACTGGGGCCTCGAGCTGATCGCCTTCATGGCGGCGTTCTTCGCCGCCCTGTTCGGGATCTGGGGCGGCTAGCTCCGGCAAGCGGGCAAAGTGCCCTTCGTCGCAAATGGCTCGAAAGAATGGTGATCCCGACTGGATTTGAACCAGTGACCCTCAGATTAGGAATATGGTGTCCGGGTATATTCAATCCGTTCCATATGGTTGCATCTCCCCTACAGAGCAGGCTATCCAGCTAATCGGATGTTTCAGACGCTTTCCCGTGGTCACAGAAAGTTTCGGTTTTCCGGGACCAGAGCGTGACCACGGGCGACTGTTTGGTCATGGAGATTGGGATGCCCAAAGTCGCTCTTACGGACGCATTCTGCCGGAGTGCGAAGCCGCACGAATGCAAGTTGACAGAGTTCGCCGACACCAAAGAGCGAGGACTGTCGCTGCGGGTCACTCCCCAGGGTGTGAAGTCCTGGACCTTCCGATACCGTACCGCAGCAAACGAGCAAAAGCGGATCTCTCTGGGTCGACTGGACGATGTTTCGCTAGCCGCCGCACGAGCCGCCGTGGTCGCGGAGCGCGCGCGGGTGCACGCTGGACAAGATCCAGCGGCAGTCCGCAAAGCCGCCAAACAGGAGGCGATTGAGACGAGCAGGCTAGAAACCGTCGCTGAAGTCGGCATTCGGTACTTCTCTGAGGCTGCGGCCGGCCGGCATCGACCGAATGCCCGTCAGAAGCGCCAGAGCACCTTGAAGAGCGAGCGCTACTACTTCGACAGACACGTGCTGCCGAGACTTGGGAAAGAGAAACTGTCGGATCTGACACGCGCCCGGGTTCAGGCACTAGTTAATGCAGTCGCAGACGAACATGCGCCGAGTACGGCGCGTCAGTGCAAAGTGGTCCTCCATGGGATCTACAGCTTTGGCATCTGGCAGGAGATCGTCGTGCTGAACCCCTGCCAGTTTGTCACCGTGCCGCAGTTCCAGACACGCGAGCGGGTGCTGACCGACGGCGAATTAGGAGTGCTTTGGAGAGCTTTGCGAGATGTTCAGAAAGCCGACGGCGTTTATGTATCGCACTCGGTCTCCGTTGCGATCCTTCTAGCTGCAGTAACGCTGCAGCGGCGGGCCGAGATCACGGGTATGCGCCGCAGCGAAATTGATCGCGAGGCTCGCCTATGGATCATTCCAGGCAAGCGAACGAAAAACCACCGCACGCACATCGTTCCGCTGTCGCCGCTCGCGATTGAACTGATCGATGAAGCGGAAGCGCTTGCCGGCGGAAGCCAGTACGTGTTCCCGTCGCCGCGCAAAACCGATGAGCCGATCGGCCCGTCGGCGCTAAGCCATGCGTTTCGTCGGGTGACGGCGAAAGCAGGACTTGTAGGAATTCGCCCGCACGATCTGCGGCGCACGGGCGCGACGGCATTGACGAGCGAGCGCTTGAGCGTTTCTCGCTTCCTCGTCTCGCGGGTCTTGAATCACGCGAGTGATACCGGCGATACGGCGTCCGTGACGGGGATCTACGACCGCAATAGCTATCTGCCGGAGAAGCGCCGAGCGCTGGAGGCATGGGCAGGGGAGCTAAACCGGATTACGAGCTGTCCGGCTTCCAATGTGGTCACGATCCGATGAGCAACAGATGGGCAGGCGTCGGGTGTGTTGTCTGCGTTGGCACCGGCGAGCTCGGCTTCTTTGAAGAGGACAGGGTGACGTGTCCGCGCTGCCATGGGACGGGGCGAATACCACTTCTAAATGATAAAAATGATGATCCCCGTGAGAAAAGGAAGATATATGAGGCTCGACATCATATAGATGTTTCATTGTATTCAATTGATGAGCTTGTCGATATTCTTTCCGATCAGGGTTTGACCAAGGAAAAAATCCATGAGCTTTGCACGGAGATGCAGAGAAATAAAGAAATTAAAGAGATTACTATAGAAGAAGGTGTTCGAGAAGTCATCAACGCTGGAATAATGTACGCAAGATTTTTTGAGTCTTGGAAGCTGACACCGTCTCCGTCTGTTCTTGAGCGTGATCTTCGGGCAGAGGCAAAGCAATTGCGGGCGTCGGCGAAAATCGTCAAACGAGCAGTGTCAGGCAAAGCATTTCTTCCAGGAAATTTTCAAATACATCCGCACCTTCCGTGCGCGCAGGCTAGGAATTCCAGGAACATGCCGAGAGCCATCGCGCTGCGGGTAAGAAACCCTTCCGCCGAGATATACCTAGAAAGACTGGCAGAGGATCTTGAAGCACATGCAGATTTTCTTAGGAAAATTCCATTGAAGCTCGCTATTTCAAGCAACAAGGAGCATTTTGTTCTGCTTTTGATGGCTGCTTGGAACACAGCTACATCAGAGGATGCGCTAAAGCTGCGGATCGGCGGGTGTGAGCACTCGATCAGCCCAATTCTTCGCTATCTCAGTGTTGCAACACGAATGGTTTCCAAAACCAGGAGCGGGATGGAGATCGCAAAAATTTCCGGATCAACGCTGCGTCGTTATGCGATTGCCGTGCAAAAAAAATGCTCGGCCTGGGCAGCTGAGGAATCGGATGCCTAATCAGTTTGTCGCGTATTAAACAAGTATCTGATCATTCACACCTGAAACCGATTGGGAGAAAAAGCGACATCCAAGAACGTGAGGTTGCCGCCATGCCTTCCATTCAATCATCCGACTGCATCCTCTCGATACGACAGGTCCGCGCCATTGTAGGCTTGTCGCGGTCGACGATCTGGCGTCTCTGCCGCTCCGGAGATTTTCCGAACTCCATCACTTTGAGCCCCGGCCGCGTCGGTTGGTCGGAGCAAGCGGTGCGGGCATGGATCACGCAGAAGATGGAGCCGGACCGGGTTATGGGGTCTAAGGATCCG